>SMYC01000221.1 GCA_004356105.1 Acidobacteriota bacterium | reverse complement strand
GAGAATGCGTTGTTGGCGACGCCGCTGAACGTACTCCTTCAAAGCCGCGGTTACGGCTTCCTTCTTCGTCGTGTGGTGTCCAACTCGGCGGGCTTCCTCGATCAAACTGTCGTCGAGGGCTAGATTCGTTGGCAATTTTCCCCCATCACTTCTACACATTTCGTTGTGTGAGAGAGAGTGTAGCACGTTCAAGACGGAAATGACAGTTTGTCGCTCGTCAAGTCGTCAAGATTCGTCCGCCTCATGATCTCGAAGATCAATCTTGAGCCTGTCCCTTCGATTGCGACCTGTTCTTCATCACTTTTAATCCGCCTAGCACGGAAGGCCATTGCCAGCCCGGTGATGACGACGGTGTCAGTCAGCCCGCACTGAAGACGGTGCCGGATCGGGTTCAAGAGCCGAAGAGTGCGGGCCTCGCGCGCTCCGGTCGGGCGATTTCTTACCGGGAACGAAAGTTGCCCTACGCAGCCTCGCGCCATTCGTATCGATGATGTAGTCCACCCACCGAGTCGACGAATCTCGGCGTCGACGCGAGGCCGCCCCGGATGGCGTCGCTGCGAGACCTTCGCCCAGTATCGTTGGAATCGATATGAATTCTACCGCGCGACCGTGCCGGCGTTGATGACGAGTAAGCGCTCGCCCACCCGGGCCACGGGGCTCGAAGCGCAACCCAGAATGCTCGGGCCGTGTCCTCGAGCGGTGGCCTGGGCGCTCATTCTTGAGCGCCGTAACTTGCTCCCGTAAGGCAATGTTTTCCATGAGAAGATCGGCTCGGCGCCGACACATCGTCCGGATCGCACGGGTGCCGAGAGAGACGAGGAAGATGAGAACACGGAGCATAGCGGACAGTTTGGCGTTCTTCCTCCGCAATCTCAACCGGGGGGAACGGTGCGTAAGTCCCTGATTTCACATGCGGACGGATTTTGATGAGGCACAGCGTCCAAGTTGCGTTTGGCGGCCGCGGAGTTCGAGCTGCCCGTTGCTGTGGAGCGTGCCCCCGAGGTTGTTGTGGGCGGCCGCATCGTTCTGAGTTGGCGTGACGAAAGTCTGTCCGCCTGGGGTATGATACCCATCATTCGCCCCGAGACCTTCGGAGAGGTTTGGAATTTCCGGTAATGCCCGTCATCAAGAGTCCGTTCGCGTCGTAAGGAGCTTCCTTATGAAAAACAAAACGTTCACGACATCCAGCCTGGTCTTTTTAGTCGCCGTCCTTCCTCTAGCGCCGCTCGGAGCGGTCCAACGAGGTGGCGAGTCGAGTATCGACGCGCAGGCGGATCGCATTCTGCGCGAGATGGGCGAGTACTTGAAAACGGCCGAAGAGTTCAGCTTTCGGGCCGACGTCGCCTACGACGAGATTGTGGGAGAGCAGATGATCTTATTCGGTGGTGTCGCGCAGATATCGGTCCGCCGCCCCAACCGATTCAACGCCGAGTTCAACGGTGATCAACGTCAGACCCGAGTCGTCTTCGACGGTAAGACGGTGACGCTCTTCAACGCCGCCAAAAACTTGTACGCGGTGACCGAAGCCCCGCCGGAGATTGACGGCGCGCTCGATCATTTCTTCGAGTTGTACGGTTCTTCCGTTCCGCTAGCGGATCTCGTCTACGCCGATCCATATCGCACGCTGATCGAAAATGTCGAAACCGGTTTCGTAGTCGGCAAACACGCCGTAAACGGGACGCGATGTCATCACCTTGCTTTTACGCAGGAGGGGATCGACTGGCAGATTTGGATCGAAGATGGGCCGCGACCCGTGCCAAGGAAACTGGTAATCACATACATCGACGAGCCGGGCTCGCCGCAATACATCGCCGAGGTGTCGGATTGGAACTTCCAACCTCGGCTCTCGGATCACTACTTCACGTTTCGCCCACCCGCAGGATCGGACGAGATCGAATTCCTGCCACCTCAAGAACGCACCCCGCCTAGCGAGGAGGATAACCCATGAACGAGAGACAAATAACCTTGAGAGTTTGCCGACCCTTGGTGTTTGTGAACGCTGCCCTGATGGTTGGGGGCACGTTGTTCCAGGTTCCGAAGTTAGAAGCCGCGCAGAGGAATCGTGGGAGCGTTCGTCATTCCAGCAAAACTGGGCCGGAGGGCAACACCCGGACCACCACCACAAGAACAGCGACCCGGGGCACAGGCCGGCGCCCGGCTGCCGCACCGGCAACCCGGTCCGCCGCGCGCACTGGCTATCGCAGTGGCGCTCGCGCCGGGTATCGGCACGGTAGCTACCACGGTTGGCACGATGCACGGAGTGACTACAGGAAGTGGCGAACCATAACCGGTCTATTCAAGTTAGGCGTCTATGCGGCGACTAGGCCCAAGCAGTCGACGATCGTAGTCGTGACCGGAACCACGTACTACTATTCTGGAGGGGTGTACTACATGTCATCCGGCAGTGGCTATGTCGTGGTTGCACCACCACCCGGCGCCGTCGTTTACTCGATACCGACCTATTCAACAGTGGTCTATGTCGGAACCACCGAGTATGTTTACGTCAACGGAGCCTACTACGTCCCGACCACGAAGCCGGCGGAACAGCCTCCGCCGCCCGATCCCAACCCAAAAACAGCTGCTTCGCCAAAGGAAGCCGAGGACCCCTCCAAGATTCCGATGAAGGAGGGGGGCGAAGAGCAGAACTACGAAGTCGTCGCTGCGCCGGTAGGAGCTACCGTGCCATACCTTCCGGAAGAGGCGGAGGAGAAAACCGTAAGTGGGAAGAAGTACTTCGTCCACGACGGTATGTACTATCGCGCGTTCGCGAGCGATGGCGACACGATCTACATGGTGGTCGAGGATCCGCGAAAGCAGGCGTAGGTAAGTTCGGAATGAGATCGCTAGCGTTCGCTAGCTTCATCCTGGCGACCCTGGCGCCCGCCGCCACCCTCGAGCTCCACCGGCTGGGTGTCCTTGGCTCGAATCCGACGGTGTCGTTTTGCGCCTGGCCACCGAGATACTTGGAGAATGTTAGATCGAATCAGGGTCGGTCGCGATCGAAGACTCTGGTCCTGAGCCGAACCTATTTACACAGCGCGGCCTACGGCCGCAACCAAAGGGGTGGCCACAGAGGCACAGAGACACAGAGAAATCAAAGAGCGAAAACTCGTGAAATCGACTTCGTGGGGCCTGGTCACTGCCGATAGCACACAAGGGTGTTGTGAAAAGATACACCCCTACGCTTGTCCGGCCAATTGATCAGAAAACGCACCGGGCCCTTTGCTTCTCTTGGCCTGAACCGTCGAGCGCCCTATCGCCGGAGGGGCGCCGACTACATACCTAAGCCGGTGAGTTTCTTTGAATTACCAGAACCGGCACACCCGATGGAGGGTTGCCTTACGTTCACCGACCACTCCAAAAACTACAAAGATTTGCGCGGTCAACGCAAATACAGTGGAGTAATTCTATAACTTCTTGCCGAAATAACAAGATCCTGCAGCTTTGTAATACAGGGGCGAACCCGGGAAAAAAATCGGGCAAGCTTCGGGTCCCAAAACTTTGTTTGCTCCGTGATCTGGAACGTCTCGAGGCGGTGCTTGCGCCGTTTACTGTTGGTGATATGTACGCATCCTCTTGCAAAAAGGCGCTTATGCCCATTTTGAGGCGTACCTAGCGTGACGAGCGTTAATTTGGCTGCAATTTATTACCCCATAAAGCCTTAGCGTCACATCACCAACAGTAAAACGACGCAAGCACCACTCTCTCTCCACGCTCTCTCCACGCTCTCTATGCGGCCCTCGTCGAGCTCGATTTCTTTGGATACCTCGCGGCTGGCCCCGGTGCTCGCCTGAGCCTGGCTTTCGACCTTGATCTTGTCGTCCTCGCGCGTCACCTCGCGGGTGCCAGTAACGGTCTCGCCGCGTCGGCCCGTCGCGGTCGTCTGAGTGGTGCGACGATCACCCTGGGTTGTCTGGGTCGACTGCACCTCGGTGGCCGCGGCGCGTTGTGCCGCTGACGGTGCCATCGGGCCGCGCGTAGCGACTTGGACATAGCTCAGATGACGCTCGTCCACGATCGCCATGGTACGACCGTCGTACCAAAAGGTTCGCGAGGACAGGTCACCGTCTACGTGGGCCGCGGCGCGGTTCGGCCGAACGACGGCCGCCGTTCCGTAGTTCGAGAACTGGACCTTGAGGCCCGATTCCAGAATCTCGTCGAAGGTTTGCTCGGCCCTGAAGGCGAAGCTCGATGTTCTGGCAAGGGGGCTGGACAGCTGGACATCTCCCGCAGGGTCTCGTGGGCGCGGGGGGGGGTCCATGAGTGGCTCGTCTTGACCCGACCACGCTACGGACGCGGTGAGGACGAGCGTCAGGGAACGGTGTGCATCAGTCTACGATCCAACGTGCGCATAGTCATAGTTCTCCACGATGAGCTCGATCTCCTTTTCGGGGTAAAGGAGAGTGGTGCGAGCTTGATAAGTGGGTCCACCCGACACACTGCGGAATTCGGATAACGATTTCACAGCGTTCTCCTCGTAGTACGTCAGGATCTCGACGCGGTGCATCATGGATGTCTGGGGGTTGATCCAGATCGTCATCGCGTCGCCCTCCTGCAGCACGTCTCCACCCTGAATACGTAACGTACCCGCGTTGTCCCCTTCGCCCGGCGTTACCATGGCGCCCTTCAGGAAAGCTTGCATTTTTTCGGGCGGAACGTGAGCGTAAGAGGCCACGAGCTGTCCGAGCTCCTTCATCATCTGGGCGAACTCCGCCTTCTTTTTCTCGACGATCTTCCCTTTGAGGCTGCCTCTGCGTCGACCCCGCCGGCGGCCGCCTGTCTCTTCAGCCTGCTGCTCCGCACCGCCCGTGAGCGGGGTCTTCTGTAGCTTCCCGTCGAGGTCGTAACGCATTTGTTCGAGCGTGACATTCTTGGACTCGCCCTTCATCTTGAGCTCGGTGCGGCTCTTCCACGTGTACTGCTTGAGTGCTTCTTTGTTCTGCTGCTGCGCCTGGGCGAACTTCTCCTTGTCCTGAGCGATGAGAACAACGGACAAGAAGAGAACGCCGGAAAACGCGAAGCACCCGGTCCTAATCAACCCAAGCTTGCTGGACATCGCTAACTCTCCTTCGGTTTTGCTTACTTCGCTGGTATGGTGGGAACCAGCAGATATGAATCATACGTTCCACCGAAATGAAGCACGTGCTTGCCACGATTGAACGATGCGTCTTTCCTATAGGGCGGAGAAGAAATAATCTCGTCGGCAGCTATGATCAGTTGCAGGGTTTCACCAGCCGAAAAGAAAGTGCTACTGGGATACAGCTCGATATCGACAGGCACGATTTCACCTGCTTTCAGCTTCTGTTCCGAAGCCCCTTTTTGAACCGGATGCCACTCGGTTGATTCGGCAGGGTCAAGCTCACGTCTCGAAGCTCTGCACCATCCCCGTGTCACCATATCCTTCTTGAGTCCAACTGTTCCGTAGAAGGGAACAGAATTTCCATCTCGATCTAGCTTATTGACGGCTACAAACATGCCCATATCATCCGGGGGTACTTCGCCTGCTTTTCCGGGACGGGCTTCCACCCAAACCCTTAACATCATATAGCCGCT
>SMYC01000220.1 GCA_004356105.1 Acidobacteriota bacterium | reverse complement strand
TGCCCACGTACAGGCACCGCGGCGATCCTTTTGTCTCTTGCGATCCGTCCGGATGAATTCTAAATGCCTACCTCGAGACCAAAATCATGCTCAATCTGAACCAGACGGCTGGCCCTCACGGATAGAAATGGCTACCTGTCGCGAGTTTGGTGCCGGTTGGGAGTGACATTTCGGGGCGATAATGCTACGACAATGGTGGGTCGTGGGCAAATAGGGGACTCTCACAGCAGACGCGCCAGCTCCGGCGGCAGAGGTGAGTCGAACCTCAGAAGCTCTCCAGACGACGGATGCTTGAATTGCAGGGAGCTCGCGTGCAGTCCCAGGCGCCGGGCGGGATTCGTGCGGGCGCTATACTTGCGATCGCCGACGATTGGACATCTCGCGTCGGCCAGATGCACTCGGATCTGGTTGCGCCGACCGGTCTCCAGCGTCAGCTCGAGCAACGTCCGGGTGGCCCGCCGTTTCCTGACTCGGTAACGAGTCACCGCATGGCGTGTCCGCTCGCTGCGCGGGGAGCTTCTTACCTTGAACGAGTTGCTCTCATCCAGGTGTGACTCCAGCACGCCTTGGTCAGCCGGTGGCGCTCCTTCCACGACTGCCAGATAGCGTTTCGCGGTCTTGGACCAGTGTGCTTGCAGCACGCGCTTGATGGCCTGCGTCTTCGCAAAGACCATCAGCCCCGACGACTCGCGGTCCAACCGGTGAACGATCCACACCCGCCGCCGGCTCCGATGATTACCGGCGCGGACGTAGTCCGTCAGAAAAGCATAGGCTGTCTCGTCCTTCTCTGTCGCACTGGCCACGCTCAGCAAACGCTCGGGTTTCTCGATGACGATGAGCGATTCGTCTTCGAACAATACATGCATTCCCGGTGGCAACAGTCCTTCTGCCTGCACGTCTTTCTTGGCGCGAATCGAGACGACGTCCCCGGTCTGTAGAGGGTGCTTGGAGCGTGTTACCGCCTGTCCGTTGACTTGAACCGACCCGTGCTTGAGCCACTGGCGCACTTTTGTCCTCTTCACGTCGGGGTGGCAGGCGAAGAGAAAGGACATGAGCTCTGCGGGGTGTTCGACAGTGTGTGATGTGGGCATGACGCTTGGTTGCCGTGAAGCAGGCTCGCGAAGCTACGAGGCAATCCGATGTTACGACAGCCGTGGGTGGTGGGCAAGCAGGTCGTCTTTCACAAATTTGACCCAGGGTCTCAAAAAAACTTGACAGGTTTTGCGCGATGAGATTCTTCGCGTTGCCGCTCTGTCCAAGAACACGGTTGCCGGACGCTGTACGGGTCGCCGCTGCGTTCGTGGGGAGGATTTTGACTTTTGCGTCGGGCCGAGCGCTGTTCGATGTTCTCACGCGATGTGCGGGCGCGAAAAAACAGTGGAGTATACTTAATTACTGAGGTGAGAAGAGGATCGAACAGTTCACGAGCTACTTCACAAAACTCGAACAACTTTCTGGAGACGAGCTCCTTCGCTCGGCGGAAAAGCTAGTGGTCTCGGAGAATACGGCGATCGCCAAGCTCATCGCGCATCTTGCCGAGATGGCGAGCCGGAAGACCGCGCTCAAGCTTGGGTACAAGAGCCAGTTCGACTACTGCATTTCGTCCCTGAACCTAAGCGAAGGCGCCGTGCCGGCACGCATCCATGTGGCCAACGTGTCGCGCCGCTTCCCTCAGTTACTGGTCGCTCTTGCCGAGAGTTCTATCAGTCTCACTGTTGCAGCTCTTCTCGCGCCCCACCTCACGGAGGACAATGTCAACGATCTCCTCTCCGATTGCGCTGGGATGACCCGCAGGCAGACGGAGGAGTACTTGGTTGTGTTGAAATCGAAGCCGGTCTTCGAGCCGTCTATCCGCAAGCGCCCCTCCTCCGGGGAACTCACGGCTGCGGTGCCCGAGCCGTCGCCTCGAGATAAGCCAGCGCCATCACCTCCGATCGTCGAGACCCCGAAGAGCTCGCCCACCATTCTGCAACCCGCGCGCGAAGAAGTGTTCAACTTTCGTTTTTCGGCCGACAAGGGCTTCAAGGACAAATTGGAACGACTCGCCGAAGTAACAGGCGTCGAGAACGCTCAGAAGCACATGGCAGAGGTTTTGGAAGCGGCGCTCGACATCGCGCTCGAGAAGAAAGACCCGAAGAAGAAGCTCGAGCGGCGAAGAAAGAGGCAGGGGAGCACTACGGCGAAATCTCGTTCAAACGAGATTTCAAAAAAGGATAAACCAGCTGAGTCTCGATACGTTGCGTCCGAGGTCTCCGAGCGCGTTCACGAGCGGGATTCCTACGAATGTACCTATCGGGGGCCAGATGGGAGGAGATGTACGGCGCGGGTGGGGCTGCACCTCGACCATAAGCGACCTTTTGGCATCTTTCGGAGCAACGATGAGTCCATAATGAGGCTCCTTTGTCCCGCCCATAATCTTTTGGAGGCGGAGCGCGTTTACGGGCCGGCGTTCATCCAGCAAAAAATTGCTGAGCGACGGAAATCTCGGTAGCGCTGTCTGTCAGTTGTCCGTCGGGACGCGGGACTTCAGTTCCTCGAACCAGTTTTGTACGAGGATGAACTCGGTCGAGGCGGTCCCGCTTTCCTTGATCATCAGGAATCGCTTGCCGTCGGGGGATATGTCGTAGTTGCGTGCGACCGCCCCTCCGGAGTCTAGCTGAGGCCACCGGAAATCAATGATCGGCGCGTGCCGCGTTCGAGATCCAGAACCCAGATCTCGACGCCGCCGCTGCGAGCTCCAAAGGTGATCGCCAGTCGTTTGCCGTCCGGCGAAAGCCGTGGCCAGAAGACATCGGTCAGGATCTCGTCGAACGGCTCAGCTTCTCCGGCTCGGTCGACCCACATCAATTGTGTCTGGGATTCCCCGGATACATAGGCGAGCGAGCCGCCTCGTGACGTCGTGAAGTAGGGAAGGTTGAAGCTCAGGTCGGTGTAGACATCGCGAAGGACGGGTCGGGAATCGCCGCCCGACAAAAGACGTTGGCGGTCGAACGCGACGAGTTGGAGGGTTTCCCCTCTACCGTAGGCGATCTGGCCGGCGTTCACGAACTGCGCTCCGATGCCCTCCTCGCCCAACGTGTGCCAGTCTCCTGTATCGAGCGAGAGCAACGCCACTCTCGCCGTTTCACCCACACCAACCGTGAAGAGCACCGCTTTCCCATCGGGCAGCACGTGTGGAAAACGATGAAGGCCCCGGTCGTCCCGAGCCGCTAGCGACTCCGGCTCCCCCCCGGTAGCCGGGACGCGCAACAGCCCTTTGCCGAGATCCGAAAAAACGATCGAGTCGTCGATCGCCCAACTCGCGCCGCGAAACGTCTCGATGCCCTCGTGGATGGTTGCAACAGCTCCCGTGTCGAGGGAGATTCGCTACAGTGCGCTCCCCGCGAGAAAGCCAACCCACTGGCCATCCGGCGAGAAAAAGGGATCGCGCGCACCGACGGTGTCGGGAATCGCCTCTGCCTCGAAACGGTCCAGGCGATGAAGGAACAGTTGCGAATCGGCAGCTCCGGCTGCCGTGGCCGCATAGACGAGCGAGGCGCCGTCGGGCGCGAACGCGATGGGGTGAAAGCTGTCCACCAGTCGGTGCTCCGGAGGCAGATCGATGACGAGGCGCGTCACGGGCTCCGGTAGCTGCGGCGAGCTCGCTTTGAAGAGTGCGAGGCCAGCGGTGAGGCCCACAACAAGGAGTGCTCCTGCCCACAAAATCCGCTCGCGCGAACGTCGTGGCGACGTGACCTCGACGGAAGCGCGCTCCTCGTGACTTTCGCGGATCCACGATAGCTCGCGTCCGACGTCTCCGGCCGTGCTCCAACGCTCATCCGGATCCTTGGCCAAGCACGTTTGCACGACATGATCGAGAGCCTTGGGCCTCATGGGAAAAAGCGTCGACGGTGCCGCGGGCTCCGCGTTCATGATGGCCCCGATGAGACTCGCCTGGCTCTTACCCGTAAACGCTTTGCGGCCCGTGAGCATCTCTGGAACCGAGAGGCGCGTCGGAGCTCCACATCAGGGTGCCGATTTTCCACGACCCATCTGGCTGCCGATGACAGACCCTCAGGCTCTTGGCGACGAGGGTGGTTGTGTCGCCACCGCTCTTCGGCGTGGCGAGACCGTGAACCCGGCTCGCACCACGGCCAAGTCGCCGGAGACTTGGATCTTATCGACGGTGGTCCGAACCTCGGCATGGTTGGCGCTCAGGAATCTTTCTTCGAGCGCATGGATAGCGCTCTTCCCGAAGATGGCGGGGCGGTTTTGTCCCATTTCCACTGCGTCGTCTGTGTAGAGCGCCGCGACGCCGTCAGGATCGCCAGAAGTCATGGCCTCGTCGTTCTTGCGAAGCAGCTCTCTGATGGCCTCTTCGTCGGCCTCGGTGGACGGGACCACGCCTCGGCGCTGACTCGCAGTTTCTTTGCACGCACTCCCACAGGCCGTTGTCACCAAGAGTGCAAGCAACAAGGGCAAGAGCTTCTGCATGACGACCTCCTTGTCCGAACGCAGTGTAACTCACAGCTGGTCAACGCATTCGAAGCTCGATGCGTCGCCTGGGTCTCCTGAGTCATCCTTATTGAGCTGAGCTCAAGGCTTTAGGTTCTCATGTTTGTCAAGTATACTGGACAAATAGGCAAACCACTGCTAGCATGCCCTATTGCACGCCCGGACTCTGGAAGCGTTTCTCAAGGCCAGAGACATGTCCCACTCGGAGCTCGCGCGTCGCGTTGGCGTTAGCCGGCAGGCGGTTTCCTTGTGGTTTCAACACCAAGATGCCAACCTTCAGAGCCGGCACTTGCTGCGCCTCAGCAAGGTGCTCGGTGTTTCGGTAGAAGTGTTGGTCGAGCCGCTTCCGTGCTTCCAGCCTGCCGTGCTCGCACGACTGCGGGCTGCGTTAATCTGGGATCGCCTGTACCCAGACCTCGATGACTTTGCGATCGCGTTGAACGCTTCCGATCCCAGGGCGATCGGCCGCTTCGTCGAAGTCTATGGCCTATTCGCAGCCGAAAAGTCGCTCGGCAAATCGGTCTGGAAGAATTTCCCGAGCTACAAGAAACACATTCATCCCGCGAGGCGGCGAGAGCTGGAGACTCTATGGGCCTGGAACAAAAGCCAGAAAGCCGCCTAGCCGCGGACGTCTTACCGACCCCGCTGCACCGTGCCCTCACCCACGTATTCTCGAGCGGACTATCCGGCTGTATGTTGGTGGGCGGAACGGCCCTGGCCGGCTACTACGCAGCGCACCGTCGCTCGGACGACCTTGATTTGTTCACCGAAGACGACCTGTCTCAAAAGGCCGCGGTGCTTGCTGTGAAATCACTGCGGGATATCGGAGCCACTTTGGGCGACGAACGAACGACGGCTCACTTTTATCATGCGACTTGCCATCTAGACGGTCATGACTTCACCGCCCAAGTCGTATTGGACGCGAATCTGTTCGAGATCGGCTCGGGTGCTATGGCCGACGACGGTGTGTTCGTGGCGGATTTGAAGACGCTCTTAAAGATGAAAGCGGCGACGCTGGTCAGCCGGGGGAGCGAAAAGGACCTCTATGATCTTTTTTGGTTGTTCGATCAAGAAAGCGAGCTGGACCTAGCGACACTCATGGCCCTCGGAACGGAAGTCGACGGCGGAATGAACGCGGAAGGGCTGCTCACGAATCTCGTCGGGACACCATTGCGTGAGTCGGCATGTGATTTCTCTTTAACGCAGGGAGCGGGCGACGTTTACGCAGCCGTCACCCGTCTCCAGAAAAGTCTTGTTCGCGGCCTCGAGAGTTTTCTTCGCGGACAGCCAGCTCCTTTGATCGCCGCCCTGATTCGAAAGCTTCGATAGTGGTGTGGTCAGTTGTCCCTAGGGACGAGCCTTTTTAACTCTTCGTCCCAGTTGAGGATCACGACGAGCTCCATGGTTTCGGGAAACTCGTCCTCCTGGACGATCAGAAATCTCTTGCCGTCAGGTGAGACGTCATAAGCGCCGCGGGTGCTCTGCCAACCCGGTGCCGGTAACCGAAGCCCATCGAGAACAACAGACACGGTTCCTATCTCGAGTTCGGGCTCGGTGCGGATGGAGGCGGACAGAAGCTCTGTCCCGTCCACGCTTCGATAGAAGAGCTCCCGTCCATCGCGGGCCCATACAGGTTCGATTCCACCGTCGGGCGATATTTTTCTCTTTAGCCCGGACCCCGTTTGGTCGAGAACGATTTCCTGGATGTAGATCTCCCACTGGCCATCCTCGCGCGATGCGTAGGCGAGCCAGCCGCCTTTCGGATGGAAACTTGCGTCTGGCGCGAACAGTTCACCCGGGGTAACCTCGAAGGGCTCCGGGGTTTCGTCGTCCATGGGTAGGAGCCACACCTTGAAATTGCCGCGGCCATCCGCGGCGCGGTTCGCATGCTCCGTGAAGGCGAGTAGATTTCCGTCCAGCGTCCACGACAACGGAAATTGAATGTTGGGGCTTCGATGAAGCGGCAGCGTAGACGAATCGCCCGTCACAGCTTGTGTAAAAACGTTCCATTGGCCCGCACGGTTCGATTGAAAAGCGATACGCGAGGCGTCCGGGCTCCAAACGGGAGCCCAGTTCCAGGTCCCTTCGGAAGTAAACCGAGTGAGCACATCGCGGTCGAGGTCATAGAGGTAGACATGATGCACGCGCCCTTGGTTGCGGACCATGGCTATCTGCGTTCCATCTGGGGACAGCCTCGGCCACTGGTAATCTCCAGCCGGCAGTTCGAGCGACTGGGTTCCGCCGTCGCGATCCACCCACGCCAATCGCCTTTCGCCGAAGCCTTGTCCTTCGGGGACGTAGACGAGCGTGCCGTTATCGGAAATGGCGAACGCGCCGGCAATAGCCGCGACAATGTCCATCTGAACGTTAGCGATGAGAGGCGTCTCAGGCCCGACGACCTCGAGACGCTCGAGATCGAACGCCACGCCAAAGACGGTCCCGTCCCGCACGAAGACAATGTGACCACTTGGCACATATCTGGCCACGTCGGCGTCTTCGATCAGTACGCGGCGCTCACCGGTGTCGAGAGCGAGCACCTCTATGTGAGAATTCCAGAGGTTGCCTGTCCCAACATTGAAGAGAAGCCCCCGTTCTCCGGGAAGCATCTGCCCACGGCCGTGGTTGAAGTCACCGCTCTCCACGTCCAGAGTCGTCAAAGGTTCGGCTGGGCCTCCGCTATCGGATACTCGGAAGAGTCCGGAATATGCGAGACCCAAGATTATCGATCCACTTTGCGCCCATTCGGCCGTCCAGATGAAAGCCCCGCTCTCCCGAAAGATCTCTGAAGCGACCCCACCCTCTATAGGGATCTTCCACAAGCTGTTGTTTCGCTTGAACGCCACCTCGCGACCATCGGGTGAGAACACAAGCAAGGCGTTCTCCACACCTTCGGTTCCCGGTATCGGCCGCACTTCGAGCTCATCGATGGCCCTCATGTAGATACGGCGTTGAGGCTTCACCGCGCCGCCTATCCAGGCGAGCGTCTTGCCGTCTCTGGATATCTCTAGCAGCGGCTCGTCCATGTCCAGCGCCACACGCTGTTCCGAGGGGAGCTCGATTGAGAACCGAGCTGCCGTGTGGGGCATACCGTTGATTTCTTGCATGGGCTCACGCGTCGTCCAAAATCCGATGACGGCGACCAGGCTGAGGGTGGTCACTGCCCATGGGAGGATCCTGTGCGCCGGAGAGCCCGGCGCTGCCTGCTGCATCTCGACCACGTCTGACGGCTGGGCCAATGCATCCTCGATCGCGACCCGAGCTTCGCCAATGTCGCGGAGGCGGCGCTTCTGATCCCGCTCGACCGAGCGCCGCAATAGTTGCGTGACCGCGGCCGGCGTTGTGGCAGGGAGCAACTGCCAAGCCAGCTCTTTGGTCAACACGAACGCGAGCGTCTCCGACACGTCCTCGCCTGCGAACGCGCGCCGGCCGGAAAGCATCTCGAACAACACGGTACCGAAGGCCCAGATGTCCGTCCTCTTGTCGACCTCCTTACCCTTCGCTTGCTCCGGGCTCATGTAGGCCGCGGTCCCGAGAATCATCCCCATACGGGTCGCGTCGCGCGTGAGTGTCGGTGACATCGAGTCGTCGGCACCCGGGGTCTCTTCTACGAACGCTTTCGCCAAACCAAAGTCGAGGACCTTCACCTTGCCATCCGGGGTGAGCATGATGTTGGCCGGCTTGAGATCGCGATGAACGATCCCTCGCTCGTGCGCTTCCTCGACGGCCTCGGCGACCTTGATGGCGATTTGCAGAGCCTCGGTTACGGGAATCGGACCTCGTGCAATCCGCGCTGCCAGAGTCTCTCCAGGAACGAGCTCGAGGACGAGGTAGTGCGTGTCGTCCGACTGCTCCAAGCCGTAGATCGCGGCTATGTTCGGATGATTGAGAGACGCGAGAACTTTTGCCTCCCGCTGAAATCGTCTCAGGCGTTGTTCATCTTTGGCGAACTCGTCGGGCAGGACCTTGATCGCCACATCCCGGCCGAGCTTTCCGTCGCGTGCCCGATAAACGTCTCCCATCCCGCCTTTGCCAATGGGCTCGAGGATCTCGTAGTGGTCGAGTTTCGTGCCGGGTGAGAGTGACATGTCAGCGCGACGATGTTACGACAGTGTCGGGTAGTGGGCAAGCAGGGTGTGACGCGTCGACTTGATGGCATCCTGAGGTGGAACGCCTGGAAGCTCTTGCCGCGACATCATCGCGGCGCGTGATGCGGAACGGGACCGGCGAGGATTGCCTCGAAAGACACGGGGCTACCGGGCCAGGCGGCACCGCTTGGGCGCGAGGTAGCAGTTTAGGTTGAAACTCGCTCAAAGCGTAGCGATACTGTTGCTCTTTTTTCTTTTTCTTCTTGCACCCGTCTTCGGAATCGGTTTGGGAAGCACTGGTCTTCGTGCGATTAAGCCCTCGATTTCAGCCGCACGGAGTAGTCCTGACAACGTCGAGACCTCCGAATTGATGGTTGTGATTGCGGCTCCTTGCTTGCGCCGACGATTCCTATACGCCCGAATTTCTACCAGCGTGATCCGGCTTGGATCGTCACGTCCAAAGAATCTCGCAAGTTTCTTTATTTTTGACTTCATTGCAGGGAGCCATCTTTTGGCCGATCTAATAGCATATGCCCTCACCATTTCTTCAAAGTCTGGGTAAGGAAACATCTCAGGCGGTAAACTCTCGCGCTGGACTTGCCGCCGCCGGAGCGTGCTTACAGCAACGTCATATTTGGTCGACCTTGTTGACTCGTGGTATTCCCGCCCATTGATGCTGTCGCGAATCCACCAATATTTGGTATTACCTCTTTTATAGGCACCTCCTGTTCCGCGAGCGCTAAGATCGATAGACTCCGAATTGGAGACGGAGCGGACACGACATCCAGTGATGATTTCCCAGCAAGAAGCGTAGCTGATAAATTGGCGTCCATGTTTATCCCTACCATCCTTCCGCCTTGGAGACAATACTCG
The DNA here is from genome assembly GCA_004356105.1 of Acidobacteriota bacterium. GTDB lineage: Bacteria > Acidobacteriota > Vicinamibacteria > Marinacidobacterales > SMYC01 > SMYC01. The sequence continues at coordinate 40,746 of SMYC01000220.1, read as the reverse complement.
ACACTAAGGCTTTACTCCTTCCGGTGTGGCTTTTGCAGCAACAAAGTGGCATCGAATAGCGGAGGGCAAACCGAAGAGCAGAATAAACCACCAGCAGCGGACATCAGAATCTGTCCCCTTTGTGGTGGACCTACTTTCTTCCATGACGGCAAACAAGTGCCCAGTCCTCTGCCTTCCAATGATGTTGCCTCGCTGCCTGATGACGTACAGGCTTTATACACAGAAGCGAGGCAATGCTTCACAGTTAATGCCTATACAGCTTCTGTTCTATCGCTTCGAAAGCTCGTCAGGTCAAGAAACTCATGCGGCTTCCCGGTAGTAGTATCGGCCACAAGTTGCTCATTCCGCGAGAGCAACTCCTTGGTCATCCGATCCTGTGATGTAGGCCAGCATAGTCTTCCAGTCCATCGCGTCTCCTCTCGAGAACTGGGAGCACCTACTGGACAGCGGACCTTTGTTTCAAGCGACCCGACCGCCAAGAACTCGCCTGCCAAAACCGCTATGCGGGAGCGCGTTCGAGTCTATTGACCCTACGGCCAAAGTCAGAACCCGACCTCCAGGATCCGGTGCCCACTGACGAAGCCGGCCTTCGCGATCGCCCGCCTCGCCCAGGCGTTCTCCACCGTGGTCGAGCAGATCGGCACGAGCTCACGCTCGTAGCAGCGCTGCTTGAGCCGCCCCAGGACGTGTGGCGCAACTCCCTGCCCTCGGTGACGACGCACTGTGATGACTCCCAGGTCGACGAAAGGCGGCTGGGTCTCGCTCACCCGCGCCTCACCGGTCCCCAAGATCTCCCCCTCGAGGCGCAGGGCATAGAGCTCGCGCCGCCCGATCAGGCGCTCGAGATAACCGACGAGCCAGTCGCCCGGGTCCTGGTCGAGGCTGTCGCGCTGAAGCTCGGCGATCGCCTCGAGCTCGCTGGACTCGACGACGTCGAAGGACGCCTCCGCGCCCCCCTCGAGTGCCACCTTGCCGCGATGATGGTCCCGGTACAGGAAGGTGTGCACTCTTAGCGCCTTCTGGACGTCGAGGCAAAGCCCCAGGAAGAGAGGATCGGCGGTGCTGACCATTGCGCCCTTCACCTCGTCACGCGCGACGACCGTCGCGAAGAGCTTCGCTGCGGCGCTCTCGAAAGGCGCCGCGACGTGGAACTGAAGGAGCTGGCCCGCGTCATTGAGAGAGACGTAGCCCGCCCGCTCCCCCGCGGACCGGATTTCCAGCTGGCGACTCATAGCGGCGAACGCTTCCCACATACCATCGAGGGGAGCGGTGAGTGAGGCCAGGTAGCCTCGACGCAGGTCGGCAAGATTGTCGGCTGAAGTTGCTTCCACGACCTCGATCATCGCGTTGCCAGCCTATCCGACAGCGCGCGGCCCAGCAAGGCCTGCGAACTGTGCGTATAAGAGATCGGTCGGATGGTTCCAGCCGGGAGGCGTAGAAACCAAACTCGAGAACGCAAGGACATCCTCCTCCGCTCGCGCAGGATGTTAGCATTTTTACCGTTCGCTATTCGATGAGCGCCCACGCGGTATTGCTGAGCGCTTCGACCTTCTTTCCCATCTCGAGCGCGCGCGGCGAGCTCGCATTGCCGTCCAAGCCGCGCTTGTAGACACCTTGGGCGATCCCGGCGAGCCGGAACATCGAAAACGCCATGTAGTACGGCCAGTCCGCTATCTCGCTGCGTCCGGTGTGCCGGCAATAGCTCTCGATGGTCTCGGCTTCGGTTGGGATACCGCTTGCGGTTCCCGCTAAAGAGTCGAGCCGCGCGTGGTGAGTATCGATGTGGTATGTCTGGAAGTAGCCGTGCGGCGCGCGCATGTGGGAGTCTGTGGCGACCGAGCTCGGCCTGTCGTTGCAGCCGATCACGGGCAAGCCGGGCCGCATACAGGGGGACCTCGACGGATTTCGGGTCGAGGTCGACATTGCGTCCCACACCTCCGGAATGCCCACCCAACAGCGCGCGCCGTTCCTAGAGGTGCATATCTACGCGTTCGTGAATCTCTCTCTCAGAATCAGATATCTCGAAGGCACGCCTTTTTATGTCACCTCCTCGTGGTAACCTCTCGAAAATCATGACAGCGATGACGATGCTTCTCGCGTTACTCGCGGTCCAGGCGGACGCGAAACCGCGGGCGCGTGATCTCGGTGTGCCTTTCGACGGAACGCCGGGGCCTTTGAACGCGATCACCGATGTCGGCGGCGTTCAGGTCGGGCACACGACTCTCATCTCCGGCGAAGCGGTCCGCACTGGCGTGACCGTGGTGCTCCCCCAAGGAAAAGGGAACAAGAATCAAGTCTTTGCCGCGTGGTTCACGCTGAACGCCGATGGCGAGATGACGGGGACAACGTGGATCGAAGAGTCGGGCATCCTCGAAGGGCCCGTCGCCATCACGAACACGCATAGCGTGGGCACCGTACATCAGGCTGTCATCGAATGGTCGGTCCGCAATGTCGAGGGCCTGAACTGGAGCCTTCCGGTGGTCGCGGAGACGTGGGATGGCGGGCTCAACGACATCAACGGTTTTCACGTGAAGCCCGAGCACGTCTTCCAGGCGATCGAGACCGCGTCCGCGGGGCCAGTCGAAGAAGGCTCGGTGGGCGGTGGCACCGGGATGCGGGCCTATCAGTTCAAAGCGGGGATCGGAACCTCTTCCCGGCTCGTGAAAACGGAGCACGGCGATTTCACCGTGGGCGTGCTGGTCCAAGCGAACTATGGCGTGCGCTCCCAGCTCCGGATCGCCGGTGTTCCGGTAGGGCGGGAGATCACTGACTTGATGCCGGAAAGGCGCTCACCAGGCGACCGACTCGATGGCGATGGCTCTATTATTATTGTTATCGCCACGGACGCTCCCGTCCTCCCGCACCAGCTCAAACGCATCGCGAAGCGCGCGAGCCTCGGGCTCGGCCGCAATGGCAGCATTGCGACTAACGGTTCGGGCGATATCTTCCTAGCCTTTTCGACCGCCCACAAAGACATTGGCACCGAGGAAGGTGGTCTCTACGATCTCAAGATGCTCGGAAACTCCGAGCTCACGCCCCTTTTCGGCGCGACGGTCGAAGCCACGGAAGAGGCTGTCGTGAACGCGCTCGTGGCGGCGGAGACGATGACGGGAAGGGAGGGTTATACCGTCCATGCGCTTCCGCATGAACGGCTGCGAGAGATCTTGCGCCGCTATAACCGTCTCGTCGAGTAGCGAAACTCCTCGAGAGCCAACGTTGGCTTTCTTCGTTCCGGAGCATTACATTCAGCTCAAATGTTACGCCGTATCCTCTCCCATTACGAAATCAAGGAAGAGCTCGGCCGGGGCGGCATGGGTGTCGTCTACCGGGTGCTGGACAACAAACTCGACAGGGAAGTGGCGCTCAAGGTCTTGCCGCCCGAGCTGATGTCGGACGCATCGCGCAGGGCGCGCTTCTGGCGAAAGCGGCCGCTGCGATCCACCATCCCCACATCGCCACTATTCACGAGATCGACGAAGTCGATGCCGTTCACTTCATCGCGATGGAGCTCATCGAGGGCGAGAAGCTGAGTGAGCTTCTTGCTCGCCAACGTCTCACCCGCGTATACCAGCGACGCAGGCGATGGCGCCATTTCGGTCATTCCTCCCGACGGCGGTGCGCCTCGAAAGCTCTCGGAGTTTGGCGTGCTGCCGATATGGTCTCGGGACGGCGAGAATTGCTAGTTCACGCTAACCTAGGAGTAGAATCGAGCGACGCGAGCTTGACCGAGTGCTCCCCCAGTAAGCTTCGGGCGGTAAACAAGAAGTGTGTTCCGTCCGGGAGGAAGTGCGGCCATCGGTGTGTATCTTCCTCTTTGGTGGCATCGAGCTCGGTGACGACGTCGACTTCACCCTCTTGGGAGACGCGGAGGATACCCGAGTCGTTGCCTGCGGCGAAGAGAATCGCGTCATCGTCGTTCCATGTGCCCCCACGAGGGAAGTTGCCCACCTCGGCAAGCGTTCGCGGAGGCGCGCCGCCCATATCCGTTGTTCGCAGCATGCCATCAGCGAAGAACCCGACGCGCTCACTGTCGGGTGCCCAGAAAGGAAACGAGGCGCCTTCCGTCCCGGCTACGTGCAGCGGTTCCAGAGCGTCGAAGTCGCGCACCCACAAATGAAACGTCCCTGATTCGTCTCGCCCGACAAATACCAGTCTGTCGCCGTCGGGCGAGACCTGTGGTGCGTTGAAGAGCGACGCGAGCCTGTTCTCAGGAAGAAGCACTTGGAACTTCTGGAGTTTTGGCTCCTCGGGCGCTGGTCTCGTGACGACGAGTGCGATGACCAGCGCGGCGGTGAGGGCCGCGACGAGCCACGGGAGAGCGTGACGTTTCGGTGGTGCATGGCCGGGAATCGCAGAGGTCTCCTCGAGATCGAGACGGACATCGCCGATGTCCTTTCGCCGGTTCCTCAGGCTCTTGTTCAAGCACCGGCGCAGCACGCTTGCCATTTCTGGCGGCAGCACGGCCCAATCGGGTTCGCTCTTGACGACGGCGGCCAACGTGTCCGTCACCGTCTCGCCCTCGAAGGCCTTTCTAGCTGTCAGGGCTTCGTAGAGACAGCATCCGAAAGCCCACACATCCGTGCGCTTGTCGACGGTCTTGCCGCGGGCTTGCTCGGGGCTCATATACGACGCCGTGCCAAGGATCGTACCGAGGGCTGTGTCCTTTGTGAGGGTCGGGGATTGCGAGGACTCCGAGGGAATTTCGTCGTCATCGCCAAAAGATTTCGCGAGCCCGAAATCGAGAACCTTGATGTGGCCTTCCTTCGTCAACATGACGTTCGGGGGTTTGAGGTCACGGTGAAGGACACCCCGGTCATGAGCCGCCTCGAGGGCTTCGGCGATCTGGACGAAGAGCGCCATTGCCTCTCGAACCGGGATCGGTCCCCGCTCGATACGCTTTGCCAGCGTCTCGCCTTCGATCATCTCCATCACGAGGAAGTGGGTGCCGTTTACTTCTTCGATACCGTGGAGTGTGGCGATACCGGGATGATTCAGAGACGCGAGAAGTCGCGCCTCGCGCTCGAATCGCGCGCGTCGCTTCACATCGCTCGCGAAGTCGTCAGGCAAGACTTTGACCGCGACCTCACGTCCGAGCTTCGTGTCACGAGCTCGGTACACTTCACCCAAAGGTGTCGTCGACAGGCCGGTTGGCTTATTACTCGGGAGAAGGCGGTGGCGACATTTGGACTCTGGACCTCGAAAACGGAGACGCAAGCACGCCGTTTCTCGAAGCGCCCGAATCTATGAGCGGCAACCGCATGATGAGCGTCACCATCCGGACCGACCCCGCGCTCGAGGTTTCCGCTCCCGTCGAGCTTTTTCGCGGTCCTTACTTTCTCGACGGCGGCGTGGACTACGACGTTGCTCCGGATGGCCGATTCATCATGCAGAAGGACGCTTCCGTGACCGAGCACCCCTCCGAGGTCGTCTTCATCGAAGGTTGGTTCGAAGAGCTTCGACGGCGCGTACCGGTTCAGCGATAGAGAATCCCCGCGGCCGTCTCTACTTTGCCGGGCAAAAAGAACCTGGACGACATCTGGGTCCTCGACGTCGTCGATTTACCCGGCGATGGATCGGTGACCCGAGCTGTTGTCGTAGAGCTACAGCGAGCTAGCAACTGCGTCCGGACGGAGTTGAGTTTCAAGAAAGATCGCTGACAAAGAAACTTTTTGCTTGACAGCTTTTTCCAAGCGACTTGGAAAAGTATGCAGGTGCGATCTGTTGTGGGTCTAATCGCACGATAGAGACGCGGCCGTCGCGCTTGTTTGCTCGAGGAGACTTCGAAAGTGTCCCGCTGCGTTCGCGTACCATACGTGCGAACTAGGGGGCGTCGAAAAAGTCCATGCTATAAACAGCGATGGAGAAAAAAGACGAACTGAAATCGCTCACGGATGACGAGCTTCTTCTTCGACTCTCGAATGTTTTGAAGCAGTCGCGGCGTGTCGAGGCGGTGCTCGTTGCGCACATCGCCGAAGTGGACGCACGCCGACTGTTTGAGCGTGAAGCGTCGTCATCGATGCACAAATATTGTACGGATGTGTTGCATTTGTCGGACGCAGAAGCCTATTTACGGATTGCCGCCGCACGCGCGTCACGTCGACATCCCGCGCTTCTGACGATGCTCGAAGATGGACGTCTTCACTTGAGCGGCATCGCGGTGTTGGCGCCTCATCTCACAAACAACAATTGCGAGAAGCTCTTGGCTCGAGCAACCAAAAAGACCAAGGGCGAGCTCCTGGTGCTGGTGGCCGAGATTGCGCCGAAGGTGGATGTGGCGCCCTCCATCCGGAAGCTTCCGGAGCGGCGAGAAAAGAAGGGGCAGGAACCGCCGGAAAGGAGCTCTCCGGAGCCGGCAAACGAACATCCTATGTCAGGCGCCGCAGGCACTCTGTCTGGAAAGAGTAATCCGGTCGCTGAGACCCGTCCGGCGGACAAGCCGCCGATCATGGAGCCGCTGGCACCTTCGCGCTACAGAGTGCAGTTCACCGCGAGTGCCGAGCTACACGACAAGCTCGAGCGGCTCGCGGCGCTCATGCCCGGTACCGATCTCGTTTCCATGATCGAGGCGGCCGTCACGGAGAAACTCGAACGGGTCGAGGCCAAGCGCCTCGGCAAAGTCAAGAAACCGAGAAAGAGCCTCGAAGAGGCGGATACGTCGCCGGGAGTGCGCGGAATCTCCGCACCGGTGAAGCGTTTCGTGTGGGAGCGAGACCAGGGTCAATGTACGTACGAGAGCACTGAGGGTCGACGATGTCCCGAGCGTCGTGGGCTGCAGTTCCATCACGACGATCCGTACGGACGGGGCGGCGATCGAGGCGCCACGAATGTCAGACTCATGTGCGTGACCCATAACCTTTACATGGGGGAGATGGACTACGGCAAAGAGAAGATGGACCAGTACCGGCGTTCCGCCGACCGTGTCCGTGAACCGTCGCCGTCGTTTTTACTCTTTCCGGACGGAGTCCCTATGCCGAATTCGGCACAGGAGTCCAAGAGTTGCCACCCCGTCGTGTTGCCATGGGACTTGCGGCGAAGGACGGCGACGCACCTCAAGCCGGCACCTAGCTTCCGCCAGCCTCGTTACGCCTAACAAGCGGAGACTCTTTCTCCCGTTCCTGCGCCCGGACTAAGTGTCCCTCAGATATTTTCGGTCCATCAAAAATGCCGGCCGATCTTCTTCATGTACGCGCCGAGAGTGAGCGTTGGGTTGTTCTTCTTCTCACGCAGATAGCGATCGAATTGGAGTTGTTCTCTCAGGGACGTACCCGCACGAATCTTCTCGACCTGTGCTCGCTCGGCGCTCTGGATCTCCTCGGCCGTGTCCATCACGCTCTCGATATGGTCTTTGGGAACGAACAATACGCCGTCGTCATCCGCGAACACGAAGTCGCCTCGCTCGACGTTCACTTCATCGAAACGGCAGAGGGCGAAAGGTTCCTCGACGGGCGGGAAAGTTCGCTGCATACCCAACGGGTACGTTCCGTACGAGAACAGGGGAACACCGATCTCCTCGACCTCCACACTATCACGATGCCGGCCCCAGATGACGACCCCAACCAGGCCTTGTGAACGCGCCTCATGGGCCGCGAGGTCTCCGAAGCAGGCCTCATCGGAGCGACCTTTGTTGTCCAGCAACAGGACGTTTCCTGCGTCGCTTCTATAGATGCACTCGAGTATGCGATCGGCGTAGCCGTTGAGGACGACAGGAGAGGCCGGGCCGGCGAACTTCGAGCCCGCGACGAGGGGCCGTATTCCGCTCGGCGCGATCGTCGCAGGCAAGCCCAGCCGGATGACGGCGTCCGCGACTAGAGCCGTCGTCATTTGTTGGGAGTCCGATCATCTAAAGGCGTTTTATAAGGCAGAGCTGAGATTCCATCGGGCGGCCGGACGTTCGTGTGAGGATCAACGCATCGCTCTTGTCCAAGCTCGCCTCTATCAGCCCGAAACTGCTCCACATAGGCTCAGGAAGGTCTACTCTTGAAGGACGTCCATGACCCAGATGTCGCCGGTCTCCTCTCGCCAGTTGAAGTAGAGATAGCGTCCATCTGTCGCCAACCCGTAATCCATCATTCCCTGCCGTCCACTGAGAACCACCCTCGGGCGCTCGCTTCCGTCAGCCACGGACTTGGCCCAGATTTCGCGGCGACCTAGCTCGGCCATGCGCTGGTAATACAACACCGTGCCGTCCGGGGACCCTCGAGAGATGGATGCCGGCTCCTTGGTGAAAGCCTCGGGCTCGCCGCCGGCGCTCGAGACTTGCCAGAGACCGTCGCCCGCGCGGCCGGAGCTGAACACGATCGTCTTACCATCCGGTGCCCAGACCGGCAAAACGTCGGACGCAGGATGCTTCGTCAGACGTCGAGGCTCGCCGCCCTCTACCGGCACAATCCAGATATCACTGTTGTCGTCACGCCACGAGCGGAAGACGATCTCGGTGCCGTCGGGCGACCAGTTTGGAACGGAGTCGGCGGCAGGAGTGCACGGTGAGCTGTCGCGCGGGCCCGCGGTGGATGGGAGCGACTTACTCACCCGCAGCCATGGGGCTCTCCACCGCTTCGTACAACTCTCGGGCACGAACCGGTTTGGCGAGATAGCCGTCCATGCCTGCGTCGAGACAACGCTGGCGGTCTCCTTCGATTGCGTTGGCCGTAAGCGCGACGATGGGAACGTGGTAGCCCAGCTCGTCCTCGAGAGCCCGGATGCTGCTCGTCGCCTCGAATCCGTCCATCACCGGCATCTGGCAATCCATCAGAACCACGTCGAACCGCCGTTGCTGTACAGCGTCGACGGCCTCCCTTCCGTTGCCGACGATCACGACGTCATGCCCGCGCTTCTCCAACAAGCGCAAGACGACTTTGCTGTTAACCGGATTGTCCTCGGCCACCAGCACGGACGAAATACGTTGGGGTGGCTCCGGGCCGCTCGCAACTTTCGCCTCCGCCGAATCGGTTCGGTCGGCGTCTTTGGCGTCGCCGACGATCTGGAGCAGCTCGGTGAGTGTGAAAGGCTTATTGATTGTGGGAAGATCCATCGTGGACCCACGGACCGCACTGTCGCGTGAGAAACGGCTGCGGGACAGGATAATCCGAGGCTCGTTATTCGCAGAGTTTTGCCGCGCGCGGTCGACGAGTACCGCGATTCCGGCGATCTCGTGATCCACGATGATCACGGAGTACGGCTTACTACCCGCCCCGTCTGCCTCGCGCAGCCGCGTCATCGCCGCCGCGGTGTCGGTTGCCGTGTGCACGGTAAAGCCATGCCGAGCGAGCAGCTCTTCGAAGATCGTAACGCTAGGGGCGCAGTCATCGACGATCAGGGCCGTTTGGCCCGTCCAACGCGAGCGGTTTATCGTTGGCTCGACACGCTCGCCGACTTCCAACGGGATGTCGAAAAAGAACGTGCTTCCCTCACCAAGCCGGCTCTGTACACGGACCTTGCCGTCCATCTTGTCGACGAGCTTGGACGTGATGGACAAGCCGAGGCCGGTACCGCCGAAGCGGCGTGTGGTCCCCTCTTCTGCCTGGCGGAAGGGCTCGAAGATGCTCTCGAGCTTGTCCTCGGGAATCCCGATGCCGCTGTCCTCCACCGAGAATCGTAGGACCTTGCGCCCAGTGTCGTTCGCCTCGACCGATACCTTAGCAACGACGTGCCCCGTTTCCGTGAACTTGAGCGCGTTGCCGATCAGGTTGGTCAGGATCTGACGCAGCCGCGTGGGATCGCCCATCGGCCAGGTCGGAACACCATCATCGATGTGGTAGAGCAGCTCGAGTCCTTTGGACTGTGCGTGCAGTGCCAGAGGGTTGACGGTTTCCGTGAAGAGCTGGTGGATATCAAACTCGATTCTCTCGAGGTCCAGGCGCTCGGCCTCTATCTTGGACAGGTCCAAGATATTGTTGATCAGGTGCAAGAGGCTTTCACCGCTGGACTTGAGCGTCTCGACGTAATCTCGTTGCTCTGCGTTGAGCGAGGTGTCGATCAGCAGTGCCGCCATGCCAATCACGCCATTGAGCGGCGTTCGGATCTCGTGACTCATTTTAGCCAGGAACTCGCTCTTGGCCCGATTGGCCTTGTCGGCCTCGTCTCGCATGGCCCGGGACTCCCGGATGCGGTGCGTCAGATCTGTCACGTCTTGAATGGACAGCATCGCGCAGGGTTGGCCCTCATGCAGGTTCTTGACCAGCGTGACGGTCGTGTGTTGAATCCGATCCTGGCCTCTGCGCGTCGTTGCCGGAACGAAGCGGCCGTGGAGCCGCGAGGAGAAGATAGTCGGCACGCCAGTCTCGAAGACTTGCGCGAATCGGAGCGCATACCTGTCCTGCCCCAGATGCGGAAACCGCTCCACGATGCTCCGGCCGACCATCGATTCGCTCGAGATGCGTGTCCAATCTTCGAGACAACGGTTCCAGAAGAGCACGACCATATCCTGTCGAATCACGACGATACCAAGGGGCACGTGGTCCAGCAGACGGAAGTCGACTTGCGCCTGGCGAGTCTTCTGCTTACCCCCCGAGACTAACTCATCAATCATTCGGAGACCGGATTCGTTTCGGGAATTGTGGCATCCAATGCATCGAGGAAATGCTGGAACGAACCGATCTCGAAAACGAGCAGCACCTCTCCTCGGATCACGTGCCCGCTCACGCGGAACTGTGCGTGCCCTAGCAAGATGGCCTCGTACTTCGAGCTCTCGTACAGAGCCGACCGGATCGCTTGTTCTTCCTCGATATAGCTGGGGATCGAGTAACTCAGCTGGCAGTCGAGCATGTTGCCGATAGTCCCCATCACTCCGTTGATCACGATGTTGCCGACCTCGGAAAGAACTCCCCTTTTCACTTCGTCGAAGTCCCCGTCGTCGGCACTCTGGCCGGTGAGCATGTCAACGAGTTTGTTGGCGCTGTCCTGGGGGAAAACCAGCGAAGCCGTTCCCTTGAACGGACCGCGGAAACTGAGTTGGACCGCGGCCGTGACGCCCTTTCCGATTTGGTCAATCTTGCTCTTGAACTCGTCGAGCGGAAGAATCTCGACTTCAGGAACGCGGAGCTCAATGTGCGCCCTCAACATCTCGTTGAGTATGCCGGCGGCCCTGCCGATCCCGATATTAATTAGCTCGCGGAGCGCGTCGAGCTGCTCCGGTGTGGTTTTCATGAGACGGCCTCGGTCCTCTCACCGACGAGCCGCGCGATAGTTTCGATCAGCTCTTCTTCCCGAGGCGGCTTGTTGAGGAACGCATCCGCTCCGAAACCGATGCAGGATTCCCGGGTGCTCTTCTGGACATCCGCGGAAACCACGATCTTGACCACATCGATCCCGCGCTCGGAGAGGCCCTTGAGAACGCCCAGTCCGTCGAGCACCGGCATGCTCAAGTCGATCGTGATGCAGTCGGGACGCACCTTGGCCACGAGCTCCAACCCGAGCTTGCCATCAGCGGCTTCTTCGACCTTATGCCCATGTTTTTCGAGCATTTCCCTCAGGATGTCTCGCATGTAGCGCGAATCGTCAATAATAATGATGTCAGCCATGACCGGGTTTCCCTTTTTTCTAGGCTGCCGCGGACCAGTCGCGACACGCCACCTCTCATGCTAAATCGGCGGTGCCCGAGCAACCTTTAGGGTGGCCCCGAGGTATTTCGGTCATGGAACAAGTAGCTATGGCACAATGATTTACAGCCAATTTGATCTCGCCCAAGAACTCGATTCCGTATCGGTACAGGCGAGATAAGGTCGACGTGCTACCATCCTTCGTCATGGAAGGCGATCGCGGAGAAGCTGCCCGCCGATTTCACGACGCGACGAAACACAGCTATCAGAGCGTGCGGCACGTTCCGCATTTTATGGATTGGGACAACCAGCCGCTTCCGTTCAAGCTCTATCGAGCTCTGCGTGAAGTCCCTTTACCGGACGTAAGCGAAGTCGGCAAAGTGTCCGCCCTCGCCGCCATGAATACACAGACGAGCCCGCAAATCTCGACAAAAACGCTCGACCTCGAGGCGCTCGCCCGAATCCTCTTTTACACCGCCGGCATCACCAAAAAGCGCGACCATCCAGGCGGCCAGATGCTTTTCCGTGCCGCCGCGTGCACGGGAGCGCTGTACCACATCGAGCTTTATTTGGTTTCGGGCTCGGTCGATGGTCTGGATGCGGGCGTGTATCACTACGCGCCGAAGCTCGGCGCGCTCGAAGGACTCCGTGACGGAGACTGGCGGGAGAGCCTCATCGAAGCGACGGGCGGGGCGCCGCGGCTCCGGGAAGCCCAAGCCGCCATCGTTCTAACGAGCACGTATTGGAGAAACGCGTGGAAGTACCAGGCGCGGGCCTATCGCCACGCGTTTTGGGATAGCGGCACGATGCTGGCCCACTTGCTCGCGATGACGTCATCGCTCGAGTTGCCGGCCCATCTCGTGCTTGGTTTCGCGGACGAGGACGTCAACCGCCTTCTCGACGTTGATAGCGACAAGGAAGTGGCGGTGGCGATCGTGTCGCTCGGAGGCGGCGCTTTGGAGATCCCCAAAGCGCCCGGCGCCATCGAGCCACTCGGCTACGAGACGGTCCCACTTTCATTCGCGGAGGTCGACTACCCGCTCATTCGTGAGACCCATCGTGCCTCGAGCCTTCGGGACGGTGAAGGGGCGCGTAGCTGGCGGAAGCAAGGAGCGGTTCCTCCGAGACCGCGCACGGAGGAACCGCGGCCCGCGGAGGACGGGACAGCGCCACTCGAGTCGGTGATCCGCCGGAGAGGCTCTTCGCGTCGTTTCGAGAGAGCGTCCATCGGATACGACGCTCTCTCGACGATACTCAGAACCGCGAGCCACGGCATCGATGGAGACGTATTCGACTCGGGAGCGACCTTGACCGATCTCTATGTCATCGTGAACGACGTCGACGACCTTGCGCAAGGAACCTACTTCTACGAGCCGGAGGAGAACGCGCTCACGCTCTTGAAGAAAGGCTCGTTTCGGAGCGAAGCCCGCTACCTCGACCTCGAACAAGACCTCGCTGGCGATGCAAGCGCGAACATCTACGTGCTCGTCTCTTTAGAGCCTCTGTTGGAGCGACTGGGTGATCGCGGCTATCGCCTCGCTCAGCTAGAAGGAGGAATTGTCGGCGGAAGGATCTACTTGGCGAGCTACGCGCTCGGCCTTGGCGCGTCAGGGCTGACTTTCTTCGACGATGCGGTCACGGAGTTTTTCTCTCCGCACGCCGCGGGAAAGGCCGTGATGTTTCTCGCGGCGGTCGGTGTGCCGGGAAAAAGAACCGTCTCGTGACGGTGAGTGCGGGTGAGCGCGGCAAAGCTTGATCGCGCCCGCTCGGCGAACTATAATAGTTTTCGATATAACGAAGGCTATTCTATGAGTAAGAAAACACGTTCGAGCCCAAAGGTCGCGTCGCCCATTCGTCTGACGCCGGCTTTTTTTCACATCCTCCTCGCGGTCGTCAAAGAAGCCAGCCATGGATACGCGATCATGAAGACGGTGCAGGAGCGCACGGGTGGCGCCGTCAAGCTCGGTCCGGGCTCTCTCTATTGGGCCATCAAGCGACTGGTCGATGTCGACCTGCTGAAGGAAGTGCCCGCTCCGTCTGCTGATTCCACTAACTCGGAGGATGAGCGTCGGCGATTCTACGCTCTCACCGTCTTCGGTCGCGATGTGTTGAAGCGAGAAGTCGAGGTTCTCGCGGAGATTGTCGGTTACGCCGAATCCCAAAAACTGATCCGGCGTGCCAAGGTGGTCTGAATGGCCGAGCATTGGTTCCGGCGCCTCTTACGTCTCTACCCAACTTCCTTTCGACGCGAGTTCGGCGATCTCATGATCGAGCTCTTCGACCAGATTCGCTCCGACGCGAATCTCGACACGAGGCTCGGTCGCGCTCGATTCACGTGGAAGGTCCTGCGTGATTTCATCGTGACGGCCAGCCGCGCTTGGCTGGCTGTCATCACGCATAGGCACGTGGCGCAACCCGGCGTTAGCGACAGACTCGGATGGCGCGGATCGCTCGATCGATCGGGCCAAGACGTGCGATACGCTTTACGGTCTCTCAAGAAACGGCCCGGTTTTACGGCCGTGATTGTGATGACGCTGTCGCTCGGCATCGGCGCCAACACGGCTATCTTCACGCTCGTCAACGAGATCATTCTGCGCCCTTTGCCGATTGGCAATCCGTCCACTGTGGTCGACATCTTCGCCGACGTCCCGGGTGGAAATAGTTTTTCCGGGTTCTCCTATCCCGATTACATAGATTACGCCGAGCGGAACGACGTGTTGACCGAGCTCGTTGTGTTCACCGGTCGGACAGCCAGACTGGGCGCCGCCGGCAGCGGCGAAACCATCAGCGTCCAATTCGCGTCCGTCAATTATTTCGATTTGCTTGCTGTTAGGCCCGCTATGGGTCGGGGGTTTCGGCCGGAAGAGGGGATACGGGGCAGTGCTCATGCCGTGGCGATCGTGAGTCACGGCTATTGGCAACGCCGCGCCGGTTCTGACCCGTCTTTTCTTGGCTCGACGATTCTCTTGAACGAAACGCCGTTCACGGTAATCGGCATAACGGCGGAAGGATTTCAGGGAACGTTCATCGGGTTCCCGATGGAGCTCTGGGCCCCAATCGCGTCGGCGGAGCTCATCCTGCCGAATTTCGATCTGACCGATCGGGCCTCCCAGGGTTTCGAGCTAATGGGGCGGCTCAAAGCGAACGTCTCGATATCTCGAGCACAAGCGGCCTTCGATCTCATCGCCAGAGAGCTCGAGTCCGAGCACCCAGCCGAGAAGCGAGGACACGGGGTCGGCATCGTTCCCACGACAGGGCATCGACCATTCGATGCGGGGTGGTGTGATGGGGTTCCTTGCTATATTAATGACGATCACAGGCGTCGTTCTGCTGATCACCTGCTTGAACGTCGGTAATATGTTGCTCGCGCGCGCCACCGCGCGGCAAAAAGAGATGGCCATTCGCGTCGCCATGGGCGCCAGACGCGGTCGTCTCGTTCGCCAACTACTCACCGAAGCGTTCCTCTTGTTCGCCCTTGGCGGGCTCGGCGGCGCGCTCGTCGCCGAGCGGTCCGTGAGGTTGCTGCTTCGCGTGAGCTCCACTCAGTGGCCCCTCGGCTTTAGCCTCGACCTCGATTGGCGCGTGCTCAGTTTCACGGCCGTCATAGCACTCGGCGCCGCGTTGCTCGCCGGGATCTTTCCGGCGCGAGAGGCGCTTCGACAAGACCCCATTAGGGCGTTGCGCGTGGGCGGAGATCAAGACACTCAGGCGGCTAGTCGCTTGCGCAGCGCGTTCGTCGTGGCCCAAATCGCGGGCGCGGTGGTGCTCTTGACCGGCGCGGGATTATTCGTGCGGTCCTTGTGGGAAGGCGTGCGCATCGATCCGGGCTTCGAAGCCGATCGCGTGGCCGCCGCCACGATCAATTTACCCGAGACCGAATACAGCGAGGAGCGCGGCCGTCTGCTCTTCACGCGGTTACTCGAGGACGTCACGCGACTCCCAGACGTTACGTCCGCGTCGATCGCCATGCGGCGGCCGATCGGCGTGTCACTCAACCCGCTCCGTATCGAGGTCCCCGGGTTCGAGCCTCCCGCCGAGCGACCGGAGCTCGTGGTCGATGCCAACGCGATCGACAAGGCGTACCTGGCCACGTTGGACATTCCGATCCTGAGAGGTCGAGACTTCTTGTCCTCTGACGATCGAGGTCCACCGGTGGTGATCGTCAACGAGACGATGGCCGCTCGGTTCTGGCGCGATCGTGATCCCGTTGGTCAGCAATTCTTCGTCGACGGGGACGCCGTACAAGTCGTAGGCGTCGCCGCCGACAGCCGGCACTTGATTCAAGACGACGCGCCGATGGCCCACTTCTACGTTCCGTTGGCGCAAAATTACTCACCGCGCGTGCAGCTGCTCGTTCGCTCCGATAACAACCCCTTGGCGTTGCGGTCGCAGATCCAGGCGGCCATCGACGGTCTCGATCCGAGCTTGCCGCCCATCCATCTCGTTACGCCCCGGGAAACGATCAACGCGTCGCTCGTGCCGCAGCGCGTCGCGGCATCGGTCACCGCAACGCTCGGCCTCATCGGATTGCTGCTCGCCGCGCTCGGCGTTTACGGAATCGTCGTCCATGCCGTGGGTCGCCGCACGAAGGAGATTGGCATCCGCATGGCCCTCGGTAGCAGCGCGACGGCCGCGGTTGGCCTGGTGTTGAGTGCGGGAATGAAGCTCGTGATAGGCGGTGTCGTGCTTGGTACGGCGCTGTCCCTCGCGGCCGCTCCTTTGCTCCGAAGCTTCCTTGTGGGCGTTCACCCCGCGGACCCACTGACGATCGGAACCGTCATCGCCACGTTTCTCACGGTGGCCTCCATCGCCTGCTACCTGCCCGCGCGCCGTGCCACGAAGATCGACCCGACGACAACGTTACGGTGGGAGTAGCTCTACTTCGTTGGGACCAGCCTTTCGAGCTCGTCGAACCAGTTCAAAACGATGGCGATGTGGGTTGCGTTGCGAAGGTGCTTGGTGACGATGAAACGGCCATCCGGCATGGGGCTGTAGCCGCCTCCCCCGGAACGACCTCCCACGAAGCGCTTCTCAAACAAAAGCCGCGGGCTGCTCGCGGTAAGGGAGCCCCGGATGCCGACGTTGGGAAATCCTTGCCCAGTATCGCCGAAATCGGGCCCGATTCCACTCGGCCACCGTGCCGGCTTTGACGATGACTAGACGACTGGCCCACGCTGGCCACGATTCGCGAAGCGCCACCCAGAGGGCTCGATCGACGTCTTCGAGCGGTGGGCGCGGGCGCTCTTTCTTCAGCGCCGTCACTTGCTGCCACAGAGCGAGGTTTTCGATCACAAGGTCGGCCCGGCGCCGACATTGCGCCCGCAACGCACGGGCGCCGAGAGAGACGACGAAAATGAGAACACGGAGCATGGGGGCGAAGTTTCGCCTTCTTAGGCCCGGAACTCAAGCGGGATGTAAGTCCTTGATTTCACAGGCCGACGAGTATTGACGAGGGACAGGCAGTTTGACGCCTCTACACCCTTCCTCTACACTGAATCTATCACCCAACAATCGAGATTCGAAGGGGAGCGCATGAATTATTGCCCTCACTGTGGTGCGTCTATCGGCGGAACAGCGGCCTTTTGTTCGGGCTGCGGCAAATCCCTAAGCGCGGCAGCGAAACCGGTGCACCTCGTGGCTGCTGGCGTGGTTGCCCTGAGCCTTCTGGTCGGGATTCTATGGGCCACGATGGGATCGAACTCGGCCGACCGTCGGCGTGGCGGGCCGGTAGCTTCCGCCGACGAAGTGGAGACGGCAGCGGATGTGGCCTCTCCCGACGTCGTGGTGGAAGAGCCTGGGTTCGTAGGCAAGCTCTTGGGCCAAAAGCCGCGCGTGTTCCTGACGATCGGGGATGGCGAGCCTCTCGCGCTCGAGCTTACAAGCGCGATCTCCACCGAGACCGCGACGAGCGGCGACACGTTCACGGCGACCCTCGTAAAAGCGATCCTCGTGGACGATCGAGAAGCCCTTCCGCGAGGCACCGAGCTCTCGGGACACATCGCTCACGCGCAGCGATCCGACAAAGTCAAAGGCCGGGCTGCGCTCACACTGGAGCTCGATCGCCTCGTCCTCGGCGATGGCGAAGAGCTTCTCATTGAAGCGGAGCCGATGCGCTTCGAAGCCCAATCGACAACGAAGAAAGACGCCACCAAAATCGGCGGCGCGGCCGGCGCAGGTGCGCTCATTGGCGCAATCTTCGGAGGCAAAAAAGGCGCCGCAATCGGTGCGGGTGTCGGCGCCGGCGCAGGAACCGGAGTGGTGCTGTCGACGCGAGGTGATGAGCTGGTTCTCCCCGAAGGAACCCAACTAAAAACAAACCTGACGACAACGCTGACCGTTGAGCAAATGGAATGAGCCCGCAGACTCAATCTTCCTGAACGCTGAATGCTGAGTTGTGCTATACTTCGTCTGCGTCTTCTCGCATTCCAATCTGTGGGAGACTTTCGTGGTAGCCTCCCTTTTTGGATCTCCCCGAATTAACTCGGATTTTATTTCAGCGATTTCAGCCTGGATTGGGCCTCGTGCGGTAGTACCGGGTAGGCCGATCTAGGAGCACTACTCGTATGTCTTTTCAACAATTGGGCTTGTCTGCCAAGCTACTACGCGCGGTCGACGCGCAAGGCTACAAACACCCGACACCCGTTCAAAGCCTAGCCATTCCCCCGATTCTCCTTGGCGATGACCTCATGGCCCGCGCGCAAACCGGCACCGGCAAGACGGCAGGATTCACGCTGCCGCTGCTGCAGCGGCTCAACGAGTCGCCGCGCCAACCGCATCAAAAGCGCAACGTTCGCGCTCTGATCCTCACCCCGACGCGGGAGCTCGCCGCTCAAGTCCACCAGAGCGTCCGCACCTATGGCCGCTTTCTACCTTTGTCCACCGCTGTCGTCTTCGGCGGCGTCGGCTTTCGTCCGCAAGCGCAGGCGCTCCGGCGCGGCGTAGATGTGCTCGTGTCGACCCCCGGTCGACTTCTCGATCACCTCCAGCAGCGAACCGTGGACCTCTCCGGCGTCGAGGTTCTCGTCCTCGATGAAGCGGACCGGATGCTCGACATGGGTTTTCTTCCCGACATCCGCAGGATTCTCGCGAAGCTGCCTACCTCCCGCCAAAACCTTCTGTTCTCGGCGACCCTGCCTCGCGAAATTCGCGAGCTTGCCGAGCGCCTTCTGAATACGCCGAGCTGCATCGAGATCGAGTCGGAACGTCCCACGGTGGACGGCGTGTCGCAGGTCGTTCACCCGGTCGATCGTGAACAAAAGAGCAAGCTTCTGAGCTTTCTCATCGGCTCGAAGGACTGGACAAAGGCGCTCGTCTTCACGCGCACCAAGCGGGGAGCGGATCGGCTGACGCGACATCTGCAACGCGACGGGATCCGCGCCGACACGATTCACGGCGACAAGACTCAAGGTGCACGCACGCGTGCTCTGGCTGACTTCAAGCGCGGGAAGACCCGCGTTCTCGTAGCGACGGACATCGCTGCGAGGGGACTCGACATCGACGATCTGCCTCAGGTCGTGAACTACGAGCTGCCGCACGTCGCCGAAGACTATGTGCACCGTATCGGGCGCACGGCACGCGCGGGGCGCAAAGGCGACGCCGTCTCTCTCGTCTGTGCCGATGAATCGAAACAGCTCGCGGCGATCGAGAAGCTGCTCGGCGAGAGGATAGAGAAGACCGTAGTCGAGGGCTTTGCGCCGAGCGCTAGAGTGGCAAACTCAGAGGGAGGTCATCGGCGACCGCGTCAGTCCACCAGGACCGCTAAGCCTTGGCAGCGACCTCGTGGGTACCGCTCGACGAACGAACGGCGGCGTGACGAGGGGCCCCGTGCGGGCCGATCGAATCGCAGCTCTCGTCCTCGACGGTAATTTGTCAGACGAAAGCCGCGACCAAGAATCCAAGATTAGTTTCCAAGCGCAGTTCCCAGGCTTCCGATTAGGATGCCGGGCAGTACATGTTGGGCGCCGTGGATTCTATCGTGCCGCTTTCTTCATCGGCGATCGCTCAGGTCGAGCAGCTCGACTTTCCGGAACTCGATGGGGTGGCTTTCCGCCTGTAGCGCAATGTAGCCCTGCGAGAGCGGCGTACCGTCCGGGACCGGATAGTCTTCCGCTTTGTTGTCGCCGCCGATTTGCGGCTTCGAATAGGCAATCACGGTCTCGCCGTCGATGACGTGGCGGATGAGCTCGTCCCCCCGCACCTTCATCTCGACCGTGACCCATTCGTCTCCGTGATAGGTCTTCGAGCTCGAGCTCACGCAATGCTGCGTGATGAGCTCGCCGTCCATGACGACGTGCGTTCCGGGAGTGCACAAGTTGGCCGTCGGCCGCTCGCCCTCACCCGTGCCGCCGAGAAATTGCGCTTCGATCGAGACAGGGAAGCTCTGGTCGAGTGTCATGCTCTCTGCGGATTGCGAGTGAAGCATCGCCCCACTATTCCGCAAAGCCCAATCGGGGCCCCCGGGCGCCTGCTCGGAGACGAAACGGTACTCCACCCGAAGAATGTAGTGAGTGAACTTCTCTTTGTAGAAGAGATGGCCGAACTCTCCGTCGAATTGCTCATATTCGTCGTAGGACACTTTCAGGAGACCGTCTTCCACCCGAAAAGTGTTCTTGTAGTTATCGTTGAGCTCGGAGCCCGTGATCTTGATATCCCAACCCGAGAGATCTCGGCCGTTGAAAAGCGCTATCCATTCGGGCTCAGCGGTTTGTTCGAGCTCTTCCGTCTCTTCTTGGTTGCACGCAAACGTGAGGCACAGCAAAAGTAAAGTCGCTAAGCGTTTCATGGCGTGCATTGTGGCATGTGCATGTCGTGGTGCAAAGGCCATGGCCGGCTTGCATCGAGTCGGTCGTCCGTGTTCCCCTTGTGCGTAGCGAATAGCTCAAAGGAGGCTGATGTGGACACGACGATGCATCGAAGAGATGCTTTGAGACGCATGGCGATGGGGGGCCTCGGTGCCGCGGCGATGCCGGCTTGGGTGTCGAAGCTGCGCGGTGTCGCGCACGCCCATGCGGAAGCTCGGGCACAAGTGAGCGAAGGCTCCGAGCTGAAGGTTTTTACACCTCACCAAAACGAGACCGTTATCGCCCTTTCGGAGCTCATCATTCCCCAAACCGACACGGCTGGCGCCAAAGCGGCGCAGGTGAACGTGTTCATCGACACCGTCCTTGAGGATGCCGACGGCGCCGAGCGCGAAGCGTTCCTCGGCGGTCTCGGTTGGATGGACGAGCGCAGCCAAGAGCTCTTCGGCGCCAAGTTCATCGAGGCGGCACCGAATCAGCAGACCGCGCTTCTCACCATCGTAAGCTCCGAGAGCAATCATTCGCTGTTCGATCGCGTTGGGGTAGAGTTTTTTCAAGCGTTGAAAGAGCTCACGGTCACCGGTTATTACACCTCGGAGATTGGCATGCGGGAAGAGCTGGACAATGACGGCTCCGTCTATTTCGACGATGACCCGGGCTGTCGACATCCCGAGCACCAAGGAGAGGCGACGAGCCAGAACGGGGGTGGACGGTGACGCAGCAGCAGACTTACGACGCGATCGTTGTTGGTTCCGGCGCGACCGGCGGATGGGTCGCGAAGGAGCTCACGGAAGCGGGGCTCGAAGTCGTCGTTCTGGAAGCGGGGCGGACGCTCGACAGCCGCAAGGATTTCACCGAGCACAAGCGGCCCTTCGACATGCCCTTTCACGGGCGCCGCCTGGGAACCCAGGCGACCCAGGAACGCCAGCCGATACAGAAGCAGTGCTACCAGTGTGACGAGTACACGAATCATCTTTTCATCGACGATACCGAGCATCCATACACGACACCGGCCGACCGCCCTTTTATCTGGATCCGCGGGCGTCATGTCGGTGGCAAGTCGATCATGTGGGCGCGGCAGAGCTACCGGTTGAGCGATTACGATTTCAAAGCCGCGTCACGCGACGGGTTCGGTGAGGACTGGCCCGTCAGCTATGAAGAGATGGCCCCGTATTACGACCGGGTCGAGGGCTTCGTCGGTATCAGCGGACAAGCCGAAGGGGTGCCTCAGCTTCCCGATGGAAACTTCCTCCCTCCCATGAACTTGACGTGCGGCGAGTGGATGCTCCGAGACGCGATCAAGAAAAAGTTCGGACGCACCATGACCATCGGCCGAACGGCTGTCTTGACCCAGGATCACAAAGGCCGCCCCAAGTGCCACTATTGCGGTCCGTGCTCGCGCGGCTGCGCTACGGGGTCGTATTACAGCAGCCCAGCGAGCTCGCTTCCGGCCGCGGCGCAAACCGGGCGGCTGACGCTCATCGACAACGCCGTCGTGAGCCACGTCGAAGTGGATGATGACGGCAAGTGCAAGAGCGTCTACTACGTGGACCGCATCTCGCGGCACCACCGCGAAGTCTTCGGCAAGATCGTCATTCTCTGCGCTTCGACGCTCGAGTCGACCCGCATCATGCTGAACTCACGCACCGAGAAATATCCGAACGGCCTCGCCAACTCGAGCGAGGCCCTCGGGCACTACTTGATGGACCACGTAACCGGCGGCGGGGCCTCGGGTACGCTTCCTGTCTTGAAAGGCGTTCCCGACACCCGCGGCAACCGGCCCAACGGGATTTATGTGATCCGGTACCGGAACATCGATTCCAAACACTCGGATTTCATCCGCGGCTACGGCTATCAAGGGAGCGCTCAGGAAGTGAAGTGGGGTCACGCGATGAACATCCCCGGCTTCGGCTCGGATTTCAAAGAGGCGGTCAAAGAGACCCGTCCTTGGCGCATCTCGTTGGGCGGCTTTGGGGAATGTCTCCCGCGATGGGAAAACTTCTGCGAGCTCGATAAACAACGCGTCGACGCTTGGGGTATCCCCGTGCTTCACATCAGCGCGGCTTACGGGGACAACGAGAGGAAGATGGTCGCCGACATGGCGGAATCCGCCGCCGAGATGCTGGATGCCACCGGCGCCGAGGACATCGAGACCCGAAATGAAATGTCCGCGCCTGGTCTCGCGATCCACGAAGTGGGAACGGCGCGCATGGGCAACGACCCCAAGACGTCGGTTCTCAACAAGTGGCAACAAGCGCACGATATCTCGAACCTCTTCGTGATGGACGGCGCGGGCTACCCGTCCTCCGCTTGCCAGAACCCGACCATCACGTTCATGGCTTTGGCCTCCCGCGCTTGCGACTATCTCGTCGAGGAGCATCGCGCGGATCGGATCTAGAGAAGCTCACCCGAACTATTAGTTTAATAGTTGACAGGCGGGATCTCGCGTGTTAACAATTAGTTCATTAATAGTTTAGAGGTCCGATGGCGAGAAAACGTTCTCCTACGCTCACTGATGCCGAGCTTCGGCTCATGGAAATCATATGGGATAAGGGCCGGGTGACTGTGGGTGAGCTCGTCGACGCGCTGCCGAAACGTCGTGCTCTGGCTTACAGCACTGTGCTCACGACCATGCGGGTCCTGGAGCGGAAGGGCTACGTCGACCACGAAAAGAACGGACGAGCCTTCGTCTATCAACCCCTCGTTCCGAAGAGTGAGGCCCGGCGGAAAGCGTTACGCTTCGTTCTCAGCCGGTTTTTCGAAGATTCCCCCGAGCTCTTGGTGCTCAACTTGCTCGAGCATGAAGAGATTGATAGTAAACAGCTCGCGCGGTTGAGGCGCCGGATCGAAGAGAGCTAGAGGTGAGACGATGGCAGAAAGAGTTGTAGCGGCGCTCGCGGACGGCCTCTGGCAAGGTGCGCTTCTCGCGCTCGGCGTCTCGTTGCTCCTACGGGTCTTTCGACTCAACGCCACGACACGCTACGTCGTTTGGTCGGCCACGCTGCTCGCCGTCATGGCGCTACCCATCATCGCGGGTCGATATACGCTACCCGTGGAGATTTCCGATCTATCGGCACCGTCGAGCTTCGCCGAGTCTTTGCCAGTGGCGTCCGTGGCCCTACTACCGCCTTCGAGCGCGACCATCATGCCGCCGCCCACCAAGAGTCTAGAGCTCGAGCTGCCGGGGGGATGGTCATCCTATGTCCTCGAGCTATGGCTTTTCGTTTCGCTGATACTGCTGCTTCGGCTCGCCCGCGCGAGCGTCAGTTTGCGAAGGTTGAAACAAAGCGCATCGGCGGCCGATGCCGAGTACATCGAACGTCTTCGAAATTGGGAGGAGGCTTGTGGGGCCGGCCGAACGGCTTCGTTGCTTGTCTCGCCTCGGGTGGGAACGCCGATGGCGCTCGGATGGAACACGCCAGCGATATTGCTACCGGCCGCACTCACGGAGCAATTGACACTACAAGAGCTCGATCAAGTCCTTCTTCACGAGCTCGCCCACCTGCGCCGCTGGGACGACTGGACCAAGCTCGCGCAGAGGTTCGCGGAGGCCATCTTCTTCTTTCATCCCGCGATTTATTGGATAGCACGGAATCTGAATCTGGAGCGCGAGGTCGCCTGCGACGATTGGGTCGTCGTACACACCGGACGCACCAAGCCCTACGCCCTTTGTCTCACCCGATTGGTCGAGACCGCTAGAGGTTATCGGCACCCGGCTCTTGCTTCGGGAGCTCTCAAGAGCGGCAAACAGCTTTCTTGGAGGATCGAAATGTTACTGAACAAGGATCGTGACGCGAGCCCTCGCGTTCACAAGAACATCGTTTGGGTCACTGCGATTATTTTGGGCGCCGCTCTCGCTGCGAGCGCCTGGGTCTCCCCGCTCGTTGCAGCCAACAAAGGAAGTGGAGGCAATGAAGCTCGGCCTTCATCGATGGCAGCGTTCGAGGAGCCCTCTATTGAGCAAGAGGAGCAAGCGCGAGAGCGAGAGGAGCAAGAGCGCGCCCACCTCGCGCAGCTTGTGGAGATGGATAGACAGGCGGCCGAACGGGACGCGCAGCTGGCGCTGGGGGTGGCCCAACGCGAGGTCGAGGTCGCAAACCATATCCATGAAATCGAGATGCTAGAGAGGCAGCAGGTCTACGTGCGACAGGATCTGGCGCGCATCGAGGCGCAGAGGCCCGAGCCCTTCGTCGTGGCCGCTCCTTCAGTGCGACCCCTGAGAGCTCTAGAACCGGTCATTGCCCAGGAGGAGCTACTGCCGCTCATGGCTGAGATTGCCAAGAACGATAACGACCCTGCCGTGCGCAAAGCGGCGCTAAGCCAGCTGGCCACTGCGGGCGGGGAGGCCGGGGCCGAAGCTCTCATCGAGCTTTACAACGCGCAAGATCCGGAGATCATGAAGTTTGCTGTCCGCTCGCTCGCTCGGAATGCAACGCCTCTCGCCGTGGAGAAGCTCAAAGACATCGCCAGGTCGGAACCCGACCCCGAGCTGAGGCTCGACGCGGTCCGCTATCTCGGCGCCCTGGCGCGATCGCCCAAGGGCAAGCTAATGTTGATGCCGATTCCCGACTTGGCCCCGATTCCGATGCTCGCCCCGATTCCGATGCTCGCGCCTCCTGCGCCGCGGAGTCCACGCAAGCCGGACAAAAAGTAATCGCGTTGTTGCGCTGCCGCCATTCTTGGATAGGTATAACCTCTCTAGTGTGAAGGCGGTCCGAAGTGAACCGGTCAGGGGATGGTAGAATGCCGGCATGAAGACCCGAATCTAGATGAGTAGCACAAAGAAGAAGTTCGACGCAGTCGGAGATGATGCGGTCGATTCGCGACAGGTTGTCCCCGCAGATCGAGGGCATGACACTTGAAGAAGAGCTCGAGTGGCTGGCATCTCAGGAGCTCACGGATCCCTTCTTGCGGCGCTTGCGCGAAAAGGCTGCCCAACAAGACGATGCAGCGGCCGCCGCTTCGCGGGGCCGCTGATCGCAAACACGTTCGAGGGCCGACGTACTCATCTTGCCTTCGGCGACGACGGCCGGCTACACGAGGCTGAAGAAGGGAACCCTAATGAGGACGATGTCTGGCGCGAAGTGGCCGCCATCGGCCCGCGTCAGGTTCGTTTTTGAGCTCCGCATTTCTTAGAATGACGGCCACAGTTGCGGACCTGCCATGGTGATGCCTCCTCCGTTCTTCCCTTTGCGTCGTCGCCAATCGATGGTTCGCGGAAACAGAATCATGAATCGAAAAACCTTAGCCTTTTCTTGCATCTTCGTAGCGCTTGCCTCGACGCTCGCTGCCCAGGAGCCAAACGGGAGTCTCACCATCGATCGCGTCGCGTCCATCAAGCATCCATCGGAGGCTCGTTGGTCGCCGAATGGCGAAAGGATCGCCTTCCTTTGGGACGACGCGGGGAATCAGAATCTGTTCGTCGTCACGCCCGGGGAGAAGCCCCTGGCTCTCTCCAATTTCGCGCCGAATCCGGATGACTTGACAGGGGATATCAGCGGGTTCGAATGGATCGCTGACGACGAGATTCTTCTCCAGCACGATGGGAAGCTCTTCAAGGTGGTGGCGGCGGGTGTACCTCGGCAGGTTCCTGGGATCGATAAGGTATCGGCTTTCGCCGTGTCTCGCGATCGGATTCGCCTAGCGATGGTGCGTGAAGGTCAGCTCTTCATTGCGGGACTCGATGGCACGGCGCTCACGCAAGTGACGCATTTGGAGGAAAGTCGGCGGCTGGTCGGTCCGGTCTTCTCGCCGGACGGACGGCACATCGCGTTCACGACTTCGCGATTTGAGCGAGTCTTGGATCGGCTCGCCTATAACGGGAACAAACAGGGGCTCTATCGAAATGAGATCAGCGATTACTCAGTCGGCATCTTGTCGTTAAGTAGTGGGAGTAGTGGGAGTGGCGGAGAGCCGACGTGGATTGCCGTCGATGGAAGACCAAGGGCCGTGCAATGGGCGGGGAATCGCGTCTTGTACGAGCGCATCTCGACGGACATGAAAACTCGAGAAATTGTAACGGTGTCTTTGGACGGGACGACTAAAGTCATCCGAACCGACCACGACCCGCGTTGGTGGTCGCCGCAACGTCGTGATGCCCGCACGGTGGTCTCACCGGATGGGCGGCTCGTGGCCTTTTTTGCGGACGAGACGGGCTGGTCGCATCTCTACGTTACGCCCACGGATGCGGACAGCTCCTCCGAAGCGCGGCGTCTGACATCCGGCCAGTTCGAGGCCGGGTTTGGAAGCTGGTCTTCGGACAGCAAGCGCATCGCTTTTTACGACAACGAGAACAGCCCGATGGAACGCTTCGTCCGTGTCGTCGATGTCGAGACGGGCGAGATCGAGCCCATCGTTACGCAGAAGGGCGTCAATTACTGGCCTCGCTTCTCGCCGGATGGCAGCCGGCTCGTGCTCGAGCGCACCGATGTCGAGAACTCGGTCGATCTCTATGTTGTGGATGTGCGGCCCGGCGCTCCGTTGACGCGCTTGTCGAGCTCGATGCCCGAGGCCATTCAAAAAGCAGACTTGACCGCCCCCGAGCCCGTCCATTTCCCGAGTCGCGTCGATGGCAAACAAGTGCCAGGCAGCGTGTTTTTACCGAAGGGCCTCGACCGATCCCGCCGTCATCCGGCCATCGTTTGGATTCACGGATCCGGCTCCGACCAAAACTTTCTTGGCTGGCATCCTTTCAGCTACCGGATGTACTACTCGGTAACCCAGTATCTGGTGCAGCAAGGCTACGTGGTTCTCACGGTGGACTATCGCGGAAGCTCGGGCTACGGCCGCGACTGGGGAACGGGGCATCACCTCGACCTCGGGGGCCCGGACGCGCTCGACGTTGCTTCGGGAGCGGACTATCTCAAAACGCTTCCATATATCGATCCGGACCGCATTGGCGTTTGGGGGCTGAGCTATGGCGGGTTCCTGACTTTGCAGGTGCTCACAAAAACTCCCACGCTGTTCCGCGCCGGCATCGACGTTGCCGGCGTCACCGACTGGGCTACTTGGGGACTGGAATCGAACGGCGGTTGGATCACGGGCCGCATGGACACGCCGGAGAATAACGCCGAGGGCTATATTCGCACCGCGCCCATCAAGCATATGGAAACGCTTACGAGGCCCCTGCTCATTCTTCACGGCACAGCGGATGTCAACGTTGCTTTCCGCGAATCTCTAAACTTGGTCGACGTGCTCCTGAAACAAGGCAAGGCGTTCGACTTCGAAGTCTATCCGGGCGAGCTCCATTTCTTCCGGCGCAAACACATTCTTCGAGATGCGTGGAAGCGCGCCGAGCAATTTTTCGATGCGCATTTGAAACACGGAGCTCGTCTCACGAGCCACTGATCAAGAAAGCTCTCAAGGCAACGGCCAGCTCACCGCGTAGATCACCCCGTCATCCGTCCCGACATAGATACGGCTTGCCGCGCCCCCGTGGAGGGTGGGAGCGCCCACGACGGCGGTTCCGTCCCCGAGCGTGACGGATGTTGTCCACGGCGAAATCGTGTGCGTGTCGTTGATTTGGATGAGCTCGCCATTGTTCGAGCCGACCAGCGCGGTGTTGGTGCCAAAGACGAACAAGGGGATCGAAGCGTTGGTTACAGGAACCTGCCAATAGAGCGTCGGTGTAGTCCCCGGTCCGTTGTCCTGGATCGACGTCACGTTGCCCAGGGTCGAGATGATGTAGTTCGCGGTGCCGAATTGCGGGAAGACGAATCCTTTCACCGCGCCGTCCCCGGCGTTGAACGGACTCAGCCACACTGACGCGCCGCCGGCATCGGGGTCGAGCAGATGCACGTCGCCCGTGGTGGTTGCCACGATGAGCTTTGCGGGCGCCCCCGGAAGGAAAATGGGGCTCGTCTCGATGTTGCCGAGATCCTGGGCCCACTCGAGCACGACGGGGTAGGACGAGAAGTCGATGGACCAGAGACTGTAATTACCCGTTCTGTGGGAAGCGAAGAACACGCGCTCCTTGCCGTAATCGACCGAAGCGCCACCGGAGATGATGCCGATGGACGAGCCATCGCCGCCATGGATCGGCATGTTCTGGAACGACCATGCGGCGGATCCCGAATCGACGTCGTAGGCGCGGAATCTATTCGGGACACCGTTGCGGGTGCCGACGAGAACGAGGTCTTGCGCTCCGCCATATTCAGGAAATATTCCGGCGGGTGCGGCTTGAACCAAAGAGCCGACATTCTGCTTCCAAACGATGTCGCCTTCGTTAGCGTCGATCACATAGACGTTTCCGTCTTGCGAACCGAGGAAAACGGCGCCGTTTCCGGCCGTCATCCCGCCCGTACCCACCGAGAAACGAGGAACGGGAGGTCGGGATTGAGCCGGAGCGCTCATCCGGAACGGCTTCCACGTCGCTGGCCAGTAACCGTTCGCGTCGACACTGTGGACGAGCTTGTCGTTCGAGACGATGTAGATCGTTCCCACCGTGCCCACTGGGCGGAGTCCTGGAGGTGCGAGCGAAGAAGCGCCCGTGGTGTAGGCCCACTGCACCGGGCCGACCATGTGGTCGAAGGGGCGCCCGGTGACCTCTGCACTCACCGAGTAACCTGTGCCGTCATACACCCAAGCGGCGTAGTGATAGGTCGTTGTATCCGTCAGTCCTGAATCGCTCTTCGAGTCCTTGCCAGGCACGGGCGCGGGGCAGGAGAAATCACCGACGATCGTGTTCGGCGGCGACAAATCCAATGGGTTGGTGGGGAAGGTACCGTTCTCGCGCCGGATGATCCGAACATGGACGCACGGCCCTGTCGGCGGTATGGCCCATTCGAGAAAGTTCTCTTGGCTCGTGGAGCGCGCGGTGAACGCGACCAATGGATTCGCCACGGTCGCAGCCGTCACGTCCACTTGAATCTCGTTCGACGTCATGGGTGCGCCACAAGCCGGAGTCACTGTGAGAACGAGATAATACGTTCCGACGCCCGGGAAATCGTTGCCGTCAATCGTGTATTTCGGACCTATGGCCAACGGAATCGGTGTGGTCGGACCCATGGTGGCGGCGCGATAGCCCCACTGGTAGCTGACGGTGCCACCGTCCGCGAAAGAGGATGTCGCCTCCATTCCCTCACAGATTGCGCAAACGCTTTCGGGTCCCGTTGGCGAGATGGTCACCGGCCCTAGCGGGGCCGTCACATTGAAGAGCAAGTCTTCATCGGCTGTGCAAGTGTCCTGTTCGACACTCAGATCGACCGTGTGCAGGCCCGAGCTGAGCGCGGCTGTCAAATCCGCGACGGGCGCCATCGTTTGAGGCACGGCGTCGAGTAACCAGTTGTACATGTCGTAGCCCGGGTTGGCGCTGAAGATTGCCGGGTCGCCTTGGCACACCCCCAGGGGGCCGACAATCACCGTTGCGAGACCCTGGCTGAAGGTGTCGCTCAAAAGCCGATGCGGTGCCTGGGGGTGGACGAACTCGAGCCGGTACCCGCCGCCGCGTCGATCGATCTCGAGATCGCTATAGCTGACGAGGCCCGACGAAGGCACTTCTGGGTTTGTGCCGCTCAGTACCGCTCCCGCGGTTCCCGTTCCCGGGACAATGGAAGCGAGAACCGGGGCGAGCTCGCACTGCACGACGTTCCAGCCGTCGTCGGTGACGTTCAGCTCTGGCTGGACCGCAAAGGGGGTCTCCGGCAAGTCACAGGTCGACGGTTCCGTGATGGAGACGAGACGACGCGGCAGGCAGTTCGTGTTGAGCACGATGGCCACGCCCGCCGGCGGGCTCCCCGCCGCAATCGTGTCGGGAACGACCGCGACGTCTTCGCGCCCGTTCGCGTCGAAGTCGCCCGTCGTGATCCACGCTGGTTGCGCGAGGCCAGCCGTTCTGAACTCGCGAAGGAAGTTACCCCCGCCGTCGCCGGTGAAAAAACCCAACGTGTGTCCGGACCGAACGCTGAGCACGAAATCGGGGAAGCCGTCCACGTTGATGTCCATCGCACGCACCATGATGGGTGCGCCTGGTGTTGGGTAGGAGGATCCTAGGGTCCACGTCCCGGGACCCGTCGCGAGAATGACGGTGACCTGATTCGAGGCGTCTTCCGGGACGATGAAGTCGACATTGCCATCGTTGTTGACATCGGCCGCCGCAAAAATCAGCGGATCCTTGGAGAGGTTGATCTGCGGCCCGGCCGTCCAAGTGGACAGAAGCGGAGCCCCGGCCCAAAAAATCGCGAGCACGTCGTCCGTGATCTGTGTCGCGGCGATGTCGATGTCGCCGTCATGGTCGAAGTCGCCGAGCTCTAGTCCGGAGCCTATTCCGCCAAGACCGATGGCCGTGATGTTCAAAAAATTGCCGGCGTTGTCGCCTTGCAGAATCTCGACGGTGTTGTCCACGACCACGGCGAGGTCCAGCTTGCCGTCCGCATCGAAATCCGCCGCTCGGGTGACGGAGGGAAGGAAGCCAAGCACAATCGAAGTGCTCGGGAAGCTGAAGCCTCCCAATCCGTCGCCGCCAAAAAACGATAATGACGCGGTGCCTTCGTTCGTCGTCACGACGTCTAGATGGCCGTCCGCGTTGAAGTCCCCAATCGTTACCCAAACCGGTTTGAACGAACCTGCAAGCGAATGGTCGACGGGAGCGCTGAATTGGCCGCCACCGAGACCTCGGTAGAAGGCGAAGGAGTCTTTCTTGGCGTTGGCGATCACGAGATCGAGAATGCCGTCATGATTGAAATCGCCCGTCTCGGCGCCTCGGTTATCCAAGTCGTTGCTCGTGAAGAAGTCAGGAGCGAAGCGGGCCGCGCCGTCGTTGAGGAGTAGAGCGATCGTGTCGGTTGCAGGCTCTGTCGCGAGGAGGTCCAGCGCCCCGTCTCGGTCCATATCGTCGGCCGCGACCGCAGAAGGTGCAACTCCGAGCGAAGGCTGCCGCATCGTTGGGAGTCCACCGGTACCGTTTCCAAGTAGCACGGTCAGGGCTGCTAGGTCGGCATTCGCGACCACGACGTCAGCCGTGCCATTACCATCGAAATCACCGGTCGTCAGACCGTGACCCGACATAGGCGCGCCGAAGATCGGCGTGGTCGAACCGATCGCGAATCCCAGTGCGCCGTCTCCGAGCAGGGTCTCGACGCGTCCGGAGGCTCCGAGACGGTAGGAGACGACGAGGTCCAGATTCGCATCGCCGTCGAAATGCGCGGCCCGGACGCCCGTCAAAACACCCGAAATGGGGACGGTGCCGGCGGCGACAAAGGTGCCACCGCCCTGGTTTCTCAAGATGACCACTTCGTCGGGCGTGGTCTTCGTGACGGCGAGGTCGAGCGGGCCGTCATTGTTGAAGTCCCCGATGACGAGGGATCCTGGGCTCGCACCAACGACATAGTTCGTGAAGGCACCCAATCCTCCCGCGCCATCTCCGAATGCGACGGACACATTGCCGTCGGTGCGGGTCACGATGACGTCGAACTTTCCGTCGAAGTTGACATCTTCCGCCGCGACTTCCACAGGAACGGCCCCGAGCGCAAAATCGACGCGGGTCCCGAAATCTCCCGTAGTATCGTTGGTCAATAGCGAGATGTCCGCCGAGCCTTGATTGGCGGTGACGAGGTCCAAGAATCCATCCGAGGTGAAGTCCGCGGCAGCTATCGAGACTGGTGTCGTGCCAGTCCCAAACACGGTTGGCAACGCGAAGTTGACGCCGTTTCGGAGGCGAACGGTGACGGTGCTAGAGCCTTGGTCGGCGGTCGCGATATCCACGAAGTGGTCGCGATCGAAGTCGCCCGTCACGATCGCGACAGGCGCGGTACCCGTCGGGATGTTGTAGCCCAGACGGTCGAAGGATGGTTCAGCACATGGGATACCGTAGTCGTTCTGGTAGTACGCGACGTTGCCTACGACCTTC
Source organism: Acidobacteriota bacterium (assembly GCA_004356105.1). GTDB lineage: Bacteria > Acidobacteriota > Vicinamibacteria > Marinacidobacterales > SMYC01 > SMYC01. The sequence continues at coordinate 8,566 of SMYC01000220.1, read as the reverse complement.
AACGTTGTCACAAAGTCGTCGCGTCCATCGCGGTCGAAATCCGCAACGACGAGGTTATGGGCGTCGGACGGCGCGGGGACTACGTCGCCCGTCGTGAAGGCACCCATTCCGTTTCCTAGATAGATACTCACCGTCTTGCTGGAGAGGTTCGGTCGAGGAGGTCCAGGGTGCCGTCGCCGTCGAAGTCTCCGGCGGCCACAAAGAACACGAGCGGATCCGGGCTCGGAACGGGGGCGAGGGGGATGAACGACCCATTGCCGACTCCTTGGAGCACCGTCATGGTCGTCGCGACCACGTCCATGGTTACGACATCGAGCTTGCCGTCTTCGGTGAAGTCGGCGATCGTGAGACCAACGGGAAACGCGCCGGTCCCATAGGTGCCGCCCGAAACGAAAGCGCCGTTGCCCACGCCAAGAGCGACGTCGATCTGATCGGCGCCGGAGTTGGTGACGACGACGTCGACGTTTCCGTCGTTGTTGAGGTCCCCAATCGCCATTTCGGAGGTGTAGCCCATCGTGAATGCTGGGCCTATGGCGAAACCGCCGAGCCCGTCGCCCAGAAGCACGGAGATTCCCGGGCCCAAGGAATTTCCATAAATAACGTCGAGGTTGCCGTCATGGTTGACGTCGACGAGCTCGATCGCGCCGGCGGCCGCTGGGGAGACGTTGAATTGGGTCGTTGCCCCGAAGCCTCCAGCGCCGTTTCCGAGGGCCGTAAAGACAGAAGTGCCGCCGGCGATGGCGACATCCACGTTGCCATCCTTATTTATGTCGCCCACCGCTACGGCAGTTGTGTCCGCCGCGAGGATCGTTGCCGAAAAGACGAAGCCGCCCGCGGTTCCGAGATGGACTTGCACGCGTCCCGCGTCGCCAACGGCGATGTCGAGCAGCCCATCGTTGTCGAAGTCCGCCGAGACGATGTCGTCGGGCGCTGCGCCGATGGCGAAGGTGGGTGCTGGCGTGACGAAGCTCGGGGCCACGCACATCTGAGCGAAAGCACTACTGGGGAGGACACACAAGACCAGCGGCAGAACCGCCGGCAGAAAACGACGTCGCATCGCTTCGACCGCCTAGACCTGTGTTGGAGGGGAGATTTTTTTTGGGATCTTTCCATGAGACCAAACAAACGGGCGTGCGTCAAGCGGCTCATAGGGTGTTCCAGCACAATATTTGTAGCTATAATGCGTGCCGTACAGCATGAGTGAAGTCAGCACACTTTTTGACGAGGAGTTCCTGCGGAAGCTCGAATACCTCAAGCTCGTCGCCAACCGCATGATTCCAGGGCACTTGCGGGGTGAGCACCGCGCCCGAAAGAGGGGCACCGGCGTCGAGTTCTCGGACTACCGGCCATACGTCAGCGGCGACGACACCAAAGATGTCGACTGGAAAGCTTACCTCCGGCTGGACAAGCTCATTCTGCGGATTTTCGATGAAGAAGCCGACTTGCCGATCTACTTCTTCGTCGACGCCAGCAAATCCATGGCCTTCGGCGACCCGCCCAAGTTCGACTATGCCCGCAAAGTCGCGGCGGCGCTCGGCTATATCGGGCTTTTGAACCTCGACCGCGTCAGCGTCGTTGGTTTTTCGAACGGCGTCTCCGAGCAGATCGCCGCAAAGCGCGGTCGTAACCAAATCTGGCGTATCTTCAAGTTTCTCGATCGAATGCAGATGACGGGGGAGACGTCTCTCGAGCGCACTTTCAAGACCTTTTTTGGCACGAAGCGGCGGCGCGGCCTCGTCGTGATCGCTTCGGACTTCATGGATCCGGACGGCTACGAGCCCGCCTTCGACTTTCTCCGCATGTTCCGCCACGACGTATTCAACGTGCAGATCCTCACGCCCGAGGAGCTCAAGCCGCAATTGCCGGACGAAGCGATGCTCATCGACTCCGAGAACGGAACGTCGCAGCGGCTCAGAATGTCACCGACGCTCATCGCAGCCTACGAAGCGGAGATGGAAAAGCTCAAGACCGGCATCGAGTCTTATTGCTCCCGCTACGGCTGGGGCTACGTGCAGACACAAACACCGATACCCTTCGAAGACTTGATCATCCGGATATTCAAACAGGACCGTTTCATACGCTGACGCCCTCATGAGCTTTCTCGCGCTGACGTTTTTTCAAATGTTTCTCTTGGCCGCGGCTACGTTCGGGGTCGTGTTCTTTCTCTATTGGCTGAAGCCGCCGCCGCAGCGCGTGACGGTTCCGTCCACGTTCATTTGGGTGCGTGTGATGCAAGAGCGTAAGAGGCGGTACGATTTCTGGCGGTGGCTCGTGTCGCTCCTCGTGGCGCTCGCCATCGGCCTCGCCATCGCGGCCGCGATCGGCAAGCCTGTCATTGAAGCGCTCTCGGGGCGCGCCCGACATATCGCGGTCATCCTCGACAACTCGCCAACGATGATGGCGACGACGTCTTCCGGTGACACGCGGTGGGAGCTCGCGCTCGCGCATGCCCACGACCTCTTGAACGAAGGCAGCCCTTCGAGCGAGTTCATGGTGACCGATACCTGTGGGCAGCTGCCGGCGACAGGTTTCGTCAGTCGCCGCCGCGCGCTCGAGCTTCTCGATGGGCTCGAGCCGTGCCTCGAAGACCGGGGCCGGTTCCCCGAGGGCTACGCCTTCTCGACGGAGCGGAACGAGCAGGACGAGCGGGACGAAACGGAGGTTTACTTCATCGGTGACGGCGTTCTGGTTCGAGATATTCCAGACTCGGTCCGGACCATTTCGGTGTTCGAACCGTCCGACAATGTGGGCATTACCGCCTTCGCTATCCGGCCGGTTCCCGCCGAGCCAACGCGCTACGAGGGTTTTCTCGAGCTTTCGAATCACAGCACGGAGCCGAAACGCGTTGCGATGCAAATCGACGGAGCGGGAGGCGCTTCGGTGCAGCGCGCCCTTATCCTCGCACCCGGGCAAGTGCTCGGTGAGCCTGTCGATGTGGACAACTTTCTCTCGGGTCCGATTCGCGTGCTCATCGACGCGCCGGATGATGCTTTCGCGTTGGATAATGTCGCCTACACTTATCTCGCCGCGCCGCGTCGCGTCGACACGGTGCTCGTGACGCGCGGCAATGCCTACTTGGAGACGCTCTTGGACCTCGACCCGCGGGTCGCGCTCGAGATCGTGGCTCCCGAAGAATATTCCGTTCCTGACGGTGACGGCGACCTACCCGGGCTTTATGTTTTCGATCGCTTCGCGCCCGAGGAGCGCCCAGTGGCCCCGGTCCTCTTGTTTCGCCCGACCGCACGCGGCTGGCTACCCGCTTCCGCTGGCGTAGACCTGAGCGATTTCTCGCTGGCGGGTGTCACGAGCGATCATCCCATTTTGAGCCACGTGTCTTTGACCGACGTCGTCGTGGAACGTGCCGCCCATGTTGACCCGGGAGAGCACGAAGTCGTCGTGGGAACCTCCGCGGAGCCGATACTCATCGTTGGCGAGAATCCCTTGCGTTGGGCCGAGCTCACTTTCGATATCGCCGATTCGAGCTTCCCGCTCCAAGCAGCTTTTCCCATTTTTCTCGCCAACGCCGTGACTTGGCTGACGAGCACCGATGTCGTGCCCGCGGGGCTCGGGCGTTTCACCGTGCCCGCGCGCGTGGCGTCGGTGACCGATGGGCGCGGCAACCAAGTTCCGACGCGCTCGATAGGAGACATGACCGTATTCAATCCCGAAGCGCCGGGGCTGTACTCGGTGCGCACGGCGGATAGCGAGCTCGTGGTCTCGGCGAACCTCTTGAGCCCGAAAGTCTCGGCCATAAACGCGTCGGCCTTCGCGGGCGAGAACGCCGACGGCGCTCTCGTCGACTACCTCACTGGCTCGGTTGGCGGCGGGGAGCCCTGGCTCGTCTTGATCCTCGTCGCCCTCGTGCTCCTCCTCATCGAGTGGTGGACCTACCACCGGCGGATGACGGTCTAGTCATTAATCATTGGCGATTGACGCGAGAAGCTCCTTCTCTAAAGAAGCTCTCTGTAGTCACGTGCACCGTGCAATATCCTGTGGACGAGAACCGTCCGCTTCTCAGCCGTGTAGAAGATTAGGTAATTGCCAATAATGAGGTATCGGTACCCAGCCTCACGAACATCCTCATCACGCCGAAGACGGCCTAGTTCGGGGAAGCGCGCGAGGCTAGCGAAGTTCGATTCGAAACGGTCCGCCAATTTCAAGGCCGCGGTGAGATTATCCAGCGCGACATAAGCGACGATCTCGTCGAGGTCGTCTTCGGCAATGGGCAGGAGTCGAACGACGAACTTGACTTTATCTGGCGCGCAGTTTCTTCCGAACCCGGCTCATCACCTGACGAAGCGTACGGCCTTTTTGTCCCGACGCGAGCTGCGACCGCGCAGCTCCGAGCTTCGTCAATAACTCGATCTTCATTAGCATCTGGGCGTAGTGAGCCATCGACATCACGACCATATTGCCCTCGCCGTTCTTGGTGATGAAGATCGGCTCCTGCGACGTGTGCACTAACTTCGAGATCTCGTTCGCCTTGTTCCTCAAGTCCGAAATAGGCTTAATAATTGGCATTGCGCTCCTCGCTATCATAATTCTGTCACGTTGCTGATAGCGGTCTAGTCGGAGGAGAAGGCTTAACCCACCCATCTCGTAGGCCCGAACCATAGCGACAACTGCGTGTCTTGCTGAAGCGTCGGTGCGGCGGAACGGGGCCACAGACCGGTTTTATCGCCGCTGTTACTTGAGCGTCACCCAGATGAGATCGATGGTGGTGTCGCCGGTGTTGCCCGACTCGTGGCCTACGCTCATGTCGACAGCGTCCATCCACCCCACCGAGCCGGTCTCCGAGAACGGTGACGGATCGAGTTGCTCGCCGCCGCGGCGTTCCGACCAGACGCCTCCCTTGATGTGGATGTAGATCTGGTTGCCGGGGTGCGAGTGGATCCCCTCCCACTCCCCCGGCTCGACCTGGACACGCTGCACGATCATGCGGTCGTTCTCGAGCAATAACTCGAGCGGGATGTCCGGGTAGATCTGCCCTGGGTGATCGACATCGGGGGCCGCCGGTGCGTCTTCCTTCAGCGTCACCCAGATCAAATCGATCGGGGTATCGCCGGTATTGCCGGATTCGTGCCCCTCGCTGAGCGGAATCGGGTCCATCCAGCCCACGGAACCGTCCTCGGCGGCGGAACCGGAAAGGGTAGGCTCGCCCCCGCCGATAATGCCGGACCATTGTCCGCCCTTGACGTGCACGTAGAGCTGGTTGCCCGGATGAGAGTGGATGCCTTCCCATTCGCCTGGGCCCACGAGGAACCGTTGCACGACCACTCGCTCGTTCTCGAACAGCACCTCACCGCCAGGATTCGCCAGATTCGGGTAGGTCAACAGAAACTGCTTGTCGGCGGCGGAAGTTGGCGCCTCCTCCGGCGTCGTCGCAGCTTGCTCGCCGGCGGCACAGGCGGCAGTGAGGAGGATCGAAACAGTGTTCATGATCAGGCTACGTTGCACGGTTTTCTCCTGCGCACTCTGATCGCGCGCTGCTGTTTGCATTCGAAAACTCGCTGGCCGGATGTTAGCAGATATTGGAGCCCCGACAACACTCCCGTCCGGCCCTTCCGGCCCCGCCAGCGAGAACGGCGAGCTGGCCCTCTACGCGCAGAAAATCGCCGTGAGTCATTGAGTAGGAACCAATCGTTTCAGTTCTTCAGTCCAGTTCAGCACCACATGGATCTCGTTACGTTCCGTCGCGTTCGTTTCGATCATGATGAACCCTGTGCCATCCAGCGAGACGTCGTAATTTAGGATGACCACCCGGATTGGACACATAGGGCGCTTCAAAAAGCATCCGCGGCGTTCCCGGGCTAAAAGTGGGCTCGAGCTGGAGCGGGACGACCATAAAACGATCGCCGTCTCGATAGAAAATCTCCCGACCATCGCGGGACCAGACGGGCTCCCTCCCGCCCTCGTTCGAAAGCGTATACTTTTCGCCGGGACCGGGGTAAGCCTGGGCGTAGACTTCGTGCCTGCCCGACTCGTCGGAAATATAGGCCAGCCAACGACCGTTAGGGGAGAACTGCGGAGAGGACTCGTGGAACTCACCCGCCGCGAACGGCGCTAGGGACTCGTCTCGGAACAGTTTGATATTGACTCCTGTTCTGCTGCGCGGGTCTGTGAAAAAAGCCAGAGTTTGGCCATCTGGAGACCATCGCGGTCCTAACGCACGACCCTGGACATCGAGTCGCTCGATCTCGCCGCTCCCATCGGCTCCCGTGATGAAGAGGCCCTCGCCCGTAGAGAACGTGACGCGCTCGCCATCCGGGTACCATGTGGGAAAAAGACTTCGTCCGTCGGTTGTGAGTCGGGAACGCGTGCCACGTCCGAGCTCATAAACCCAAACGTCCAGGCCGAAATTTCCCCGGATGGTGAGCGCCAGACGCTGACCATTCGGTGAGAGATTCGGGTAACGATAGTCACCGGTCTGGGCGAATATTGGAGTGGAATGGCCATCGCGGTCGACTCTCACGACGCGGGCCTCCTCCGCTCCCGTGAGGTAGGCCAGGTTAGCGCCGCCCGACGCGAAGTGCGCGAAGTCAGAAATGAGCGAGTTGCGCACGTCCGGCGTCACGGGAACGGGACTCCCGCTGCCTTCGAGCTCATCGATGTCGAACGGAACGGCGAATAGAGCTCCCGATTGGCCGTAAACAAGATGACCGGACCCGACATATCGAGTGTCCGGCCCCGTGGCGCCCACGCCAGCTACGAGTCGGTGCTCACCCGTCGCGCGGGATAAAACTGCCGTCCGAAATCCATCCGACGTTTCGACAGAGAAGAGCAGTTTTCCATTCGGCAACAGGAAGGGGCGTCGGTGGCTTCGCTCGCCCTGCTCGATTCTTATTGTGGACAAGATCTCCGGCTCGCCTCCGGCCGCGTCGACGCGATAGAGCCCATCGAATCGAGTCGTCGCGAAGATGATTTCACCATTCGAGCCCCAAACGGCTTGGGGCTCGACATTTGTAAGACGGGTGAGGCTGTTAATGAGCGTGGCCACGTCGCCGGACAACTTGGCGCGGCGGATCTCGTCGTCCACAAAAAAACCGATCATTTCTCCGTCCGGGGAGAAGAAGGGGGCGGCGGCGCCTTCCGTATTGGCGATGGGTTGTGCTTCGAAAGCGTCGAGCTCCCGAAGGTAGAGCCTCGACTTGCCGTTCACTTTCGCCACGTATACGAGCCGACTCCCATCGGGAGAGAACACGATGACGTCGGAGGATCCGCTTGCTAATGTTTGCTCCGGTGGGAGCGTGATGACCAAGCGACGTACGTGTGCGGGGGTGCTGGTCGAAGGGACGAAGCTGTTATACAGCGCGTAGGCCATGGCCAATAATCCTAGGCCCAATGCGACGGGCGCCCATGTCGGTTTCCGCGGCGGCTCAGCGCGCCCGGCCGGAAACGAGCCCTTCATAGCCGTGAGCGCGTCTCCGATATCGCGCAACCGGTGCTTGGGATCCTTCACCAAGCAGTGTCGAAGCAAAGGCTCGATGTGCGCCGGCAGCGTTTTCGGCAAAGCGTCCCACTCGGGCTCGTCCCGAAGGACCGCGCTCAGTGTGTCCGAGAGGGTGTCTCTCGCGAAAGGCGACGTCCCAGAGAGCGCTTCGAACAAGCAGCAACCGAAAGCCCAGATGTCCGTGCGTTTGTCCACGCCTTTGCCGCGAGCCTGCTCCGGGCTCATATAGGCAGGCGTTCCTAGAATCGTGCCGTCGCGTGTGTCGTCCTTTGCGAGGGTGGGGGAGTCCGAAAGACCGATGTCCTTCCCTCCGGGCTCGTAATCTTTGGCGAGGCCAAAGTCCAAGACCTTGATTTGCTCTTCTGGGGTGATCTTGGCGTTGGCGGGTTTGAGATCGCGGTGGACGATGTTCTTCTCGTGGGCGGCATCGAGCGCTTCCGCGATCTGCTGGAAGAGCGCCATCGCCTCGTCCCAGGGAATCGGCCCTCGGTCGAAGCGCTCGCGCAACGTCTCGCCTTCGACGAGCTCCATTACCAGGTAGCTCGTACCTGCTGACTCCTCGAGCCCATAGAGCGTCGCGATCCCTGGATGATTGAGTGCCGCCAAGATGCGTGCCTCTCGCTCGAACCTTGCTAACCGCTCTTCGTCTTGGGCGAACGCTTCGGGCAACACTTTGATGGCGACGTCACGTCCGAGCTTGGTATCCTTCGCCCGGTACACTTCTCCCATGCCGCCCGCACCAAGGAGGCCGAGGATTTCGTAGCTTGCTAGCTTTGTCCCTGATTCTAACGACATCGATTCGGAGGACATTCTATAAGACTCGAGCCCTCGAAATGGGAAGTGAATGGAGACGAACCATGTTGAAGACGAACTGGCTACTATGCGGACTGCCCGCGGCTCTCATGTTGTTGACCGGGTGCCAAACTGAATCACCTTCCTCGGTTGCCATCGACGATGACGATATCGGGGGTGTGGTTACCAGCACGAACGGGCCCGAGGCCGGCGTCTGGGTCATTGCGGAGACCAACGACCTCGGCACCATGTTCGTGCGAATCGTTGTAACCGACGACCAGGGTCGCTATCTCGTGCCGGATTTACCCACGGCAAACTACACGG
>SMYC01000219.1 GCA_004356105.1 Acidobacteriota bacterium | reverse complement strand
TTGCGAAGCGGCACGGCCATGCAAGACCGACATCTACGCTCACGCACTTCCATCGATGCAGAAGGACGCGGCGGCCAAGCTCAGCTCCTTGTTGAGGTGACAAATCATCGAAACGGAAGTTGATCAAAAGGGGCGCGACCGTCGATGACCCTTGGGTTATGAGCCCCGGCAGCCACGCGCCAACTCCCACTTACCCCGATAAACCACGCCTTTTTACGCGCCAAACAGGCATCGCTTCCGGTGTCAGTAGGGTGGTGCTGGAGTCAGTTCACGGACAAAAGGCGGACAACTCGAACTGAGTCGAGGTTCGATCCCGACGAATTGGTTCGGGAAGAGGTAGCTCGAAGCAAATACGGTTCGGTGGCGATTCTGCGCGTCGCTGACTTGGCGCGATGATGCGGCTAAACGCGCCGTCCTCCGACTTGCTGCGACCGCGGAGTCCAGTTTATCGTTGTCCGGGATGCGTACTCTGCTAACTCGGAACCGCATTGGAACCTACGCCGTGGCGCTCTGCTTGGCTGTTTTCGCGAGCGTCGCGCTTCGTCACGGGCTCACCACAACTGCCGACCTCGACTGGCCGGGACACATGGACCTCTACCGTGACATCGCTCAAGCAAGGGTTTTTCTGCAGGGTAATTGGCTCGGTGACCCGTACTACAGAGAGCAGCAACTTTGGTATAGCCCTCTCGTGCCCGCCATGGTGGCAGTCGCCGCCAAGGTTACCGGAATCGAAGTGCACCTACTCTATACGCGGCTGGGTGCCTACCTGAATTTGTTCGGCATCGTCGCCTTTTTCGCGCTTGTCGCGGCGTCCTACGGCCGACACGCGGCTCTCGCAGCCACGTTTGCATTCCTGTTCATCAACGGATTGAGTCTTCCGTTTTGGGCGACCGCGTCGTACTCGCCCTGGTTGCTCGCCAGTCAGTTCAGCCAGACGCTCTTCTACTGCTGTGCGCTGAGCTACTCGCACGCGCTTGCTCGGGACCAGTATCGCTGGTACCTCTTGTCAGGGTGTCTGATGGGCCTCGCCTTTCTCGGCCATTCGGTTCCCGGACTGGTACTTGCTATCGCCACGAGCCTGGTGGCTCTGCGCAAGTTAATGTTAGGAGGGAACACGACCCGCGGCCGAACTGTCACTCAATTGCTTGTGATGGGCGTCAGCGCGTTCGTATTGTCGTTTCCGTTTCTGTACTCCGTTTTCGGGTCCTATGGGCTTGGAGTTATGAATCCAACTCCAGGGTCTTGGTTGTTCTTGCAGCCTGCTGAGTTTTTCGACGCCGTCGTGGAAATCTCGACGCCTCTCGCTGCGCTCGGATTGCTGTGGGCCTGGAGACACCGGAGGGAATATCCAGCAAACCAAATGTTCGGTGCGATCTGCATCACGTGTCTGGCACTCGTAGCGGCACGCTATACGTTCAGTCAATGGCCGCTTGCGCCACTGCACCACTTCGTCTTGTACTTGAAGGCCATCGAGGCGGTGTATTTCGGTGTTGGATTCGCCGCGGTAAGTACGTTCCTTTCGACCATAGTTTCCGCACGCATCGGAAAGCCTTCATCCGCCGGAGCTTTTGTGTATTGGGCGGCACTCGCTATCTTTGTCCTATGGATTGGTCCGAAGTATCCCCCTCCGCAGGGTTTCGAGGAAAAAAGGGGAGCCGCTCTCGCTTGGCAGTGGCGGCGCGATAGGCTGGCTGCCGTCGACTGGATAGAATCATCGACCAACCCCTCGGACATCTTCCTGTGCGATGACCGGACGGCGCTGTTTGCCGTGGGACCGGCCGGGCGTTATGTTCTCGCCGCACATGAAGTCTTCACGAACCCCTACCTTAACTGGGGTATCCGTGACAAACGCCGGAGACGCCTGCTCGGTTTTCTCGAAAGTGGAGCGGAAGAGCGCTTTCGCGAGTATGCTGCGCGTCACAACGTCACCTACGTCATGCTCGATGAAGATCGGGAGAACCCCGATCACCTGCTCAACAGGAAGAACTTGACTCGTCTTTCGTGCTTGCAAGCGGTATTTCAGCGAGGCGTTGTGACAATCTACCGCGTGGTGCAGTCTTAGCAAAAGCGATTTTTGTGCCAACTAGGCACGTTGGGTTACGAAGCCAACGGGCCTTCGGCCAACGATGGGCGTCGCTATTCACCGAGCGACGTCTCCCGCGTGAAAGCTAGACGCACCGTATCGTCCATGCGACATCTATCCTGACACAGGGGGCCAGTATTGGGCTCACTTGAAATTAGAAAAGCAGCGTCAAGGTTTCCTCTCTGCTTTCTTTCGTTGCGCGAGCGTTAGCCATAAGTTAGCTGTGGCAGCCCAAAGTCTCTGCATCTCATTGAGTCCAAAGGAGCTTAAAAAAGTTGGTGCCGAAGGGGGGATTCGAACCCCCACAGGTGTTACCCCATACGCCCCTCAAGCGCACGTGTCTACCAATTCCACCACTTCGGCACTAAGGAAGGTGTCCCTAAGGACGCGCCATTATAAGAATGTAGAGTGGGAACTGCAAGACTGACCGATTGCGCGAGATTGCGCGCTTTGTCGGCCTTGCCTCCCGCCTCCCGGGCGCGACTCTATTGCGGGTCCGGTGATTCGCCTTCAGCCGGCGGGTCTTCGGATTCGCCCGCTTCCGCGTCGTCAGCTCCGACTCCCGCTTCGGGCGTTGCGCCAGACGGGTCCGTTGCCGGTTGGGACGGTGCCGGGATGTCCTGGATGACGGACTCCCCGGTGACCGCGGGCCGGAGGTAGCTCAGGCTGAGGGAGGTGATCATGAATAGCGCCGCGGCTCCGGCGGTGATCTTGGAGAGAAGGGTGGCGGTGCCGCGAGCGCCGAAAGCTGTCTGCGAACCGCTTCCACCGAACGCACTTGCGAGATCCTGCCCTTTGCCCTGTTGCGTCAGGACAATGAGGATCAAAAACACGCTCACGAACACGTGCATGATCGTGATGAAAATCACTAACATTTTTCTATGTTCTCCGTTCGAAGCCGCAGATGCGGTTGAAGGAGTCGGGCTTTAGGCTCGCTCCTCCGACCAGGGCTCCATCGATATCGGCCTCTGCCATGAGGTCGTCTACATTATCCGGTTTTACGCTGCCGCCGTAAAGCAGGCGGACGGTCTCGGCGGCGTCCGTGTCGAAGAGCTTCGCGAGCTGGCCGCGGATGGATTGGTGGACTTCTTCCGCCTGCGCGGGGGTCGCGGTGCGGCCCGTGCCAATCGCCCAGATCGGCTCGTAAGCGATAACGATCCGATCGAGCTGGGTTGCGGCTACGTCCTTGAGCGCCTCTTTCACTTGGCGGTCGACGACAACGTAGGTCACGCCTCGGTCGCGCTCGGCGTCGGTCTCGCCCACGCAAAGGATCGGGATGAGGTCGTGGGTCAGCGCGGCGAGCACCTTCTTGTTCGCGCTTCTGTCGATCTCTCCGAAGAGCTGCCGGCGTTCAGAGTGGCCGACGATCGCATAGTCGCATCCGACGTCCTTGAGCATCGCGGCTGAGACTTCGCCCGTGAAGGCGCCCTTTTCCTCCCAATACAGATTCTGGGCGCAGAGTGCGATGGGTGTGTCGTGAATTTCTTTGCGCACGGTGCTCAGGGCCGTGAAGGGTGGGGCGAGCACGATGTCCACATCGTCCATGTCGCGGCAGCCTTTGACGATTCCTTGGGCGAGCTCGGTGCCTTCTCCGAGCGTCATGTGCATCTTCCAGTTGGCGGCGATGATCGGTCTACGCATCGGTCAATACCTCGACTCCGGGTAACTTTTCTCCGGCGAGAAACTCGAGTGACGCGCCTCCGCCCGTCGAGATATGGGTGATGCGGTCGGCGACGCCGGCTTGGTGTACCGCGGCGACGGAATCACCGCCTCCGACCACGCTCGTTCCATCGCTCGCGGCTATGACCTCGGCGAGCGCCACCGTTCCTTTGGCGAAGGGCTCCATCTCGAAAACGCCCATCGGGCCATTCCACAGAATCATCTTCGCGGCGCGGATTTGGTCGCCGTAGGCGGCGACGGTCTCTGGGCCGATGTCTAGTCCCATCCAGCCGTCCGGGATCTCGCTAATCGGCATGACTCGGTGCTCGGCTTCGGCGTCGAACTTCGAGGCCACGATGTGGTCGAGCGGCAGTACGAGTTTCTCGCCAGCTTCTTCGAGAAGATTTTTGGCGAGCTCGACCTTGTCTTCCTCCACGAGCGATTTCCCGGTGGGCAGTCCTCGAGCCCGCAGAAAGGTGTAGGCCATCCCTCCACCGATGAGCAAGCGGTCGACTTTTTCGAGCAGCGAGCGCACTACCTCGATTTTGTCGGAGACTTTCGCGCCTCCGAGCATCGCGGTAAATGGGTGCGGTGGATCGGTGAGCGCCATGTCGAGATAGTGGAGCTCTTTTTCCATCAACACTCCCGCGGCGGCTTGCTTGAAATGTCTCACCATGCCATTCGTGGATGCGTGGGCGCGATGGGCGGTGCCGAAGGCGTCGTTCACGTAGAGCTCGGCGGTCGTCGAGAGGCGGCGCGCGAAGTCAGCATCGTTGTCGGTCTCGCCGGGGTAGAAGCGAAGGTTCTCGAGGAGCAACATCTCGCCATTCGCGAGCTTTCCCACCTCTCGGTCGACGGTGTCGCCGACGGTCTCTCCGCAGAACCCGACCGGTTTTCCGAGATGCTCCGAGAGCCTCTCGGCCACCGGCGCGAGGCTCAGCTCGGGGCGTCGCCTTCCTTTTGGGCGTCCCAAGTGCGAGCCGAGCACGAGCTTCGCGCCCTTGTCGAGGGCTTGTTTTAGTGTCGGGAGCGTGGCTCGGATCCGCGTATCCTCTTGAACAATACCGTCTTTTAGCGGCACGTTGAAGTCGACGCGCACGAAGACGCGACGTCCCGTCATCTCCAGTGCGTCCATTGTGAGCTTCTTCATCGCCGGGCAAAGCGCTCATTATAGCCCATTAGGGCTACCTATATATTGGGCGTCGATAGCGCCTCGCCACCAGATATTTGCTATACTCGCGGCGACAGACAGGCTCAGGTGCCCGAATGGTTCGGGTAAAAGGGAATGGGGTGAGAAGCCCCAACGGCCCACGCCACTGTAAGCGGAAAGTCCAAGTCCAGGCCAAACGATTGGCAGCCACTCTCGGCGCGATGCTGGGGGGAAGGCGGACGGAAGGCGCGGATCCGTGAGTCAGGAAACCTGCCTGAGTCGAGAAGTCGGGGTGCTCTTCGGTGGGAAGAGCCCGGTTTCGAGGCAGGCTAGAGCGAAACTTCTCGTCCACCGAAGGCGAGGAGTTTTTTTTCTTGCCTTAGGTCGTCGCCTGCTATCGGGACTCGCAGTATTGACTGGGAGGTCTCAGATGCGCGTTCTGTTCACTTTTCTCCTCACTTTTGTCTCGAGCGCTGTGCTTGCGGATTCTATCGACATCCATGTGGTCGACTCCCAAGATGCGGGCGTCCCGCGCGCGACGGTGCAGCTCTCGCGGCGCGATGCAGGTTGGCGCGCGAGCATTCGCGTCGACCGCGAAGGCCGTTATCGGTTCGGGCTGCTCACGCCCGGTGTCTATGTCGTTCAGGCGGAAGCTTCTGGTTTCACGCGTAGCGCTCCGCAGGTCGTTCGGCTGGTGGACGGCGCGTCTCTGTCGCTCGAGCTTCGGCTCGACCTCGCTGTCTTCCAGGAATCTGTCGTCGTCACGAGCGCGGACACCGCGCAAACATCCGACGAGGTCACGAAGACGGTCACCGTCTTGGGTGCGAAAGAGTTCGAAGCGCGCGACGAGTACTTCATTCCGGAGGCGCTTCGCACGGTTCCCGGGATTCGGGTGCAGCAGCTTGGCGGTCCGGGGAGCTTCACCTCTATCAAGATCCGCGGGCTTCGCACCGAAGACACCGCGGTGCTTCTCGACGGGGCACGTTTTCGCGATCCCGCCGCCCCGCAGGGCGACGCGTCGCCTTTTCTCGAAGCGCTCATGGCGACGGGTCTCGAGAGGGTGGAAGTTCTTCGCGGTGCAGGCTCGACGCTCTACGGCACCAATGCTGGCGGTGGCGCCATTAATATTGTTACCAATCCCGGTGGCGGCGAACCCCGTGGGAGCATTCTCGCGGAGGGCGGGGGGCTCGGTCTTTTTCGCGCGAACGCTCAGACTTCCGGTGGCTATCGCGATCGGCTTCTCTACAGCTTCGGCCTTTCGCATCTGAACGTCACCGACGGCGTTGACGGTAACGACTCCGTGCGCAATACGAGCGTTCAGGGCCGGGTGCAGCTGAAGCTCGGGGCGACGTCGAGTCTCGCTTTCCGTTTCTACGGTGCGAACGCGAAGCTCGATTTGAACGAAAGCCCCGAGGCGCTCGGAGAGCTGCCTTCGACGGGCATCATCGACGCGGTCGCCGACGGCAACTACGTGCCGAGCGCGGATGACCCGGACTCACAACGCGACGCGAGCTTTACGTCCACGCTCGTGACCTTCGAACAGAGACCGCGGGAGGATTTTGGTTACACCATTAGCTATCACGGCCTTTTCACCAGCCGCAATTTTTTCGATGGGCCCGAAGGCGTGAGCGCTTTCGAGCCCGTGACCGCAACACTCGCCGAGTTCGAGGGGAGCATCCATACGGTCACCGCGCGGACGGATTTCGATTGGGGGCGGCAGCACATCCAGGCGGGCCTCGAGCTCGAGCAAGAGTCGTTCTTCAATCGCTCCTTGCCGGACGATCCTAGCGCCAACTCGAGCGTTGATGTTTCGCAGACGAGTCAGAGTCTTTATGTACAAGATCAAGTGAGTTTGATGGACGGGGCGCTTTCGATTACGGGCGCCGCTCGGGCGCAGTGGTTCTCGCTCAGCGATCCCGTATTCGCTCCATCGACGAACGCACCCTTTGTGGGCATGGAGGTTCCGTCCCTCGAGAGCGCTTTCACGGGCGACTTGTCGGGCGCCTATAGCTTCGATAGCGGCACGAAGCTCCGCGCTCATTTCGGCAATGGCTACCGCGCGCCATCGCTCTTCGAGCGCTACGGCACGTCGTTCTCGTCCTTTGGCTATTTCGTCTTCGGAGATCCACGCCTGAGCCCCGAGCGCAGCCGCACTTTCGACGTGGGCGTCGAGCAGAGCTTTTTGTCGCAGCGCGCCCGGGTCTCGGCCACTTACTTTCGGACGCGGCTTTCGGAGATCATCATTTTCGACTTCTCCGGCGGTATCGACCCGGCCACCGATCCTTTTGGCCGCTTCGGGGGCTATTTGTCGACCGATGGCGGCACGACCCAAGGTATCGAGCTTGTCGCCAATGTCGTCGCCTCTGGCGGGTTTCACTTGAACACGTCCTACACCTATACCGATGCGGAGCCGCCGGCCGGCGTGACGGAAGACCAGACCCGCGCCTTCGTCATCCCGCGCCATCAGCTCACGCTCGTCGCAACCAAGCAGATCGGGAGCCGCGTCACGTTGAGTTTCGACCTCGTTGCTTTGAGCAGCTACCTCGCCCCCATTTTCGATCCCGGCACCCTCACGAGCCGCGTCTATCGTTTCGAGAGCTACTTCAAGAGTGACTTCGTGGCGAGCTATCGCTTCGACGCGGGGCTTCGTCTGTTCGGCAAGATCGAGAATCTCTTCGACCAGCAGATTTTTGAAAGTGGGTTCCGTACACCCGGACGCTACGCGCTCGTCGGCGCGGCATTTGATTTCTAGGCGCCTTCTAGACACATGAAGCTTCTACTCGTGGTCGCGCTCGCGCAGAGGATCATTTCACTTTCTCCGAGCGTCACCGAGATCCTGTACGGGATCGACGCCTTCGATCGCCTCGTGGCGGTGTCGAGATATTGCGAGTATCCACCCGCGGTCGAGAACCTTCCGCGTGTCGGCGGATGGACCGACACCAATCTGGAGCAGATCGTTGCGCTCCGGCCAGACCTCGTCATGCTTACAGGCGTCGACGCACAGGCTCCGCTCATGGAGCCGAAGCTCCATGAGCTCGGGATCGAGACGCTGGCGGTCGGGAGCCAGTCGATGGCCGACATCTTCGAGTCGATCGAGACGATCGGCGAGGCCGTCGGTCACGAGGTGCAAGCCAAGAAGCTCGCGGACGAGATGCGGGCGGAGCTCGACGATATCCGTCGGCGGACGCGCGGGAGGCCGCGTCCGAAAGTGCTCGTCGTCGTCGATCGGCTTCCCGGGACCCTGCGGGATATCTACATCGCGACACAAGGCAGCTATTTGACGGAGCTCATCGAGATCGCGGGCGGTGAGCCGATCATGCCGCCCGCGCGGCACAATTACATGCAGCTCGGAGCGGAAGCGCTCGTTGTGTTCGACCCCGAAGTCATCTTCGACATGGTGCAAGCGCTCACGACGCCGACCGTGGCGGGAGGCGGAAGTCTCTCGGAAGACCCGACCGAGGTGTGGGGCACCCTTTCGGTGCGGGCCGTCAAGAATGACCGCATCTACCCTTTGACGAACAAGCTGCTCGTCCATCCGTCACAGTTCGCGGTCGACGCCGCGAGGGAGTTTGCACGCCGTCTCCACCCCGAGGCCTTCGAGTGAGCGCCGTCCTCACAGCTGAATCTCTTGTTTTTTCTTACGGAGCCATGCGTGTGATCGAGGGGGTGTCCCTCTCGCTCACCCGCGGGCACTTTTGCGGGCTCATCGGTCCGAACGGTTGCGGGAAGTCGACGCTACTGAGGCTACTTTCCGGCGTTCTCTCTCCGTCCGAGGGCACGGTCTTTCTGGAAGGGCAGCCGCTCCGCGATATCGAGCCTCGCGCTCGCGCGAGGCGTATTGGCTACGTGCCGCAGCAGCAAAGTCGCGTCTTTCCTTTTACCGCTCTCGAGCTTGTCTTGACCGGCCGAAGCCCCTATACGTCGCGGTTTCGTTTCGAGACCGGTCGCGATGTGGACATCGCGATGGAAGCGCTCGAGAGCGTCGGTGCCACCCATTTGGCGAAGCGTCCCATTACGGAGCTCTCCGGGGGCGAGCAGCAGATGGTCGTTGTTGCCAGGGCGCTCGCGCAGCGGGCGAGTCTCTTGCTTCTCGACGAGCCCGCGGCCGCGCTCGATTTGAAGCATCGCGCGCAGCTTCTCGGAGCCCTCCAGCGTCTGCGCGAGGAGCGCGAGCTCACGGTGCTTGTCGTGACTCACGAATTGCAGATGCTCGACGCGAGCTTCGAGTATCTCTTGGCGATGCGCGGCGGCCGTCTCGTTGCCGAGGGGCCTTCCCAGGACGTCTTGAACGAGAAAACGCTCTCGGAGATTTATGAAGACCCAGGGGTCCGAGCCCATCGGGTAGAAGGCCGTACGTTCGTCTGGTCGGAGGGGTGATGGCGACGGGCGGGCGACTTCTCTTGGCACTCGCCTTCTTCTTCGTGGTCGTTTGTGGCGTCACACTCTTTGCGCTCTCGACGGGCTATCAACAGATCGACTGGAGCCAGCTCCGGACGGACGAGACCACGCGTACGATCTTCTTTCGTCTCCGCGTTCCTCGGGTCGCTCTCGGGCTTCTCGTGGGCGGCTCGCTCGCCGGCGTCGGCGCGGCGCTGCAGGCGCTTTTCCGAAACCCTCTCGCGGAGCCGTTTACGCTCGGCGTTTCCGGAGGCGGGGCGCTCGGCGCGAGCATCGCTATCGCACTCGGTCTCGGTGCGAGCGTCGCCGGGATTCCGCTGGTGTTCTTGTTCGCTTTCGCGGGCTCGATGGCTTTCATGGCTATTGTGTACCGACTCGCTTCCGCGGGTAGCGTCGTCATGCCCGGCTCGCTCCTATTGGCGGGCGTCGTCTTGAACTTGATCGCGGGCGCTGGCATCTTGATGATTCAGTTCATGACCGATTACACGCGGGCGCTTCAGATCCTTCGCTGGATGGTCGGAAGCCTCGACGTTGTCGGTGCCGGTCTCGTGTGGCGCATGTTGATCTTTCTCGTGCCTGGGCTCGTGTTTCTTCTTGCGGTCACCCGCGATCTTCACCTCATCGCGGTGGACGAGGAGTCGGCGGTGGCGCTCGGCGTCGACGTGCGTCGAACGGAGCGCCTCGTTTACGTCGCGTCGTGCCTCATCGTCGGGGTGAGCGTCGCCGTCGCAGGGCCGATTGGCTTTGTCGGGCTCATCGTGCCGCATGCGGTACGGCTTCTGTTCGGCGAGGATCTGAGGATAGTGATCCCGTGCTCGATCTTGCTCGGTGCGGCCTTCCTCGTGCTCGCCGACACGCTGGCACGCTCGGTCCTTGGAGCGAGCGAGCTTCCAGTTGGTGCGGTCACGGCTTTGATTGGCGGACCACTATTTCTTTTGCTGTTGAGTCGTCGCCGACGTTATGCGGCGATTTAGAGTGGAGTAAGTGAAGATGTCTATCGCAACGAAAACAGGTGACAAAGG
>SMYC01000218.1 GCA_004356105.1 Acidobacteriota bacterium | reverse complement strand
TGGCCCATTCTGTCAGTCACCAGCTCAATTTGATCGTTGGTAGGGTCGAGGACTGGCGCGGTAGATGTAGGTAAAGGGAGTAGCTATTGCCGGCGGCTTTCGCCACGTGCCGGTGCCTCAGTCCTTACCATGTCCCCGTTTCCAGCCCCCTCCACGTCGCACGCGAATCGACGCTGGCTTCAAGTCAGTTTTCATCGGCATAGAAACGCCTTCGAAGGAGAGCCTTCGAGAGACACGGAAGCTTCAGAACCTGAAATCTGATCTCGTCGAGTGTCTCCATCACGTCCATCAGCGCGGGTTGATGGTCATGGCCGGTTTCATTCTCGGCTTCGATAACGAGGGCCCAGACATCTTCGACCGCATGATCGGATTCGTAGAGGAATCGGGGGTTAGCATGGCCATGGTGGGACAGCTCGTGGCGGTCCCCAAGACCCCGCTCTACGACCGGTTGAAACGTGATGGACGCCTCCGCGCGATCCAGCCTGGTGATGCGTTCGGTCCCACGAACGTGGTGACGGTGCTCCCACCGCGGCAGATGGCGATTGGATACCGGCGCGTGATTCAGGCCTTGTACACCCCGCGCGCTTACTTCGGGCGCGTCAGAAAAAACCTGGAATTGTTGCAACCGCGAGGTCCGGAACGCAGACTACGCGTCAAGGACTACGCCCGGGTGCTGCGATCGATGTGGATTCAGGGAGTTCGGTCGAACTACCGGGGTGTGTACTGGAGATATCTCCTGTGGGCGGTGCTCCACCACCCGCGGAAGCTGAGATTCGCCATCCAGGAGTCGATCTACGGTCATCATTTCACCGTGTACAGCACTCAGACCGTCGTCCCCCGTCTCGGAGAAATCGTGGCGGAGCTTTCCCTCGAAGCAGAAGTGCCCAGCCATCAAATGGCCGCTTCGATGTGAGCGGGGGCCTGATGTCAATGCACCAAACGGATTTGGTAGTGGGAGCGGGCCGGTTTGAAACGCAGCCGCAAGTAACGCAGAGTGAAGATAGTGCTTTGCACGGCTCGATACCCCGAGCCGTCCTTGCCGGGACATCAGGGCCGGCACTCACGATTCTTCGAGGAAAAGAGCTTACCCCGTACGTGCTGAGCCGAGACGAGCTCATCACACGTAGCGCCCGACTGGCCCGGCACTTCCGAGATCTCGGCATGCAGCCAGAGCAACGAGTGCTGTTGCTTCTTCCCACCGATCTGGCGTTCTTGACAAGTTTGATGGCGCTGTGGTTCAACAGCGCCGTCTCGGTACCCGTGGTCCACCACAGCAGCAAGAAAAATCACGCGATGTGGTGCCAGAAAGTGCGACGCATCCTCGAAACCTCGCAGCCCCGTTTCGTGATCGGCACCGAGCACGCTCTCGCTGCGATCGGAACCCTCGTCGACGGCGAACGCCACCCGGTTCTGATATCGGAGAACGAGGTACTCCGAATCATGGAAGAACCCGGCGAGCCCGCGCTCCCCGAGCTTCCAGATGAGGGTGCTTTGGCCCATTGTCAGTTCACTTCCGGGAGCACGGGCGAACCGAAAGGGATTCTGGTACGGCACGGACAGATCGTGGCGAACCTCGACGCCGCCGCCGAGCGCATCGACTTGCGCGAAGGCGATCGGTTTCTGAGCTGGTTGCCACTCCACCACGACATGGGCTTCATCGGCGGGCTTCTGTTTCCCCTTTATGAGCAGATCCCTCAAGTGCTTCTGCCCACGGACAGCTTCGCGAGGGCGCCGCATCTTTGGCTAGAGCTCATTTCGCACTATCGCGTTTCGCTGTCGCCAGCGCCAACGTTCGCCTATGAGCTTCTCGCGACCCGCGTTTCGGATTCGCGTTTGCGCGGGATCGATCTTTCGTCGTGGCGCTACGCATGGGTTGGCGCGGAGCCGATCTTCCAAAAGACGCTTTTCGGCTTTCGCTCACGATTCCGACGCGACGGGCTCCCCGAGCATGCCCTCGCGCCGTGCTACGGCCTCGCTGAAGCAACGTTGGCTGTGAGCGCGACCGAACCGGGACGGGAAGTCTCGGTCGCGTGGGTGAAGCGAGATCCGCTCCAAGCTGAAGGAGTCGTCGAGCCGGGGCGTGAAGACGATGACGAGAGCATTTCCATCGTCGGTGTGGGGCGGCCTCTCTCCTGGGCACAGACACGGCTCGTCGATGACGCGGACGTTCTTGTTGGCGAGGGCCACGAAGGCAGGATTCTCGTTCGGGGCAAATGCGTCTGCCGAGAGAATCTAACGCGCGAACGATTGGTGGAAACAGGCCCATGGCTGGATACAGGGGACCTCGGTTTCGGACCGCGTTGACGGTCACGTTATTTGAGGGCGTGACAACGCAATCATCGGCAACTCGTTGAGCGCAAACAGCTGGTCAAATTAAACGATGGTCGATTCCGCTTCCCCCATTTATTGGGATCTTCCCATCATCGTGTGCAAAAGTACCGGCTGGCTTGGAGTGCGTGTACTTTTCCATGTCCAATATCCAATAGCGCCTGAACCCGGAGCGGTGCCACCGGACGACCGTCTCGGGTTTCACGATGACGAGGACCCTCTCCCAATCAGTCCAGATTCTGCGCAAAAGCACCCAGAAACCGCGGGCGACATCCGAGAGCCGCGGACGTTTCACCGAACGATAGAGGACGGCGAGCTGCTGGCGAAGAGCGAGATTCTCGAGAGCCAGCTCGCGACGAGTCTTGAGCGCCGAGATGAGCGAGCAAAGAAAAGACCAAATCATGTCGGGATGCTGAGCCGCCGTGCGCGAAAGATCAAGTGCGCGCCCGGATGAATAAATGGAAGGGACAGCTACTCCCTCAAATTACGGCACTCCGGCGTTACAAAATTTGTCGGTGAGCGTTGGGAACGCTCAGGTGCGAGCGACGTATCCACCACGTTCCGTTTGGCTTAGCCACGCGCGCCCGACTGGCAGCGAATTTGCATCACGTCTTCTCACCCCGGCCTTTTCTGACGAGGAGGAGTCGTGAGCTACCACCGAGTGGACCGGGTTTGCCTAGCGCGCGCCGAGCTTCTGATCCTGATCGGGTTCGCCGCACTAGGCGCGGCAATTCTCGTGCCGAAACTGTTACGCGCCGATCTCGCCTCCGACGAGGCCCAGGCCTTGGCCGACACGCGCACCGTGTACCTTGCCGAAGAAACCTACGCGGCAGCGAACCTCGGTTACTACTCGAACGTGACGAACCTGTGTCGCTCGGGACCCGAGTGCCGGGGCATTGGCATCCCAGGTTACCCCGCAACCGCTCCCGAGTTCCTTTCCGCCGATCTCGGCAGATTCTCGCCCTTCACGAAGGACGGCTATGATCACGTTTGGACCCGCGACCGCTCGCCAGACTACCTACCTGCTTCAGCGGATCCGCACAGCGTGTCGAGTTACTGCTACAACACGTTTCCCACAACGTTCACGGGCCAGTGGCCACGCTCTTTTTCCGTCGATGGCTCCGGGCGCATCTACTACGACGATTACGGAGGCGCAATAACTTGTCCGATAGATTACACGGCTCCATTGCTCGAAGAGCCCCGGCCGGCTCTCGCGGTCGACTTCGGTCGTCGAGGCTTGTGGCGCTATGACGGAAACGACGAGTGGATCCAACTGGAGCGGTCGAACCCCGTCCTCGTCCGCGCCTGGCGTGAGACACTTTTGGCTACGTTCACGGGTAGGCAAGGTCTCTATCTTCTCGACGACGCCGGGTGGACTCGCATCGCCAACCGCACGGCGATCGACGTCGTTCCCATCGTAGACGCCGTCGTCGCGCGGTTTCGCTCGGAGCCCGGACTCTGGTACTGGGACGAAAAGCAGTGGACTCAGGTAAGCTCGTGGGAGCCGGAGGCGATCGAGGTAGTGGGTAACAAGCTCCTCGTCGACTTCGGCGCCGAGGGACTATGGTTTTTTTGGAAGCCCCTCGGTTGGACGAAGTTCTCGGACCAAAATCCAAGCTTCGTGCATGCCGGTCGGGACCTGTTCGCGGATCTAGCGGACGGTCAGGGTTTACAATGGTTTTACATCGACGACCTGCATGAAGGGCGGGTCTCATGGCATGCGTCGAATGAGCCGACTCCTGAGGCCATATTCGAGTTCCCGCGGAACCCCAACTACGGGTCAAGAAACATCGCTACCGATCGCGGGGTCGCGGGAGGGATCTGGCTCAACAGTACCCAGGTAACCTCGTGGGATCCCTATCTGGTGTCACATCTCGACGGCGACCTGCTCGCGGCGTTTCGAGGTCGAGGCCTTTACCGCTTCGAGGACGAAACGAGCTGGGTGGAGCTTTCGACGTCCGAGCCCACGGAGCTTGCGCCCGCGGACACGTATGTCGGTGCTCTGTTCGACGATCTCAGAGGCGTGCGCCGCTTCGATGACTCCGGCTCTCAGCAAATCACGCTCTGGCAGGCAGAGTCCGTCACCGCGGTCGATCTGGCGACGGCATCGCAAACGTGGCAGCTTCGTCGCGCAGGTCGTTGCCCCGTCCCCGCGAGTGACCGCCGCAAAGATTCGTGCCGAAGGCTCGTGGGGCGAGCGACATCCCGTATGCGTCGCGAATCGCAAAGAGCTCGTTGAAAACGCAGCAGCTGATCAATAGACTCGCTCTCGTCGAAGTCGCTTCAGGAAAGGGAGCAGACGATGAACACGAGAGCAAACGGTCTACTCAGGTTAGCGTTGACCTTCCTTGTCCCTTCCACAAACTCGATCGCACGATTTTTTACCTGCGCGGCGCACGCCGTGAAGCGACAATAGCTTCGGTCGCGGTCGGCGGCACTTTGATGGCTGACTCCGACACGACGCCGGACAAGAAAGAATCGTCCGTAAGCAGAGCTAGCGTGAAGCGCGGCGAACTCAAGCAGCGAGGCGACTGTAATGATGATGGAGGCCACCGACCTTGGGAACGGCTGTCACTCTCCCCATCGCCGGCGACTCGACCGGGCGGGGCACCGGTGTGTCCTTCTCAAGCGACAAATGGGTCCGAGACCGATGATAGTAGTCGACGTATTCGCGTAGGATTCGTCTTAGGTGCTGCTCGTCGAGGACGATCACGTGGTCGAGACACTCGCGCCGAATGCTACCAATGAGCCTTTCGACGTACGGGTTCTGCCACGGTGACCGCGGCGCCGTGAGAACCTGTTGGACGCCAAATCCGGCGACGCGACGGTCGAAGTACCCGCCGTATATTTGATCGCGGTCCCGAAGAAGGTAACGAGGCGCCGAATCCCAAGGAAAGGTATCGACGATTTGCTGCGCCGTCCACTCTACTGAAGGATGTTCCGTGACATTGAAATGAACGATACGGCGACGATTGTGACGGAGCACGATGAAACGAACAGGACCCGGAAGGTGGCAGTCGGTAACGTAGAGAAGTCGACGGACGCCGAGTCCTTCACATGGTTATCGAGAAAGCTCCGCCAAGTCTGCGACGGTGGCTTGCGATGGCGAACCATGTACTTGGAAACGGCGGCCTGGGAGGTGGTTATGCCAAGCTTTACAAGCTCGCCGTGCACGCGGGGAGCTCCCCAAAGAGAATTGGCGCGGCTCATGTCGCGGATCAACTCGCGTATTCCGGGCGCGACGGGTGGGCGTCCGGCACGACCTCGCCGACTCTTCCATGTCCAATAGCGCCTGAACCCGGAGCGGTGCCACCGGATGACCGTTTCGGGTTTCACGATGACGAGGACCCTTTCCCAATCGGTCCAGATTCTGCGCAAGAGCACCCAGAAACCGCGGTCGACATCCGAGAGCCGCGGACGTTTCACCGAACGATGGAGGACGGTGAGCTGCTGCCGAAGAGCGAGATTCTCCAGAGCCAGCTCGCGACGAGTCTTGAACGCCGAGACCAGCGAGCAAACACAAGACCAAATCATTGCCTGGATGTTGAGCCGCCGCGAACGAAAGATCAAGCGCGACGCGCCCGGATGAATAAATGGAAGGGACAGGCCGCAGACTTCGACGAAGCGGCCGAACGCTATTGGATCGAAATGTTCGTTTCGGACTCGAGACGCTCTATGGCCTGTTCTATGGAAAGAAGGCTGTTCTTGGTGGGGTGATGCGATTCTGCATCGTACGAAGCGAGGATCGCTGCGACTTTCTCAAGGGCATCGATCGTCTCCTTGGCGTTTTTGTCCTTGATACTTTCCCGAACCAAAGCGGCTCCCAGACTAATACTAGCCAGGTAAACCTGAAAGCTTCCGGAGCGCAGTGCTTCTAGTCTAGTACCGTCGACCATCGCCCCCCCAGCAGACCACGGTGCTCACCGGCGTCAAGGGTACCCTCGCTTCGCTCGGCGGCTGCGCCGCCCTTGACACCAGGTTCACCCAATGCTTCGGCGCTGATCGAGTCGATCACGCTGAACTCGAAATAGCTCTGCCGAGAATTCAACGTTTAGGCTGGCGAACGTCGGGTGGCCCGGAGCCGTGACCCTTCTTGCTTTCCGAGCATCAAGCGCGCAGTCGACGTGACAGCGACACTGTTTCGCGGGCGTCGACCTGGCTTTTCTTCTTCGTCGCCCGGGGCGCACGAGCCCGCAGTTCCCGCGCCTATTAATAATGACGAACTACAGCCGCCGCTACCCGACCAAATTCAACAACGGCCGGGACATCCCCCCATCCTCTTCCATTGATGCAACTATCCAACCTGCGCCCCGCCCGATCCCCGTGGGGCGCGGGTTTCAGTCCCTGTCGAGCTGTCCTAGCTCTTCGCTCACTTCGTTGAGACTACTCGCGAACGCTTCGGCCATCTCCTCCCAGGCGTCGCCGCCGCTCTCTCGCAACGTCTCCAACTGTCGCGCGAGCTCCTCCCGCTGGTCCTGGAGTTTTTTAGCTGCCTCCCTCGACGATTCCTGCGCGTCACGGCTGGCGTCCTCCGCCCCGTTCTCGAGCCTTTCGATCTGCTCGTCCATGTCCTTGAGCGCCTGCTCCGCAGCCTTGGTGAACGCATCTTTTCCCTCGGACATGTGCTCGCCGAGCGACTCTCCCAACTTTTCGAGCTCGCCGGCAATGGACTCACTGTGCTTCTTCGTGAAATCGCGCAGGGATTCCGTAAGATTCTTGGTGCTTTCTGAAGGCTCGTCCTCGTCTTTCGAACACGCGGCGAGCACCAATAAAAGAGGCAAGAGCACGAGCGGATTGAGCTTCATGGTTTCTCCTTTTACGTCGGTTCGAGCTCGTTGGGGTCGGGACTCAACGCTTCGTTTCCAAAGCCCGGCATTTCGGGTACGTGGAACCCGAGCTCACTTCGGTGCTGCAGTCACTAGAATCACAACCGGCTCATCCAGCCGAACGTTCATTTCGGTGCCCACGGGAAGCTTTATCTCCTCCCCCTTGGTGCTCAGGACGACGCCGGTACCACCGGCACCTCCGATGGTAGCACCGATGGCGGCTCCTTTCTTTCCACCGATGATGCCCCCGACGAGAGCCCCGAGCCCGACGCCGCCACCGATGACGGCGGCATCCTTCTTAGTATCGCTCTCTGCCTCGCGCTCGACATAGCTCGTGCGGATCTTCTTGAGCCCCGTCGGCGTACTCAGCCGATCAAAAGTGAAGGCCAGCCTTGCCCGACCCTTCACGCGTCCAGAAGCTTGCACTTCGGTAATATGCCCTTCTACGTAGCTCCCCGCCGGAAGCACTTGCTCACCCCTGACATATAGCGGTGAGAGCGTTCGCGCCTGCAGTTCGTCGTTGACGCGGTTCACGGAAGAGTCCAGTGGTGTCAAAAGCTCGAGTTCCAAGATGGTACCTGATGCTACTTCCACAGCGACGATCTCAGCCGGCGGTGGCGGCTCCGCTCGTGGCGGTTCTATCGGAACAGGCTCCGGCGCAGAAACATGTGCGTGCGACTTCGGAGACGGGGCCGGCGCTTGCGAGGGCGTCGGTGTGACCGCGGATGGAGCCTGTGGTGCCGGACTCGTCGCCACGGGTGGCGCGGTGGCCGGCTCTTGGGCGCGAGGGTACGTTTCCCCAATGGGCTCCTCCGCAGAAGGTGCGGCTGCCTCGGAAGGGCTCTCTGCAGCCGAGGTCTCGCTTTCCTGTGGCGCACTCCCCCGACACCCTACCGACGAGATCAGGCCAAGCGAAACGAAAGCGAGCAAACAGAAGTGAAGAGCAACCCCAAGCTTCTTGGTCATGAATTCCTCCAGTTATCCCTTTTACCAGGATAACCTAACCTCTTCCAAAATCCAGCGGCTCCCGTGAGCTGGCTCGAGCTCGATCGCACGGCCTTTGGGATCTGGGCGGCGTGTACGGCTTTGATGCACGAATAGCTCTTGACTGTCGTTCGTCATTATTAATCGGCGCGAGAACTGCGGGCTCGTGCGCCCCGGCGACGAGGAAGAAAGCAAGGTCGACGCCCGCGAGATAGTGCCGACTCGGGCATAGCGAGCTTCAGAACCGTGAGGGTCTCTTCCATCCCTTCGCGAAGGCTTCCGGCAGCTTCGTCAGAGCAAGATTGGGTTCGTTTCGTAAAATGTGCTTATTTG
>SMYC01000217.1 GCA_004356105.1 Acidobacteriota bacterium | reverse complement strand
TGAAGATCATTCCGAGTCTCTCAGAGATCTTAAGTGGGCGCGTGAGTCTCGGGGGCGTTCGGGACGTATCCATCGAGGATCTGCTGCGTCGGCACGTTGCCGATCTCGAGACCGTACGGTTGACGCGGTTTCTGGAAGGAAAACGTGTGCTCGTGACGGGCGCCGGGGGGTCCATCGGGTCCGAGATCAGTCGTCAGGTGGCGCGTCTTGCGCCCGAGGTGCTGGTCTTGCTCGAGCGGTCGGAGCCGCAGCTGTTCCGGATCCATTCGGAGCTTCTGAAGGTAGGGGGCGATGGCCATTTGGTTCCGTGCCTGACGGATCTCTGTGACGAGGAAGGCGTCGAGGCGATTCTCGACACGTTCAAGCCTCATGTCGTCTTCCATGCGGCCGCGCATAAGCATGTACCGATGCTCGAATGGAATGCGGCGGAGGCGGTCCGGAACAATGTCGTCGGCACTCAGCACGTGGTGGATGGGGCGGATCGTCACGGGGTCGAGACGTTCGTGATGTTGAGCACCGATAAGGCGGTGAACCCGACTTCCATCATGGGGGCGACGAAACGCACGGCGGAGATGATTCTTCAAGGGAAGAGTCAGCAGTCGTCGACGAAGTTCGTTTCGGTTCGCTTTGGCAACGTGTTGGGCTCGACGGGCTCCGTGGTTCCCATTTTTCAGCAACAGATCGCGGCGGGAGGGCCCGTCACCATTACGCATCCGGAGATGAGGCGTTACTTCATGACCATTTGGGAAGCGACGCAGCTCGTCTTGGTCGCGGGCTCGATGGGGCGAGGCGGAGAGATTTTCGTTCTCGATATGGGGGAGCCGGTCAAGATTCTGGATCTCGCGTTCGATCTGATCAAGCTGAGCGGCTTCGAGCCGGAAGTCGACATTCCCATCGAGTTCACGGGTATCCGCCCCGGCGAGAAGCTCTTCGAGGAGCTCGGCTTCGACCGCCACAGGATGGAGAAGACCGTGCATCCGGCAATCTTTGTCCTCAAACAGGAGGCCGTTGCGTGGACGCTTCTCGCTGGCCGCGTAGAGCAGCTCGGTGCTTTTGCGCGTGAGCGGTCACCGACCCATCGTCTACGGAATCTTTTGGAGAGCATCGTGCCCGAGATGCAATCCTCGCCTCACGTCGAGAGCGCACATCGAGTGGAGCATCCTTCTCTTATTTCGTTATCCGGGTTGAGCTCCAATGTTACGACCGAGGTATCAAATGACCGTTTGTTCGTTACGGATCGTTAGAGTTTTCGTCGCTTATTTTCTCCTTGCGGGTGCCGGGTTGTCGTTCGCTCAGAACGACGACCTCATGCTTCGGGAGATCGACCAGGCGCTTGCGCCCACTGAGTGGCAGGTCGGTGCGTTTCGGCTGACGCCGAAGCTTCGACTCGGCGTCGGCTATGACTCGAACGCTTTTTCGTCCTCGGAATTTCCGGTGGAGGACGTGTCCTTTCTCCTTGGTCCGGGTCTCCGTGCCGTTGTTCCTATGGGCAATAGGGGTCTTCTCGATGTCTATCAGGAGCTCGATTTCGTGTACTTCCGCGATCTCGAACAACTGCGAGACGTCTTTAATGTGACCCGCATCGGCGGGGCCATTGGGGGGCGGGACTTTGTTTTGAGAGGTAGTGGCTCGCTCGAGACTGGCAAAGTGCGCCCTTCTAGCGAGGTGGACGTTCCTCTCGACCGCGAGCTGACTCGGGTGGAGGTTGACCTCGACCTGTCCATTGGCGCGCAACAGGAGCTGACTTTGCGCTACCAGCATGCACGCTACCTTCATCAGGACCCGCTCGCGGACGAATTCGATTCATCCGTCAGAAGCCTGTTGGATCGCAACGAGCAAGGTGCTCGCCTCGGCTTCGTCAAGCATCTCACGAGTACGACCTCGGCTCTTGTTGAAGGCATGTTCGATGTGATCGACTATTTCGACGACAGCGCGGCAAGAGATGGGACCAGCTATGGCGCGCAGGCGGGCTTCGTGTTCGCGCCAACGGGAGACGTCCGTGGCAAAGCGCTGTTCGGCTACAAGCGACTCGTGCCCCAGATCGCCGCGCAGGCGGATTATACCGGCTTCATCGGCTCGGCGGATGTCATCGCTCCTGTCGGGCACCTGTTTCGCGTCCGCGCGCTGTATGGGCGAGATACTCGGCCGTCGGTGTTGGGCAATAACTGGTTCTTTGTCGAGAATCGCTTCGGTGGCTCGGTCGATTTCTATTTGAGGGAGCGGTTCTACATTCGCCCTGGAGTGGTCGTCGGGCAGAACACATACCCCCGACCGACGCGTTTCACCAACGAGGATGGACAAGAAGTGCTCGAGACGGTCACGGACAAATTTCAGCTCTACTCCTTCAGCTTCAACTACGAGATCCGCCCCGATTTGGTGGCCCGCGTCGGGGGCAACTATCAGATTCGGGACTCCAATTTCCCCCGGTTCAACAAGGATCGGTTCGTTCTGACGATTGGGTTGACGACGGATTTCTGAAGCCGACCGCGCAGCTCCAACTCCTCCCGCCTTTGCCCTGGTTCTTGAAGCTGATATTCCGGACTGCAACGGACTGGTGCTACTCGCTCGCCCCCTTGTCCGCGAGCAAAGCGTCGACGGCGGCCTCCAGGTTCGCGAAGGGCTGATCGACGCTCGGCGCCGGCCGCAGATTCCCGTCGCGGTCGATGAGGAAGTTCGCCGGGTAACGCGCGGTGGCGCTGAAAATTTCTGGCACCTCTCCTTGGATCGTTAGCAGAGGATAGCTTACGGTGACTTCCTCGGTGAACGTCAACTGAGTTTCGACTTCCTCGGTCGAGAGCCCGAAGATCATGAACCCGTCGTCTTTTCGCGACTGGTAGAGCCGTTCCAGTTCCGGCATTTCCCTGCGACACGGCCCGCACCAGGTTGCCCAGACGTTCACGAGCACGACTTTGCCGTCGTGATCGGCCAGGCGGTGGCGCTTCCCATAAATGTCGACGGTGTCCAGGACCGGCGCCTTGACGCCGCTCAAGGCGAGGTTCGTCGCCTGACGTTGGCGGCTCAGCGCGCCTCGAATGGGGACCCACGCGAGGGCGAGCGACAAGACTGCGAGCGTCAGGCCCACCTTCGCGGATTTGCTGAAGGCCGCGCGTCGTCGATCGCCGAGCGCCAGGAGCAGCGTGATCACGAACGGGACGACCATTACGAGCGCCGTCATCGAGAGTCGAAAGACGAAGTCGGCGTCACGGTCGCTGCTCGCACGGGTGAGGCTTGTATAAACGAGAATGCCGAGCCCGGCCCCGAGCGCCGGAGACAGGATGCCCGCGATTAGCGTGCGGTATGAAGAAAATTTCGACATGGCGTCCCCAGCATAGTCCAAATGAGACACGAGCGGAATTTCAGTGGGTGCTCGGGTGAAAGCGCTTCAGATCCGCTTCCCATGCCGTCTGGAATTCTTGGTAGTCGAGGCCAACGACCGCTTTCAGCGCCTCGTTCATGGTATGGGAGCTGCCAAGAATCATTAGAATCTTCCGCAGCGATTCGCGTCCGCGACGCAGCTCGAGATATTCCGTGGCAGCGAGCGCTTCCGCGTAGACGAGTCGCGCTTTCTCTTTCGAGTAGTTGACGAAGAGGCCTTCGAGGCTCCAAAGCGGCAAGAGATTACCTTCTGCCTGCGCGACGCGAAGCGTCGGATAGGGATCCATCCGGTCGCTCCCACGCAGCTGCGCGAGGCCTTCATGAAACCACGACGGGCAATTCCCTCGCGTCATGGCGTTGATGAAGCTGTGTGTGAGCTCGTGACGAATGGCCCGTCGAAGCCTTGGCGTGATTTCGGTGAGCCCCTCGACGGGTATCCTTATTTCGCCATCGTTCAAGGCAGACGCCCAGGCAGGTGCATGAGTCACGTCGCGAAACTCGCGGTTGGTATAGAGGGTGACTTCGATGGGGTCCGTGGGCTCGAAACGAAACTCTTGTCGAAGCGCGGCGTACTCGCTGTCGAGGGAAGTTGCGACGAGGTGGCCGATGGTCTCGTTGATGTGCCCGTCATAGCGGATCACATAGTGAGGACGCCGAACTTCTTCGAAGTCGATATCCTGATCGTTTTCCCGGAGAGCCTGCTTCAACTTGTAGAGCAGTTCGGGGGACGGTTCGATGTTGAGTGCTAGCTGCCACTCGCGGATGGCGAGCGCGCTGCGTCCGAGCCCTGCATAGACGTCTCCGAGAAGTTCCCGCATCTTCGCTTTGTCGTGGGCGTTGTCGTGGCGGCGCCGATTCGCTTGCTCCAGCACCGAGCGCGCGGCGCGCAGGTCGCCGCGCTCGAAATGGACTCTGGCGAGCTCCATGCGCACTTCGAGATCATCGGGAGCTTTCGATACCGCCTTCCCAAAGAGCTCGGCCGCGCTCTCGAGATCGCCTTCGGCGACGGATTGCCGTGCTCGATCGACATCCTCGTTAATGAGTGCGTTCAAAAAACGCGATGTGGGCGCCTCCGCTTCGTCGGCGGGGTCTGTTTTGGCTGTCTCGCCCGAGCGCTCGTGGACCCTCTCGAGAAGGTGTTGCGGGAAACCGAAGGTGCTGCCGTTTTTCTCGTAGAGGATCTGATTACCCTCTTCCCAATATCTTTCGACGGTAATCGATCCGCCGTTCGTGAGAAACAGAACGACTTCTGCCTCCACGAGCGAGCCCCACAAGGTAGCGAGGACGACGGCAATGGCTCGAATCGGAGGAGCGCTCGTCATCACAGGGGCGGCGGATTGTGTCAGCGAAGAAGGCGGGAGAGCGGTACGGCGGCTGCGTCTCCTGCGCGAATTCCGCTGGGAAGCGACCCCATGCCGCTATTGGCTGCCTGCCGCGTATCGAATAGACCCCAAATGATGCGGTAACAGCTTCGACCTTGCACCGTCGTGGGTAGTATGAAGATCTGTTCGGATCCGCTAGCGCTCGTGACGATGCGGCCGACATTGTCTTCGTCGCAATAGAGACCGAGAGCGATCGTGAACTTTTTCGCGCTAGAGGCGCGCAGCTGGGCGAGAAACGACCGGGCGGCTCCGTTGAGGTTCCGTGCTGCGAGTTGTTGACGCGCGTTCCCTGAGGAAGGCGAACCCGTACGCGTTGGCGGCGGAGGCGTGCGCGGGGCGGTGGTGGTGCTCGGCGGCGGCGGTGCCCCCTTCGGTTGCGTGGGTGGGGGGCTCGGAGCGGGCGGCGGCGGTGACGTCGCGGCGGGAGGCGGTGTCGTCGCGCGTGGATCCCCCGTGGGATCGGCGGTCCCGGCGCGCGGGTCGGCCGCCGCTGGTGACGGTGGCGGCGTGGCGCTGGGCGGCGGACTGGTCGTTGGTACGGTGCTTTGTGTGCCGGCTTGAGCACCGGTCGCTTCGCTTCCTCCCATCACGAGAGGCAAGACGAAGTAATAGACCGAAAAGGCAGCCGCGGCCGCAAGCGCGACGACCGAAGCGACTTTCAGAATTCCACTGAGATCACGTGATGGCGCGCTTCCTCCTCGGTGACCTTTGGGCCTTGGCGGCCCCCGACGCGAGCTGTCGTCTTCGTTATCTGGCTCGGGGTCGTCGATGATGAGCTCGGAAGCCGCAGGAGACATCGGCTCGGGCTCGTT
Organism: Acidobacteriota bacterium; assembly: GCA_004356105.1. GTDB lineage: Bacteria > Acidobacteriota > Vicinamibacteria > Marinacidobacterales > SMYC01 > SMYC01. Next base: position 19,069 of record SMYC01000217.1, on the reverse strand, counting down.
GGCGGAGGGTGGCTCGTTTGCCGGGCTCTTGATTGCGGGCGGTGACTCGAAGACCGTTTTCTCCAGATCTGGTGGCGGCTCGAAGACCGTGTCGTCGGGCGCCTCCAAGATATCGTCTTTCGTTTTCTCGGGCGGTGGCGGTGTCGGGAGCCCAACCGTTTCGAGAGCGCCCGGGTCAGGCGACTCGAGGGAAGGCGAGCTCGAAAAAACGGGGTGTGACGGCGTGGCCGGTTCGGGCTCCTCGGTCGGAAAAGCGAAGGCATCGTCGGACGTGGCAATGCTAGCGCCTTTCGTCATCGCACCGACAACCACCGCGGCTGCGAGAATCTTGCATACCTCGAATTCGCCTAGGCTTGAGAGCGACGCGATTTGCTGAACCGTCTTCGTGCCATCGGCATGGCGCAGGACTTCAATCGTTTGCGCGTCCGCCTTCGTCTCGTTGATGAAGGTGTCCAGGATCTCGTTCGGCGTCAATGCCGTTTCGAGAGAGCCGAGCTCTTTGAGCACCCAATCGCGATCTTGGATGCGTCGAATGCTCGCGGCGATTAGGTGTGGTGTCGATAGATCGAGGTCGATGGCGCCTTTGGGGAGGGACTTGGTGGCGAATTCGAAGGTTCCCTCGTCCCACGTATAGAGGTCCGTGAGAATTCTCTCGACTTTGACCCGCGCGGCGTCAGCGAGCTCGCGTTGGGAGATGTAGCCGAGCTCGGTGAGCACTTTGGCGAGAGGGTTCCCTGAGGACACGCGCGCCTGCGCCACCTGCATTTGATCGGGGCCGAGCTTGCCTTCCTCGACGAGGATTGAGGCGAGCTGGTCCTTTGGATCATTGGACGCCGCGAAGAGGATTTGGCCGTCGCGGAAGTACACGGCTTTTTGGAGCGGGGTGCGCTCGAGCTTCAGCGAGCCGGTAACGCCGCCGTGATACAATTCGAGGATGAGCTCGAGAGCCGTTTTCTGGTCTAGGCTCCCGCGTTCTTTGTCTTCCATGGGCTAATCAAGTCGAGCGATGTTTCTGTTCGAGGTGCGAAATGTTCGTTACTGGAGCGCAGGGTGGACGGACAAACCTCAAGCACCACTTTAAATAGTAGCATAAGACCCTGCGTTCAGCTATCTCCAGCACTGGCCTGAGACTGTCCGGGTTACAGATCACCGTCAACGCCCGTTGACGGTTCTATCTCGTTCTCTCTAAAGCCCTCCCGCCCGCGCGAAAGAAAACTGTCAACCGGCGTTGACAGTCCGCGGTCGAGCCATTCGAGCCCCCTTTACAGCTTCGGCGTCTCAAGTCGTTGTCTCTGGGGGCTTTGTCCCTGTATCGCACGGCCGTGTGGCCGTTGGAACGGAGTTTGCCTTAGACCACCCGTGAACGTGAGAGGAGGTGAGATACCGAATAGACGAGCCCTTGGTTTTGACGAGCCGATAAACGACTCATTCATTCATCGAAAGGAAACAAGCTATGAAAACGAAATGCATCCTTTTCGCGATCTCGATCGCACTTGCTCTGCCTATGACCGCTGCCGCTTTCGGCACGACCACGCAAAAAGCCGAGCAGCAGGAGCTCAAGGTGGATCTCAATCAAGCGAGTGCCATGGAGCTCCGGAAGCTGCCGGGCATTGGAGAAAAAGTTGCGCAGAGGATCCTCGAATACCGTAAAGCGAACGGACCCTTCGCGGCTCCGGAGGAGCTCATGAACGTCCGCGGCATTGGGGAGAAGACCTATATGAACCTCGAAGCTTACGTGACGATCTCGAGCAGGCCACAGAAGAAAAAATGATCGACGGTGAGACGGTCGGAGGTGAACCGTCGACGGGTCAGGCGGGCCTCGAGCCCGCCGGCCCGTGCCGCCACCGAGGTTACGGGCTCGTCGAGCTTCTCGTTGTGCTGGCGATGGCGACGGTGCTCTTTGCGACCGCTATTCCGCGATTGGCCGCGACGGTACACGAGCACCGCCTGAGAGGCGCCGCCATTCATCTTCGGGGGCTCTTCCGCCAGGTGCGCGCTCGCGCGGCCGCCGAGGCGAGATATATCGGCGTCGTGTTCGACGAGGTGGACGGCGATCCCGTCTACTCGATCTACGCCGACGGCAATGCGAATGGCATTCGTCGCGCCGACATTCGTCGCGGCATCGACGTACGGATTCGCGAGCCTTACCGCATCAGTGAAACGTTCCCCGGGGTCCGCTACGGGAGCCTTCCCGCGGGCGCTGCGGAGCCGTTTTTTCCAGGGCTGCGTATTGGACGCAGCAAAATCATTTCGTTCTCCCCGATCGGCGCCTCGACCTCGGGCACGGTGTTCTTGAGCAACCAATACAAGATCGTTTACTGCGTCGTCGTTCTCGGATCGACGAGCCGCGTGCGAATCGCTCGGTATCGAGGTAACGGTTGGGAGAGCATGTAGAGAGTAGAGAGAGGAGTCAATAATGGAAGCGAAATTCTACCCATCGACTGTCAAGGACGGAAAGATAGTGGCCTTCGCGGATGTCGATATCGTCGAAGGCATCACGGTAAGAGGGTTCCGAGTCGTGAAAGGGAGTAACGGTTTGTTCGCCGCAGTGCCATCGCGACCCGTGAACGTCGGAGGCGAGACCCGTTATTATCATCACGTCGCCTTCGCAAATAGCTCGAAGCGGGAAGCGTTTTTCGACGAACTGCTCGAAGCCTACGCACGCTGGAAGAAAGATGGCGCGCCGACTCGGGGAAGTGAGCCTCTCGCCGTCGGCTCACCGGTGGAAGACAACCACCGCGCCCCATCCCTCGCCGAGCGCCGTCCTGAGGAAACCTGAATTGCGTAGCGCCTCGTGCAGAGCTCCATCGCCGCAGAGGATTTCCGCGTCGAGTACGGTCTCGGACATCACGAGCATGTCGATCTGTCCTTGCGTCACGGCCTCGGCGAGGTCGGGCTGGGTCGCCACGTGACGCGAACGGAGGAGGTCGGGCGAGACCCGTTCAGCCGCGAGCGTAGAGCTTGCGCATAGGAACGCGCTCGTCGCGGCCTCTGCCGGCAAAGAGAGTTTGGCCTCGACGCCGTAGACGACGGCGGGGTTGCCGATGAGCGCGACGTGCCGGGTTTCTAGATGGCGGGCAAGGTCTCCTAGTTTTTGGCCGACATCGGCAAAGTGTTGTGGCCGCCCCGGCTCGGAATCGACGAGTCGCTTCACGTTCGCGAGAAGCGGTGCCTCTAAGGCAGCTGTGTAAGCGACGGCTAGAATCACCGCTGCCATCCACGCCTTTCTGGACCCTTTTCCCAGAGCGGGATAGACGCTCGGTACGAGCAAGGCCAAGGCGATTGCGAGTGACTGTAGATACCAGTGCCGGACGGCGCCGATCGTGAGAATCGCCGCGCAAGAGGCGGCGATGACGAGGCAGAGGAGGGTGCGCTCGAAGGACCAGAAACGACCCCTGTCGTGGCCGGGCTCGCGAAAAAAAAGAAGGAGCGAGAAAACTGTTACGAGGACGAGAACTCCCATCCACGGTCCGGGCGCGAGATAGTAAGACGCGTCATCGAGAAACTCTTTGGCGAAGCCGAAAGCCCCATATTGCTCGAGATGCGTCGCGCGCAGATGGACGTGCCACAGAAGATTATCGAACCAGAATTCGGGCGCTCGATCGAAGAAGATGACGAGCATCGGCGCGAGACCGAGTGCGGCGCCGAATAGAAACGGAACTATTGCGCGTTTGCGGCCGCCCAAGGTGACAGAGGTGATACAGGCGGCGAGGGTTGCGAGATGTGTCAGCTTGAAGCCGGCAGCGATCGCCACGAGCACACCTGACGCGAAGGGGAGTAAGCGGCTTCGCCATGCCGCCTCGTGCGCTCTTAGCAGACCCAAGAGCCCTAACATCAAGCAAGCCGACGCGTAAATGGTGTTGTCGATCGAATAGCCTGCGCCATAGAGGAAGCCGTTCACCGCCAAGAGCATCGTAAAGACGAGCGTCGCCCACGCGTTCGCTGTGAAGTGCCATGTGATCGCGGTGATCGCGAGAATCGTGAGCGCGTGGAACAAGAAGGTAACGCGTCGTCCCGTCAAAAGAAGACGCGACGCGCCACTCGCCTCGAACGTCGCGGCCAGCAAGAGCGGCAAATAAGGAGCTTGGAAGTAGGAAAAGTCCGAATAGAGGCTCTTATCCATCGCGAGGTAGGACGCGCCGAGATACATCCCTTCATCGTGGCCGAGATCCTCGACGACGTAATTCGCGAAAGTCGCGAAAAGCGTCCCCCCGATACAAACCGCCAAAACGAGCGGCCGAGTCATGGCTAAAAGCCGAGCTCTGAATGCTGAATGCTGAACGCTGAATGCTGAATCCTGACTCACATTCGCCAGCGGAGGAACTCGTCGAGAGACGTCACGCCCGCTGTCACTTCTTTGAGACAACGTTCACGTAGTGTTTCCATCCCGGCGATCCGCGCCGCGCCTTCGATCTCCGCGAGCGTCGGTTGTCCCGTTAGCTTTTTGCGAAAGTGACTGTCGGTGACGATGAGCTCGAACAAACCCTTGCGTCGCCGGTAGCCGAGACGATTGCAGCTCGGGCAGCCTCGGCCTTGATAAATCTTGAGCGCTTTCCCCTCGCGTGAGCTGATGCCGTAATCGCCGAGCTTGGCTGGGTCGACTTCCGAGCCCTCGTCCCGGCACGTCGGACAAATGCGTCGCACGAGTCGCTGATTCATGACGAAAGACAAGCTTCTCGAAAGAAGCGATGCGGGGACCCCGAGCTCGAGGAATCGGTGAACAGACTCCGCGGCCCCGAAAGCATGGAAGGTCGTGATAACGAGCACCGAGGTCGCGAGCTGGCAGGCGAGATTAGCCGTCGCTTCGTCACTCAGCTCGAGTAAGAACACAACGTCGGGTTTGACCGCCGCGACCGAGCGAAGCGCGGACGCAAAATCGAGCCCCTTGTCCGGGTTGACTTCCATCTGGTGGACGTAAGGGACCTCCCACTGGATGGAGCGCTCGATGCTGACGACTTTGCGGGCCGATTTGGCGACATGGTCCATCAACGAGTACGACGACGTCATCGCGCCGTTATACGGCGGCGAGGTGACCATGATTAGCCCTGCACTCGCGTCGAGTGCCCGGACGAGAAAAAGCTGCTCCGGCGGCGTGAGTCCGAGAGCGGTGAAGTTCTTCAGGAAGAAACGCCGATCCACGAGCTTGATGGTGATGCTAGTGCCGAGACTCGTCGGTAGGGCATGGACGAGCAAGTCGTAGTCGCGACCTTCGATGTCGAGGTGAGCGCGGCCCTGTTGCGGCAAGTCCTGGCGCTCGGGATCGAGCGCGAACAGATTGCGGATACAGGTCAACAAGGGTACGAGCGCGGTCTTCGCCAGGGGCTTGATCTTGTAGAAAAGTCCGTCGACCCGTAATTTGATGGATAGTTCCTCCGGCGTCGGCTCGAGGTGGATATCCGAGGCGCCCTTTCGCGCCGCCAAACCGAGCAAGCTCTCGAGGATCTCGTTGGGATTGCCCGCCGAGTCTGTAGGAGTAGGGTTGACCTCGAATGGCTCAGAATCCACGAGAGGCTGATAGCCTTGATATTTGAGCGCGTTGTCGATATCCGGCTGGCCGACCAAGTTGTTGTCGATCAGGATCTTTCCCAGAAGCTCGCCACTCCTCTCCTGTTCGCGAAGCGCCGCGAGGAGCTGAGGCGTCTTGAGCTTCTGATTACGGATGAGGATCTCTCCGAGGCGGTCGAGGCTCCGCTCGAGCATGGCGACTTCCTCTTTGAGTGATTGCGGGGCCGCCTCCCAGAAATTTCTCTTATAGACGGCATCTGCCGGGCAGAAGCAGCTCAAGCAGAACGGGCAGAGCTTGGACGGATGTTTCGGGTCGCAGCTGCACCAAACTGCTTCGACGGCTTCGAAATCGTTCTGGCAGTTCCAGCAACTGACCTTGTAGGTCGCGGCCATTAGCCTTTGTGGGCTTCTCCCAATCTCCCTGGATTCAACACTTCACGCTTGGTGCGTTGCGTCCATGCGCCATCCTAAAGCTCGGTGCCCGCGCGCTCAGCCGGCCAGACGAGTCATCCGGTTAATCTGATTCTGTTCAGTATAGTGGTGTCGGCGCGGACGCATCAACTGCCAGCCCTGTAATCCCGGCAATCCTTGCAATCATTGACACTAGAGAGGCCCACATGGTAATTTTCACGGCGATTTTGCGAAACCTCACCGAGAGCCCTCCAAGACATGACTAGTCATCCGTTGCCCAGACGAACGCCGCTCCACGCTCTTCACAAAGAGCAAGGTGCGCGCATGGTGGACTTTGCTGGCTGGGACATGCCGGTCAGCTTCGCCGGCGTGGTGGAAGAACATTTGAACGTTCGCGAGCGGGCGGGTCTGTTCGACGTCAGCCATATGGGAGAGTTTCTCATCGAGGGGAAGGATGCGGAGGCGCTATTACAAAGGCTGACGCCCAACAACGTCTCGCGACTCGCCGACGGCCAGGCGCAATATTCCGCGCTCACCACCGAGACCGGTTGTTTTGTCGATGATGTGCTCGTCTACCGCCGAGGCGAACAGCGTTACCTCATGGTCGTCAATGCGGCGAATATCGAGAAAGATTTCGAATGGATCGAATCGAGGGCCGAGGGGGACCTAGAGCTCACGAACGCAAGCGACGATTACGCGCTCTTGGCGCTACAGGGCCCTCGCTCGGCCGAGATTCTTCAGCCGCTCACCGACATCGATTTGGCCGAGATAAAGTACTACCGGTTTGCCTATGGTGAGGTGCTCGGCGAGCAAGCCATGGTCTCCCGGACGGGCTATACCGGAGAGTCTGGTTTCGAGGTGATGGTCGCCCCCGAGCTCGCGGAGAAAACTGCGCGCGGGCTCCTCGAAAAAGGTGCGGAGCACGGTCTTGCCCCGATTGGGCTCGCGGCGCGGGACACGCTGCGGCTCGAGGCGAAGATGGCACTCTACGGTAACGACATTGATGACGAGCACACGGTGCTCGAGGCCGATCTCGGCTGGATCGTGAAGTTCAAGAAAGGTGATTTCGTCGGTCGGGATGCTCTCGAACAGCAGAAGGAACGAGGGATCGAGCGCAAGCTTATCGGATTCGAGATGGTCGATCGGGGCATCGCCCGCCACGGCTATCCTGTCTTCGTGGATTCTGAATCCGTAGGGTCTGTTACGAGCGGGAGCCACGCACCTTACTTGAAGAAGAGCATCGGGCTCACTTATCTTCCCATTGCAGCTTGCTCGGACGGCACGGAGTTCGAGATCGAGATTCGCGGACGGCGGGCCACTGCGCGTGTCGTGCCCACGCCGTTTTACAAACGAGAAAAATAGCGCGGCCGGCACCGCATTCACGAAACGTTGAAAAGCGGCCGCCGCGCTGTTGGAGACATAAATGCTTCCTGAAGACCGCAAGTACTCGAAAGAACACGAATGGATCCTAGTCGACGGTGAGAGCGGAAAAATTGGCATCACCGATCACGCGCAGGACGCGCTCGGCGATATCGTCTATGTCGAGCTTCCAGAGGTCGGCGCCACGGTGACCGCCATGGAAGTCTTCGGCGACATCGAATCCGTGAAGGCTGTCTCGGAGCTTTTCTCCCCGGTCTCCGGCGAAGTGGTAGAAGTCAATTCGAAAGTCGTCGACAGCCCCGAGATGGTGAACGCCGATCCTCATGGCGATGCCTGGCTCATCGTCGTGAAGATGAGTGACCTGTCGGAGCTCGAGAGCTTGATGTCCGCGCCGCAGTACCAGACTTATATCGACAAGGAGAGCAAAGCTTGAGTCGGGACTCGAAGCTCCACGCTCTTCGTCCCAGCGACGATTTCCCTCCGCGCCATATCGGCCCCCGTCCGAAAGACGTCGAGGCGATGCTCGAGTTTTTGGGCTATGGCGACATCGATGCTCTCGTTCAGGACACGATCCCGGACGACATCCTGATGAGTCAGCCGCTCGACGTTCCCGAGGCAAAAGGTGAATTTGCGCTCATTCGAGAGCTTCGAGAGCTCGCGTCGAAGAACAAGGTCTATCAATCGTTCATCGGGCTCGGCTATCACGACTGCATTACGCCGCCCGTCATCCAGCGAAACATCCTGGAAAATCCCGGTTGGTATACCCAATACACGCCGTATCAAGCGGAGATCAGTCAGGGTCGTCTCGAGGCGCTCTTGAACTTCCAGACGATGGTCTCGGACCTCACCGGGCTACCGCTCTCGAACTCGTCGCTCCTCGACGAAGGCACAGCCGCTGCCGAAGCCATGGGCATGTCGCTCGCCATAACCCGCCACAAGAAAAACGGCTACTTCGTGGCCGAGGACAGCCATCCACAAACGATCGCGGTCATCGAAACGCGCGCGAAACCTCTCGACCTCGACCTGACGGTCGGTCCTGTCGAGGCGATCGATCTCGAATCCGGCGTTTTGTTCGGCATCTTGCTTTCTTATCCGACGACGGATGGCCGCATCGAAGACTACGAAGATCTCTGCCGCCGCGCGAAGGAAGCTGGTGTCGTGGTCACGATGGCAACTGATCTTCTCGCGCTCACGCTTCTGCGTCCGCCTGGCGAGATCGGCGCGGATATCGCGATTGGAAACTCGCAACGCTTCGGCGTACCCCTCGGGGCGGGCGGGCCCCACGCCGCATTTCTCGCGACGGGTGACGAGCATTCGCGCCGCATTCCCGGCCGCTTGGTTGGTGTCTCGAAAGACGTGCAAGGAAACGTTGCTTTCCGGCTCGCGGTCCAGACTCGTGAGCAGCACATCCGGCGCGACAAAGCCACGAGCAATATTTGTACCGCGCAAGTCCTCCTCGCGATCATGGCGAGCATGTACGCCGTTTATCATGGCCCGGAGGGCCTTCGCCGGATCGCGCGCCGCATTCACGGTCTCACCCATGTGCTCGCCGAGGGCCTGAGAAAACACGGGCTCGACGTCGGCGACAAACCTTTCTTCGACACGCTCCGCGTCGCTTCGCCGGGCGAGCGAGCGCTCACGGATGCGCTACGCGAGGAGATGAACCTCCGCGCTTACGACGACGGCGCCGTCGGGGTCTCGCTCGACGAGACGACGACGATCGATGACGTGGCCAAGCTGTTGAAATTGTTCGGGGCCGAGGGCGACGTGTCCGCTTTGGCCGAAGCCACCGATTTCGAGATGGGTTCGCCACATCGGCGCGAGAGCGATTTCATGACGCACGGCGTCTTTCACCGCTACCACTCCGAGCACGAGCTTCTGCGCTACATCAACCGGCTTCAAGCGCGGGATCTTTCGATGACGACGTCGATGATCTCGCTCGGCTCTTGCACGATGAAGCTCAACGCGACGACGGAGATGCTTCCGGTGACGTGGCCCGAGATCGGCCGGATACATCCTTTTGCACCCGAAGATCAGACGGCGGGCTATAGCGAGCTCTATCGAGGGCTCGAGGACTGGCTGAAGGCGATCACGGGATTTGCCGGGGTCAGCTTGCAGCCAAACGCGGGCTCGCAGGGGGAATATGCCGGTCTTCTCGTCATCCATGCTTATCACGAGAGCCGTGGCGAAGGCGGGCGCAACGTGTGTCTCATTCCTGTCTCGGCGCATGGAACGAATCCGGCGAGTGCTGTCATGGCGGGTTTCCGCGTTGTCGTCGTCGCCTGTGACGATCGTGGGAACGTTGACGTCGAGGATCTCGAGAAAAAAGCGGAGCAGCACCGGGACGAGCTCGGTGCTCTCATGATCACCTATCCCTCGACCCACGGTGTCTTCGAGGAGCGCATCCGAGAGATTTGCCAAATCGTCCATGACGCGGGCGGACAGATCTACATGGACGGCGCCAACATGAACGCGCAGGTTGGCCTGACCTCGCCCGGATTGATCGGCGCTGATGTCTGCCATCTCAATTTGCACAAGACGTTTTGCATCCCTCATGGTGGCGGTGGTCCTGGCGTGGGCCCCATCGGCGTCGCGGAGCACCTCGTCCCGTTTCTTCCAGGTCATCCATTGAGTGCAATGGCGGGTCATTCGGGGGAGCAAGCGCTCGGCCCGGTCTCGTCCGCGCCCTACGGGAGCCCGAGCATCCTTCCGATCTCGTGGTCTTACATTCGGCTCATGGGCCCGGAAGGCTTGACGGACGCGACCCGCATCGCTATTTTGAGCGCGAACTACATGGCGAAGCGTCTCGAAGAGCACTACCCGGTTCTCTATACCGGAGAAAAAGGAAGAGTGGCCCACGAGTTCATTCTCGATTGCCGGCCGCTCGAGAAAGTCAGCAACGAGGACATCGCGAAGCGCCTCATGGATTACGGCTTCCACGCGCCTACGATGTCTTTTCCCGTGGCGGGGACGCTCATGATCGAGCCCACCGAGAGCGAGTCCAAAGAAGAGCTCGATCGGTTATGCGACGCGCTCATCTCCATCCGGAAGGAAGCGCGCGCCGTCGATGATGGTGAGGTCGATGCCGAAGACAACGTGTTGAAGAACGCGCCGCACACGGCGGCGATGATGACAGCGAACGTGTGGGATCATCCTTACACACGCGAGCAAGCTGCCTATCCCGCGCCTTGGCTTCGCGAGCACAAATTCTGGCCCCCGGTGGCGCGCATCGACAACGCCTATGGGGATCGGAACCTCGTCTGCGTCTGTCCTCCCATAGAAGATTACGAGTAAGGGAGGCTTACTCGGAGACGATCGGATTTTCCAGCCTGCCGATTCCGGAAATCTCCACCTCGATAACCTCCCCGTCGCGGAGCCATTCCGGCGAGCTGCTTTCGACCGCCGAGCCTCCTGGGCTGCCGGTCGCGATCAGATCGCCGGGCTCGAGGCGCGTGAACTTCGAGATATGCGAGATGAGGAACGGGATATCGAAGATCATCTGCTCGGTGCTTCCGTCCTGCACGACGCGCCCGTTGCGACGGGTGATGATGCGCAGACGCGCTGGGTCCGGAACTTCGTCGGCGGTAACGATGAAGGGCCCTAGGCCCCCCGAGCGGTCGAAGTTTTTCGCCGGCAAGTTCTGTGTCCCTTTGCTCATCCAGTCCCGCACGGTTCCTTCGTTCATGCAGGTATATCCGGCGACGTGGTCGAAGGCGCGCTCTTCTGAAATGTGGCGGCCCGCCTTGCCGATGACCACGACGAGCTCACCCTCGTAATCGAGCTGGTCTCCCGCTTTGGGTTTCAATATGGGCTGCCGATGCGCGCTGAAGCTGCTCGCGAAGCGACCGAAGATACTCGGGTAGTCCGGCGCCCGTTGTTGCTCGACGACTTCATGATAAGCGCGATAATTGCGGCCGGCGCACAGGATCTTCTCGGGCTCTGTAATCGGCAGAGCGAGAACGACGTCATCGAGCGCGTCATCCGGCGCCGCGCCCGAGGTGGCGCCCAGCACTTCTTTCAGGCGATCCTGTGCGAGGACGTCGCGCAACGTCTCGGCGCCATTGATGCGAGCTGTCGCGTCTATGATGCCGACGCCATCGGGCGAAAGCAGACCGTAGCGCTCTTTGCCTCGCGCTCGATAGCTAACGAGCTTCACGCCTCGGAGACTAGACCACTCGTCTCGTCTTGTCGAGTGTTTGACACCGCTCGCTCATTGTTTGATCATGCGACCCGCGATGGGAAAAAGGAAAAATACGGAATGAGCGGAGGTCTCGTTGCAAGCGTCGTGGCCTCGCATTCGCCGCGTATGGGCGTCGAGCAGGATGCGCCCGCCTTCATTCGAGGTCTCATCGATGGGCTAAGAGAGCTCGGTGAAGCCATGCGCGCGCTCGAACCGGACGCCATCGTTCTTCACTCGGCGCATTGGGTGAGCACTTTCTTGTGGCTCTCGCCAGTCCACGAGGTGCACGAGGGTGTTTGTGTTGCCGACGAGGCGCCGGATCTCATACCGGGCTCGCCCTATAAGTGGCCGGGTGAGCCAGCCCTCGCCCAAGCGATCGCGGACAAGCTGAACGCCGAGAACATAGGCTGCCGAACGTTCGACACCCCCCATTGGAACTGGGATTACGGTTGCTACGTTCCTCTCGAGTACATGGACCCGCGCTCGGAGATCCCCATTGTCCTACTGCCGACCGTGATGTGCTCCGATGTGGACGAGAACCGGCGCGTCGGCCGTTACGTTCACGAGGTCGGGAAGGACACCGGGAAGCGCATCGTTTTCGTGTCGAGCTGTGCGCTGTCACACGACGTACTGCGTGGGCCCGAGCTTTGGCCCACGGCGGAGCGGCAAGAGCTCGATCGGAAATTCATCGAGCTCGCCACGGAAGGTCGCGCCGCCGAGCTCTCGGCGTGGATGCCCGAGTTCATCCGCGAGGGTGTTGCCGAGATGGGAGGCCGCACGATCTCGAGCATGGTGGGTGCTATCGAGGCTCTGGCCAAGGACCACGACGAGCTCACGGGCAAGCAGTTCGGACCTTATGCGCAGAGCTCAGGGAGCGGTAATGCACACGTCGCCGTGTTCCCGAAGAGTTCGTGATGCGCCCCTATTCGCTATCGGAGCTTCGACCCTCTAGGCAGTATCCCGACTTGCTGCTTCGGAGTGAAATCGATACGATTGGACGCAGTCGCCTTGGACGGTGCATATGAGCTCGTGTTCCGGATCGAAGACGTCGTGGGCCGGTCATAGAAAGAGGAAGCGATGAAGAAGTGGATTAAAGCTCTTCTTGCCGTGTTGTTCGTCGTGGCGCTTGGAGGCTGGGGCACGATGGAAGCGATGAAACGTGCTTGGATTCGTTACAACAAGTACGACATCCGCACCGAGGGATCACTCCAAGTGGGCGATCTGGCCCCCGATGTCGAGCTCTTGACGATGCACGGCTCCGAGCCGCGGCGCATCTCCGAGCTCTACGCCGACAAACCCGTCGTCTTGACGTTCGGAAGCTACACGTGACCACCTTTTCGCGCCAGGTTGGCGCAAATCGAGGAGCTACAGGAGAAGTACAGCGACATCGCCAACTTCGTCATCGTCTACATCAAAGAGGCCCATCCCGACGACGAGTGGCAGATGGAATCCAACGAAGAGAGCGGTGTCATTTACTCCCAGCCGAAGAGCACCGAGGAGCGCAGAGAGCTCGCCCGCGCTTTCATCGACCAGATGGACGTCCAGACAGAAACGCTCCTCGACGACATCGACAACACCGCGATGGCCTGCTACGCGGCGTGGCCGGAGCGCCTCTACATCATCGGCACCGACGGCCGCATCATCTATAAAGGCGGTATGGGCCCGTTCTACTTCGACCCCGACGAAGTCGAAGAGATTCTTCTAAAGGAGTTCGCCCCCGCAACGGATTAATCCTCCGAGACGCGCGAAGTCACGTAGTCGTCACATTCGTTTGGCATACTGGTTTCGTGCGATGGCGAACGACGTTTGGGGTCTTTCTCACCTCCGTCCTGTCTCTCGGCTTGTGGGCGTTCGTCTATGAGCCGTCGTCCTTCTCGGTGCGGCGCTACGAGCTCGCGCCTCCCGGCTGGCCGCGCGAGCTCGACGGGTTCGAGGTAGCACTTCTCGCAGACATACACGTAGGCTCGCCCTATCGCGGTCTCGATAAGCTGAGAGAGATCGTCCGTGAAACGAATGCCGCCGCCCCCGACCTCGTGGTGCTCGCGGGCGACTATGTCATCGACAGCGTACTGGGCGGCACCTTCGTCGCGCCCGAGGAGCTTGCCCCTATTCTCGGAGAGCTCCAAGCACCTCTTGGGGTCTATGCTGTTTTGGGCAATCATGATTGGTGGCTCGACGGAGACCGGGTCGAGGAAGCGCTCGTGGCCGCTGGGATTCGCGTTCTTCGCGACGAAGCGGTCGAGCTTTCCGGTGTCTGGCTCGTCGGCCTCGGGGACTGGGAGGAAGCGCCTCCCGACGTGAGGAAAGCGCTTTCCGCTGTCGACGACACCTCTCCTGTCCTGGCCTTCACCCACAATCCCGACGTGTTCCCGACCGTCCCGGCGCGCGTGAGCTTGACGCTCGCGGGTCACACTCATGGCGGCCAGGTGCGGTTTCCGTGGCTCGGAACACCGATCGTACCGTCACGCTACGGGCAGCGTTACGCACGCGGCCACATTGTCGAAGACGATCGGCACTTGTTCGTGACCTCCGGGCTCGGCACGAGCATCATTCCGGTGCGCTTTGCCGTTCCTCCCGAGATCGCACTTCTGCGGCTATCCGCTGATGTTCCAAACGCTCCTCCGGTGTCGTCCCGGATATTTGACCCATGAAGTTAGGGCGCGAGTGCGTTTCGACTCGAAGTGATATCCCATTTAAAACCATCCAACAGACCTTCTAAAACTTTTTGCGGGGCCCTTTTTCACCCCCTCCCTCGACCACGGGCCGCGTGCGGGTTCCGTCAGATTAGATTGGAGCGAGGGTATGAAGGTTCACCCACTGGCGCTCGGCGTCAGCTTGTTGGCGAGTTGGGGCATCGCGGACGAGACGGTCCTCCTCTCGGACGGGAGCCGCATGCAAGTGCGGTCTGTCGAGATCCGAGGGAATGTCGCGGTCATCGAAACGCTTTCGTGCTCGAGAAAATGCACTGAGCGCGACATTCCGTGATACACAACGCGCATGACCCGCGCGCTTACGCCACGTGACATCGACGCCTTTCAGCGAGACGGCGTCGTGCTCATTCATGGCGCCTTTGGGCCCGAGTGGCTGAGCCGTCTCCGTGCCATCGTCGACAGCATCCTCGAAGAGCCTGGAGGCTTCATAAGCGATACCGGCGACCAAGGGCGCGGCGCCGGTCGCGCCCTCGACGCCCGTTACTTGTGGCGCGAGAACGACGCCGTTCGATCGTTCGTTTTCGATTCCGGTGTGGCCGATCTCGTCGGCCAGGCGATGGGCTGTGAGGAGCTGCGCTTTTATTTCGACCACTGGTTCGTCAAAGAGCCTGGTGCGAAGACGTCGACGCCGTGGCATCAGGACGTTTCCTACTGGCCATTCACCGGCCAACAGATAGCGTCGCTCTGGCTGCCCTTGACCGAAGTTGACCGCGCGTCGAGCGGACTCGAGCTCGTGAAAGGCTCTCATCGCTGGGGCAAGTGCTACAAACCGAGGCGATTCGTCGCGTCGGACCAGAAAAGTGATTGGATTCACGACGCGGAAGGCGAGACCCTCCCGGATATCGAGGCGGAGCGCGATCGCCACGACATTTTTTCAGAGCCGATGCAGCCCGGAGATGCGCTGATCTTTTCCGCTTGGATCATCCACGCTGCACCGAGCAACACATCCGAGCGCACCCGCGCAGCTGTCTCGACGCGATGGCTCGGGGACGACGTGCGCTGGCGCCCGCATCCTGCGGCCGACCCCAGCATTCGCCAAGAGGACCTCTCTATCGCGCCGGGCGAGCTCGCGCGGGACGACGATGTTTTTCCCGTCGTCTGGATGCGCACGACGCCAAGGTTTGATAAACAGAGCTAGGAATCCACCGGAGGAAGCCCGATGAACTTGGAACGACCCATCGTCGCCGCCGCGGCGCAAATAAGCCCCGTCTTCATGAAGAAGAAGGAGAGCGTCGAGAAATACGCCGAGTGCATCCACGAGGCGGGCCGAAAAGGCATCGACTTGATCGTCACGCCGGAGACAGGCATCCCTACCTACCCTTACTGGCGTAACAATTTCGGCTATACGACCCCCGAAAGCGCCGCGCTCTGGAAGGACACGGTCGTGTCGTTCTACGATCAATCCATCCGCATCCCGAGCCCAGAAACGGACCTGCTTGCCAAAGCCTGCGCGAGCGCTGGCATCGTAGCGGTCATTGGTTTGAACGAGCAAGACGATCGCGAAGGCTCCGCGACGCTCTACAACACGATGCTCTTCATCGATCGCGACGGCACCATCCTGGGACGCCACCGCAAGCTCATGCCGACCCACCAAGAGCGTTTTTTCTGGGGCCGCGGGGACGCGTCGGACCTACGCGTTTTCGACACGCATTTCGGAAAGCTCGGCGGTCTCATCTGCTTCGAGAACCACATGACGCTCCTGAAAGCGGCGATGGCCGTCAAAGGAGAGGAAGTGCACGCCGCGTGCTGGCCCGGCTGGTGGAGCTATGGCGGCAAGGGGAACGCCATTCGCGATATGACAGGCGACGTGCGGCCTCTTTATCTCTCCGACCAGGACTCGGCGATCCGTGAATACGCTTTCGAGACCCAGAGCTTCGTGGTGAGCGCTTCGATGTACATGACCGAGGACGACGTTCCCGACGACTTTCCGTACAAGAAGAGCGCGGCGTGGAAGTGGGCGATGGGGGGCAGTGCTATCGCGAATCCTTTCGGCGCCTATATCAAAGAGCCGGTGTTCCACAAGGAAGAGCTCGTTGTCGCGGAGCTCGATCCGAAGGATCGGATCGTCGCGAAGAATGTCTTCGACTGCATGGGGCATTACAGCCGCTGGGACGTTGTGTCCTTGCGCGTCCGGGAGGAGGACTTTACGCCAACGGGTGCCGTACTTCCCCCGCGCCGGATCAAAATGGAGCACCTCGAGTCGGTGGCCGCCAAACACCATCTCGCGCCCGAAAAGGTCGAGAGCATTCTGCGCGAGCTCGAATCGCTCGCGGTCGAAGTGGAAGAGTAGTTTACGGCTTTTACGTTGTGGGACCGACGAGCTCGCGCTGGAAGGCGTTGACGACGGTGTTCTGCTTGAGGAGGTAATAACCTTCGACGAGGAGTGCAACGAGGCTATAGCCGAGAGCGAGATAGCCCAAGCCGCCGTGGATCCAGCTCGGGATCGCGCGCGTATGGGCGGCGCCGCCCATGATGAAGGCGACCATCAAAAGAAACATGCCGCCAAACGCCCAAGGGAGCACTTTGGACTTGATCCGCCGGCTCTCGAGGAGGCGTTCTTCGCCGCGTCCATGCTCCTGAACGGCGCGTTTGAGGTTGCCGCTCATTCCCACGAAGTAGAAATAGGTCATCGTATGGGTGAAGACCGCCAGGAGCGCGGAGATGAGCGCGAGCATGAAATGCCGGCCGAAAGCCCCTCCCCCATCCGGGATATGGATACCGTAGAATACAGTCACGGCAAGGATGCCGATGGATATTAGGTGCAGAGTGAGGAGGGCAATCGTCATGAGGTGCGCTCATTATAGGACAAAATGGCTCGCGCTTTGGCTAGTCGGAATTCTCGCTGCCAACGCCGCGATGGCCTCGGATGCGCTCCGGGTCGTATCCCTGAAATCCCCGGCCCCGGAGCAAAGCATGACCCCGTTCTTGACGGCGACCGAGGACGGAATGTGGTTGAGCTGGCTCGAGCGCGTCGAGGACGGTCACGCTTTGCGCCTCTCGACTTGGGACGGCGAGCGATTCGGGACGCCGAGCACGATCCACACTTCGGCCCACTTCTTCGCGAACTGGGCAGATTTCAGCTCGATCTTGAGCTTCGGCGACGGCCGCCTGGCGGCTCATTGGCTCGAGAAAGCGGCCGAGGGCACGTACGAGTACGACGTCTTCATCGCCCTTTCCGAGGACGGCGGAAAGAGTTGGGGAAAACCCGAAAGGCCGCATCGGGACGCCACTCTGAACGAGCACGGCTTCGTCTCTCTCGTCGCGGATGACGCTTCCGGTTTCTCGGCGGTATGGCTCGACGGCCGCGGGTTCAAGAAGGGCGCCAGCGACAATGAGATGACCCTCCGCACCACGCGCTTCGACGGCAAGGCTTTCACCGAGGACGTATTGCTCGATGGACGCATATGCGAGTGCTGCCAAACCGGGATGGCACGCACCGAGTCGGGCCTCTTCGTCGCTTATCGCAATCGCTCGGCTGAGGACACCGAGATTCGGGACATCAGTTATGTGCGCCGAGACGGCCTCACCGGCCAATGGACCGAGCCCAAGTCGCTTCACGACGACGGCTGGGAGATTCCTGGCTGTCCGGTCAACGGTCCGCAAGTCGCGGCGTCCGGCAACCGCCTCGCGGTGGCGTGGTTCACCGCCTCCTCGAGCGAGCCCAAAGTTCAGCTGCTCTTCTCGGAGGATGGCGGTGCGAGCTTTGCCGAGCCCATCCGTATCGACGATGGCCGCCCGGTGGGCCGTGTGGACGTCGAATGGATCGGCGAGGACGTAGTCGTGACGTGGCTCGAGCGGGGCGAAGAGCGCCAGGGGGAGATCCGCGTGAAACGCGTCGCCCCGTCGGGTGGCGCTGCGCCCGCGGTCATTGTCGCGCGCACCGCTTCGGGCCGTGCGAGCGGCTTTCCGCGCATGACGCGTTTCCATGACGAGATCTACGTCACGTGGACGGAGTCCTATGAGCGCCGAGGGCCTTCGCAAGTGCACGTCGCGAAGCTCGTCGACGAGGCACCTCTTCTGGACGAGCCCGCTTTCGCTTTCGAAGCGGAGGATGTCAACGGCAAGTCTTATACGCTCGGCGAGCTCGAAGGCAAAGTCGTGCTGCTCAATTTCTGGGGCATCTGGTGCAAGAGCTGCCGGGAGGAGATCCCGCACCTCGTTACGCTCGATGAGCGCTTGCGCGAGCGCGGCCTGGTCGTGCTCGGCGCCGACTACGGCGATGCGCCGGAGGATCTTCCGGCCTACATCGAAGAGATCGGCATGAGCTATCCCGTTCTTCTCGATGACGGCCTGGCGGACGACTACGAAGTCCTCGTCTTTCCGACGAGCGTTGTCATCGATCGCACTGGCCGCGTCCGCTACCGCGTGGAAGGATTCCGCGAGAAGAGCTTTCGCGATCTCGAGCGTGTCGTGGAACGGCTTCTCGCCGAAGACGGGTGAGCGTCCTTCGGGTGACGCAGACCAAAGCACCGTCGTAGTATCATCGCCCGTGCCTCTTCGAGCGGGTCAGAAGCTCAACCACTACGAAATCGTCGAGCCCATCGGGAAAGGCGGTATGGGCGAGGTTTATCGAGCACGCGATACGAAGCTCGATCGGGACGTTGCGATCAAGATCCTCCCCGAGGCATTCGCAAGAGACAAGGGGCGCTTGGAACGTTTCCAGTGAGAAGCGCGGCTCTTGGCCCAGCTCAATCACGAGAACATCGCCACCATCCACGGCCTCGAGGAACATGACGGCCACCAGTTCCTCATCGTGGAGCTGGTGGGTGGCGAGACGCTCGCCCAGCGCATTGCGAACGGGCCCCTATCCATCGATGAGGGGCTCGAGCTTTTTCTGCAGATTGCTGACGGACTCGAAGCCGCGCACGCAAAAGGGATCCTC
>SMYC01000216.1 GCA_004356105.1 Acidobacteriota bacterium | reverse complement strand
TACGAGGTCGTTGGTCTCCGGCCCGTAGACTTTGTGAGGGCTCGTGACGACAGTCTTCCCGTCCTCGATGTAGGGCTTGTAGCGCTCGAGCCAGTCGGCGCCCGAGCCCTCAAAGCCTTCGACCACGAGGGCTCCTTTGCGATCGAACATGCCGATCTTGTGCATCAAGGCTTCGAGCGCGCCTTCGAACTTCCAAACGTGGTCCGTCGGAAAGTAGTAGTGCGGCGACACGAAAACAGGGATCCCGTTTTCTTTGCCGAGCTTGAAAAGCGTCTCGATGTTCTCGACGGTACGGTTGGCTACGACACTCTTCCCCACGACGCCCCAGGCGACGCCGTCCGGGCTAAGAAAATCGTTCTGGGGATCCGTGATGACGATGGCGGTTCTCTCCTTATCGATCGTCATGCCGGGGTCAGGAAGCTGCGCAGCGGCAACGAGGCTGAGTGCCACGATAGCGGCTGTCGCGGTGGCGGTAAGCGTTTTTCGAATCTTCATGGGTTTCCTCCGTTCGAGTTTGTGTTTGGTCATCGCCCTTCACTAGAGCAAGAGCGGTGCCATAGCAAAACCGCGGAAACCTTGATAATTAGAGGGTTAGGGGGAAGAGCCACTACGAGAATTCGCAGGCGCCGTGAAATATCGCGGCCAAGGCCAGCGGGTCAGCGAGCCGGTTTCTTGATGCCGAGCTTGTCCATGCGCGAGCGCAACGTGCTTGGGTTCAGGCCCAAGCGCTCCGCGGCCGCCTTATCGCCTTCGATAACCCAGCCCACAGATTCGAGCGTTTGGAGTATGTGTTGGCGCTCGACGTCTTCGAGCGTAGTCGCGACCGCGGCGCTTGCCGGCACGACGGACGCTTCGAGAACATCTTCGAGCCTCAGCTCGGGGCCAGGTGACAGAATGAGGGCGCGCTCCAGGACGTTGTGAAGCTCGCGGATGTTCCCAGGCCAACCATAAGCTTTGAGCTTCGCCATGACGCCAGGAGGAATCTCGAGCTTCTTGCCAAGCTTCCTGCCTCGTGTCTTCACGAAATGGTTCGCGAGAAGCGGGATGTCCTCCGGCCTCTCCCGGAGCGGCGGCAGCACGACGGGGAAAACGTTCAATCGGTAAAAAAGATCCTCGCGAAACGTCCCGTCTTGCATCGCGGCCGGCAAATCGCGGTTCGTTGCTGCGATCACCCGCACGTCTACCTTGATGGACCGCGAGCTCCCGAGCCGCTCGATTTCCCCTTCTTGCAACACCCGCAGGAGCTTCGCCTGGAGCTCCAAGGGTAGATCGCCGATCTCGTCGAGTAAGATCGTCCCTCCGTCAGCGAGCTCGAACCGTCCGATCCTCCGCGACAACGCTCCCGTGAAAGCGCCGCGCTCGTGGCCAAAAAGCTCGCTTTCGATGAGGTTTGCGGGAAGCGCCGCACAGTTGACCTTGACGAGCGGCCGGGCTTTGCGTGGGCTCGCTTCGTGGAGAGCGCGCGCGATGAGCTCCTTGCCCGTGCCGGTCTCTCCGAGCACCAAGACCGTCGCGTCGGTCGCCGCGACTTGCGTGACTTTCTGTAAGACTTGCTGCATGGACTCGCTGGAATGCAGGATGCCTTTGAAATCCTGCTCGCGCGCAATCTCCTCCCGTAAGTAAACGTTGTCCGCTTCGAGCCGGCTCTTGAGACGCTCTACTTCCGCAAGAGCATCCGTGAGCTCTGCGGTGCGCTCGGCCACGCGTTCTTCGAGCCCGGCATTCGCTGTTTGCAAATCCCGCTGCAGCTTGCGGATCGTCAAATGCGCTTCCACCCGCGCCAGCACTTCTTCGTTGTGGATGGGCTTGGTCACGAAGTCGACCGCGCCCGCCTCGAAAGCGCGTACTTTATCTTTCGTGTCGCCGAGGGCGGTCATGAAGATGACAGGAATCTCGCGCAATGCACCGTCGGCTTTCAGCCGCCGGCAACACTCGTAACCGTCCATCCGCGGCATCATCACGTCGAGCAGAATCAAGTCGGGTTTCGCGAGACGCGCTTGCTCGATCGCTTCTTCGCCATCACGCGAGACGAGCACTTTGAAGTTCTGTGTGCCGAGATAGTCGACGAGCAAGCTGAGGTTGGCGGGCGTGTCGTCGACGACGAGTATCGTGCTCATCGCTGCGCGCTTCATACGAAAGGCTCCAGGTAGGAGCGGATCTCTTTCATGTCGAACTTCCTAGCAAGTTTGCGAAGATCCTCTATCGCGGGAGCGAGCTCTGAATCGAGCTCGACGATCGCCTCGAGGCGGCGCCCTATCGCTTCGATGTCGCCGACCCGCGCGAGCTCGTAGAGCTCTTCGGCGTGCTCGCGTGGCATCGCTTTCGACTCGGCTCCCGCGGGCTCGGCGACGGCGCTGCGGCTTTCATCTTCCCCATCGTAGAGCCATGTGACGTCCAGATATTCCGAGACCTTGTCGAAAAGCGCCGCCGCGCGCACGGGTTTGGGAAGAAAATCGTTGCAGCCGGCGTCGCGGCTCCTCTCACGGCTATGCTCGAAAACACTGGCCGAAAGCGCGATGATCACGACTCCCGAGAGCTCCTCAACGCGCCGGATGCGGCGGACGGCTTCGAAGCCGTCCATCACCGGCATGACCAGATCCATGAAGATGAGATCGGGCTTGAAACGGCGCGCCGTCTCGACGGCTTCGCGGCCGTCCGCCGCTTCGGCGAGCACGAAGCCTATCGACTCCATCAGATCGCGCAGAAACGACCGGTTGGTGGGCTTGTCGTCGACGACGAGTATCTTCGGCCCGCGCCCGTCATTCCCCTCAATGCCCACGATGCGGCGGCGCTCGCGGCTCTCTTCGATCTGGAACCCGTCGACCGGTTCGAGCTCCAGGTCGAACCAGAAGGTACTCCCGCGGCCAGGCTCACTTTGCACCTCGAGAGTCCCGCCCATGAGCTCGACGAGAACGCGGCTAATCGAGAGCCCGAGCCCGGTGCCCTCGGGCCGATCGCCGCCTTCTCGAAGCTGCTGGAAGGGTTGAAAGATCTCGCTCAGCGCCTCGGGCGCGATGCCGACGCCTGTATCCTCGATGTGAAAACGAAGGCGGCGCGCAGCTTCGCCGTGCCAGCCTACCTTGAGCACGACGTGGCCCCCATCCGTGAACTTCACCGCGTTTCCCAGTAGATTGAGCAGGACTTGCCGGAGCTTGCGCGGGTCCCCCCGCACCCCGACCGGCAGCGGCGAGAGCGCTTCGTGAGAGAAACGAAGGCCCTTCTCTTCCGCGCGCACGCTCATGATCCCCGCGACTTGCGCGAGCAAATCCGGCAAATCGAAATCAGTCGGCTCGAGCTCGAGGCGACCGGCTTCGATCTTGGCCAGGTCCAGAATCTCGTTGATCAATGACAAGAGGTGCTCACCACTCGAGTGGATGACCTGGACCTGCGCTTTTTGTTTCTCGCCAAGCGCCGTCTCGTTCTCGAGAAGCTGGGCATAGCCGAGGATGCTGTTGAGCGGTGTCCGAAGCTCGTGACTCATGTTGGCGAGAAACTCGCTTTTCGCACGGCTCGCACTCTCCGCAGCGCTCTTGGCTTCCTGTAAAACAGTCTCCGCGCGTTTGCGCTCAATCGCACCAGCGAAGGCTTGAGCGACGATACTGAGCAGACGAACGTCTTCCTCTTGCCACGTCGCCTGATCCTCGGCTTCGATTCCAAAATAGCCGATGACTTGATTCTCGAAGATCATGGGAACTTTGATCGATGCGCCGCGGCGAACGATCTTGCCTTCGAGTAGATCGGGCTCGTCACTGAGGGACCCCGGCGCCTTGCAGTCGCCGATGGGTCCGTCCACGAGGCATGCATAGGATCGCGTCGCTCCGGAAAATTGACCAATGCGCTCGACAGCCTTGACGACCTCGTCCTCGACGTCCGATGCGGGCAGATTGATGAAGTGCGCCGAGATAGAAGCAAGCAAATCCTCGAGAGCGACGCGATGGGCAAGCGCTTCGTTGACACGGGAGAGCTCCTCGGTGCGCGCGACGACGCGGCTTTCGAGCTCGTCATGCGCCTTTTCCACCTCGCGATAGGTGCGAACGTAGTCCGAGACGAGACCCGCGAGAGGGATCCCGTAAGCGACGACTTTGAGCCCATGCGCGATGTTGAAATGGTTGTCATAAAGCGCGGTCGAGCCGAAGGCCATGTGCAGTTGCGTGACGATTTGGGGAACGACGCTGACGAGAAGCGCGTGCGAGAAGAGATTGGGGTGCTGGCGGTAAAAGCGCGGGAAGACGAAAATTCCCGCGATGATGAAAAGCACGAGAGGCGCCACATCGTAGGGCCGGCTGACCATCGAGCCGGGGAAGATCGTCGTCGGAAGACGCGGGCTTCGAGCACAGATCTGAATGACGCCATAGGCCACGAGCACAAAGAAGAAGCCGGCGCCGAGAACGAAACGTTGGCTAGCCGCAGCGCTTCCCTGCTTGCCGTTCTTCGCCAGTCCTCGAGCCATGACGAGGATTGTGCCGGCCAGCAAGATGACCGCGTTGAACACGCGCGAGATCGCCCACGTGAAGGGGATGAACTCCTGGTTGTCCGCAACCGCGTAGATGAGCCGGTCCGCGGCGAGCACGTGAAAGGCGTCCACGACACCGGCGCACAAAAGAGCGATGCCGATGATGGGCGTCGTCACTTCGCGGGCCAAACGGAAATGCGCGACGGAAAGAATGAAGATGAAGAGCGCGGCGAAAAAGGCAGCCCATTCCAGGATCGTGTGGGTAAAGCTTCCCGCGAGCGTGCGGTGGAGCGCGTCGGTGAGCTCGTCGCTCCCGAACGAAGCCGCCTCGGCAAGGTCGAGAGTCGGCGCGGGAGACGCAAAAGACACCCCCGCGAGGTTCAAAAGCGTCGGCAGAGCGCAAATCGCCGCAATCGCAACGAGCCAACTATTCGGGAGCCGCTTCATCGGGTCAGCTACGTAACGTCGTAGGCGGTGCACGATATCACGGAACCTAAAGACACTTCTCGCTTGAGCCCATACCAATACCCGCGTGCGTAGCAAGACGCGTGCCGTGTATCGGAGCCGCGCAGATACGGGAAATGGTGCGCTCGCCTCGCCCGTCGCCGCGACACTTCGAAGCTGCCACGACATTGCACGGCGGCGGTCCCCTGTGAAGGGAGCTGGGCCTTTTTCATTTAAGGAGCAAGAACATGCCGGCAATGTTTCTGATTTTTCTCGAGCTCGACGGACGCGACGTCCTCGTCGGCGGCGGCGGCGCCGTGGCGGAGTCCAAAACGAAAAGCCTTCTGGACACGGGAGCCCGGGTCACCGTCGTCGCTCCATCGATTGGCTTCGCGTGGACCCACCCGAACGATCTCGACAACGCCTGGTTCGTGATTGCCGCCGCGACGCGGGAGACCAATCGCCTCGTCGCGACGGCCGCCGAGAAACGACATCAGTTCGTGATCGCCGTGGACGACAAGGCATCTTGCAGCGCCTATGGCGGCGCTGTTCTTCGTCGTGCTGTCGGGCCACAGCTCGGAAGCTCTCGTCGAAATACTCGACTCGGTAACAGCTCACGCGGCGACGCTCGTCGTGCTCATGGGCTTGGCCACCCGGGCGACCGCTCGCCAAGTGCTTGATCGAGCGCGGCTGGAGCCAAGCGACTCCGGCGGCTATCACCTGCAACGCCTCGTTCGCCGACGCGGCCGCGTGGACCGGCACGATCGCAGCGCTTTCCCGCTCGCCTCCGAGCTCAGAAGCCCGGCTCCTGGAGCAGAACCTCGCCTTCGATAGCGCCGTGAAGGATCTTCACATCAAAGTGAGCGGATGCTTCATCATTATTAAACCGCCGGAACGGGAGGCCGCCCGGCTCGACGAGGGACGACGAAAGCGTGGTCAACGCAGCCGAGACGCTTCAGGGATCGCATAATGGGTCAACGTAAACCGCGAGCCGGTCACGCGCCCTTTGGGCCGCCAAAAACTGCTCTAAGCTGCCTCGCGCCATTCCGATGGTGCAGCCCGCCCACTCTCGAAAGCGCAACGACTTTTGCGGTCGGTGACGGCCGCGGCGTGATCGGTCGCGAGGTTTCAATCATGAGGTCGGCTCGCGGCCGACACATCGCTCGAATCGTGCGGGCGCCGAGTGACACGATGACGATGAGAACTCCGCGGCGATGGAATTTGGCACCCAAGGATGCCATCAGCTATCATCGAAAGAGCATCATGGGGACCGAGCGTCTACACGAGCACACGTATTTCGAGTACTTGGCCCACGAAGAGGCGAGTAACGTGAAGCACGAGTACTTGGATGGCGAGATCTACGCGATGGCTGGCGGGACTCCGACGCATGCCGAGCTGTCGGTCGCTGTCGCCTCGACGCTTCGGGCTCAGCTCGAGGGGAAACGCCGTCGCGTGTTCAGTTCGGATCTCAGAGTTCGCGTCGCCGCGACTGGGCTTGCAACCTATCCCGATGTCACCGTCGTCTGCGGGCCGCTCGAGCGAGACGAAGAAAGCCGAGAAACCATATTGAACCCGACCGTCGTCGTCGAAGTACTGAGTGGCGGGACGGAGCGTTACGATCGCGGCGAGAAATTCCGGCATTACAAGCAGATCCCTACTCTGCAGGAGTACGTGCTCTTGTCTCAAAAAGAAACTCTTGTGGAGGTCTGGCGGCGCAAAGGTGACGCCTGGACCCAACAGGAAGCAAAGGCCGGGGAGCGACTCGAAATCGAATCGATCGATTGCGAGCTCGTCACCGACGAGCTTTATCAGGGTGTCTTCGACGAGTAACGCCGATAGCAAAACTCGTTTTGCGCAAGCATCGTTCACTCGTTGACTCTGCGTGTGGCCTGGCTGGCGCAGCAAAAATCAATTCTATTTCGGCGATTTGCTGACGTGAACGACTCGCCGACGAGCCAACCATCCGAATCGCAGCGCCGTCACCGGGTGGGCCGCCTTTCCGTAAACGAGCCGTTCGCCTGTCGCAAGAATCCGAGCTAAACCATCGTCGCTTAAAGCTCGGAAGGGCTCGCGCTGGATCCAACCAGCGAGGGCGACGACCAAAAATGTCAGGGGCTTTATCGGCGTGCTCATGACCGAGGATTCTATCGTGGAGCGTGGAGCTCGGCACTGGCTGAAACTGGGCTCCATACCGAGACGGTGCTAGCTGTTCCACGACCGCGGGCTTCACCCGGAGTCGGCACGCGACGTGGGCGCGGGCGAAGTTGGGGCCTCAACTGGGTCTGGACGGTCCGGACTAAAGTAGAGCTCACGACAACGACCGGCCGCGGGCGAACATTCTTCCGTGACTCACGTGAGGCATACTTTCCACAGGCTTTCCACACACCTTGGCAAAGTTTTCCACAGCAGACGTTTCCGCGGAAACGTCTAAACGACCAGATGCTGGCCGTCGTCAAGTCTGAGCCCTCGTGGGACGCGCTCCCACCCGAGACGACTTGGAGATTGCGGGAACTGCTGTCATGGTGTTTCAGAAAAGAGCAGCCACGCCGTTTGCGGGAGATAAGCGTCGCTGGCGTCTATCTCGAAGCGGCTCTTGACGAGCCAACCCGCCACGCCGTTCACGAAACGGCGCCTAAATCTGCCTCCGCGTGGTCCGTGATCGTGGCCGCGGCGATGGCCGCAAGCCTCGTTACATGGATGGCGACGAGTAAAGCCCGCGACCCGCAACCCGTCACCAAGGTCCGTGTCGGGCTACAGCCTGGCAAGACGCTCGGAGTCTTTTATCAAGGTCCCGCGTCGTCGATCTCGCCATTGAGTCGAACGGCCATGGTCTTTCTACCAGACGGACGGGGTTTGATCTTTAGCGCGGAGAACGGAGAGCAGGGGCAGCTTTACTTGCGGCGACTCGACGAGCGCGACGCGATGCCCATCGCCGGCACGGACGGCGCGATCGGCCCGTTCTTGTCCCCCGATGGAAGCTGGGTTGGGTTTCGGGCGGACGGCAAGTTGAAGAAAGTGCCTATCGAGGGCGGCGCGGCGCGAGCGCTTTGCGATCTTCCCTATCCGCCTCAGGGCGTGAGTTGGGGGCGGGACGCCACGATCGTCTTCGGGCAAAGGGTGGGACCCATTCTTCGAATCTCTGCGGAGGGGGGCTTGCCGGAGCCGGTCACTACGCTGCAAGACGAGTACAATCACCTTCTGCCACGTTTTCTTCCCGACGGTAAGCGCATTCTTTTCACGTCGCGGTCGAACCGTCTCGCGCGCATCGGCTCGTGGGAGGGCACAAACCTCGTGCTCCAGTCGCTCGAAAACGGAGAGCGAAAGCTATTGATGGAAGACGCCGCCGACGGACGTTTCGCGCCCACGGGACACGTGGTGTTCGTTCGTGTGGGAACTCTCATGGCCGCGTCATTCGATCCGAACCGTGGTGAGATCACGGGAGTCGCGGTGCCCGTCGTGGAGAGCCTGCGCCAAGCCATCAATGCCGGAGGCATCCAGAGGAGCAACGCGGCGGGTCAGTTCAGCTTTTCGGCTTCCGGCTCGCTCGCCTATGTGCCTGGCGGCATCTTCCCACCCGAGAGCAGCCGCCTCGTTTGGGTCGACCGGAGCGGCGACGTTGAACCTCTGCTCGCCGTGCCTACCGGAAATTATCTGGGGCCGCGCGTTTCGCCCGATGGCGATCGTGTGGCTGTCTGGAAGGACGTCTCCAGCATTTGGATCTACAACATCTCCGCTACGACGTGGAGCCGACTCGGCTCGACCGAAACGGTGCATGGCTTGCCCATCTGGACGCCCGATGGCGGACGGCTTTCGTATTCCGCGTTGGACGATAACCTCCACTGGACGCTGTCGGACGGCAGCGGACCCTCTGAGCCTCTCACAACCAAGGGGGGGGTTCCCCTCACCCGGGGTATGGACCCCTGATGGCCAAACCTTGGCCGTATCGCGCGGAACGTTAGACGGCACTTTCGATGTCTGGCTCGTTCCTCTCGACGGCGAGCCTCGTTCCTTCATCGAGTCCCCCGGATCGGAGCGTTGGCTGTCGTTCTCGCCGGACGGCACTTGGCTAGCCTACGGCTCGGACGAGACCGGCCGCGACGAGATCTACGTCGTTCCTTTTCCAGGACCGGGACCGAGAATTCAGGTCTCGACTGAAGGTGGGCGCAGCCCGGCCTGGTCACGGGATGGTCGTGAGCTCTTCTACCGAGGCCCGGAGCTTCTGGACGGGTCGCGCGCCATGTTGGTCGTCGACGTCACCACGCGTCCCGAATTCACCAAGAGCCCACCCCGAGAGCTGTTTCGCTGGCAAGGCAGCAACGTGGCAACCAGCACGGGGTACGATGTGACGCCGGACGGTCAACGGTTCGTGATGACCGTCGACACGCGCGAAGAGCCACCTCCGGTCACAGAGCTCCATGTCGTCCTCAACTGGTTCGACGAGCTCGAGCGGGTCGTTCGTTAACGGCCTCGCACAACTACTCCGTCCGGGCGGAGTCGATAGGTCGTCAGCTCGCAGGGACAAGGCGCTTGAACTTTCCGAGCCAGCCTTCGACGAGGACGATCTCGAACTTCGAGGATCATAAGAAAGCGGCCATCGGGAGCCACGTCATAGAGGATGCCGGAGTTGAGATGGACGCCGCGGAAGAGCTCACGGGGAAGTGCTGCACCTCACGCTCGAGCTCGGTGATCCGGACCGCTACGAGATCACCTCCTGGACTTTGCGGCCTCACCCTTCTGACAGCGCCATTGTGGCAGCGTGGACGACTAGAGCCAGTCTTCCACTCGCAAGCCGGGAACGAGCCGGAAATCGACGAGGTTTCGAGACAGAAGCGAGGCGTCATGAGCTGAGACAATACTCGCGATTTTCAAATCCATCGTGCCGATCCGAATACGTTGTTTCCGGAGAGTCTGAAGCACATCCACAGCGTCCTCGTTCCACGGTAAGACGTTCCACGCAGCGAAAAACTCGATACGTTGCTGGAGGCGTCGATAGGCGTGAATTTGTTGATGAGGGTCACGTTGCCGATGAATCTGTGCAAGCCACCCCCGAAACTGCTCTTCAGCGGAAATGATGGTCGTCGCGACCTCTTCGCTAGCCTTCTCGAGTTTCTCCCGCAGAGCAGTTCCTTTGGCAGAACCGCGATCGAGCTCGACGAGGTGATCCGTGTCCAAAACCAGCATCTCAGCGATCGTCTTGTCGACCTTCGTTCCGAATTTCCTGCCCTAGTTGGATCATTTCGTCAAACCCCGGATCGTCGGCGGACATCCCGAAAGTCTTACGCCAGTCCTTTTCGATTTGGGTGCGCTGGAGCTTTTTCTTCAGCTCCGTTACCTCTTCTTCGAGAATCCCGACCCTATGCTCGATGTTTGAGCTCATACAGTAACTCCTTCCCCGGGAGGGCAGCGCCCCCCAGTTCGACACCCATCTCCATTCTATCAACAGACCATTCCGAGCAACTGCTGGGCTAAGGTCTGCGCGGGCGGCTCGTGCGTTAACAGCGTCGCTGTCACGGTAGCTTCGGGAGTGGCTAGGTAGCCAATTCAGTGACAGGAGTCGTGCGCCAGCACGGGCTCTTCAAGGCCACGAGGCCTGTCCGACAGCTCTGCATCAGGACCGGAGGAGCAGAGGGTTGGTCCGCTAACCCTCGTCGTCGCGAGGCGAAAAGACTTAAGTGGATTCGATGATGCAGGTTGATTGTAACCACATCGACCGTTAACCCGACCAGTTGGCGTCATGCCAACGAGAACAGCACCCTCCCAGCGGAAATGCTCTGCCCACTTGTCTCGCCGAGGGTCGAACAATCGAACGAGTTTTCCGCTATCTCTGTCTATGCTCGCGATGTTCGGGCCCTTATGGTTGTTGCAGGCAAAGCAGGCAAGCGCAAGGTTGTCGGGGGCGTCGGTGCCGTGGTGCTTACGTGCGATGATGTGGTCGACCTGAAATCTGAGCAGGTCGAATGGCTGACCTACGCGACAATACTCGCAGATGTTGTTGGCACGCGCCCATACGCGATCGATGAGTGACCGGTCCACTCATCACTCGGACGTTGACTGTTCTCGATTCAACGAAGTCCGGGCCTTTGACTGTAGCAACGACAGAAAATGACCGACGCGTTCGTAGGCGTTGAACTCCGCCTCCTCTTCGCCTGTAAGCGTGCCGTCACGCGCCTTTTGCGCCAATTCGTCCATGCGGTCCCAGTCTTCCTGGGGAAAGTTGAAACCCAAAATCAAATCGGCCATCGCTGGCGGGAAGTCTTGCTTCTTGGCAGCGATCACGCGAGAAAGTATGTCCGCCTCGTTCTTGATCGCTGGCGAGCTCATGAGGTCATTATCTCACAATGTCCAAGCCCAACCTGGTTTGCAAGGCCCTAGTTTGCACGGTTCACTAGCATCAGCAGACCGTTCCGAGCAACTGCCGAGCGCCGAAGGCACGGGTGATATCTCGCGGGTTACGTCGTTCTTTTTCCAGAACCGGGACCGAGAATTCAGGATCGACTGAAGGTGGGCGCAGCCCGGCCTGGTCACTGGATGGTCGTGAGCTCTTCTACCGAGGCCCGGAACTGCCGGACGGGTCGAGGGCCAGGTTGGCCGTCGACGTCACCACGCCTCCCGAGTTCACCCATGAGCCCGCCCCGAGAGCTGTTTCGCTGGCAAGGCGGCTTCGTGGCAACCACTACGGAGTACGATGTGACCCCGGAAGGTCAACGTTTGTGATGGCCGTCGACACGCGCGAAGTACCACCTCCGGTCAAAGAGCTCTATGTCGTCCTCAACTGGTTCGACGAGCTCGAGCGGATTGTTCGTTAAACAGTCTCAGAGAACTAGCTTTTCGAGTCAGCCTTCGACGAGTACGTGATGAGCCTTAGGAGCCGCGAAGCCTGGTACAAGCTTCCGGGCCTTGGGTCCTGGCTCCTCATGGAAGCGACCGAATGCGGCAGGGCCGCAGGGCTAACCCAGGATCTGGTTTAGCATGACCTTGAGGGTCTCGCGGTCGGGATGCTCGAGTTTTCCTCGCTTGCGCAGAATGAGCTTTTTGTGAATCGTCGCGAGCACCGGCTTGATGACGGAAGGCTTCACCAGACGGCCTTCTCCCACTCGGTGATAACGAGCTCGCCATAAGACGGCGACGGCTGCATCTGAGAGGTCACGGCCATCACGACGACGTCGGGACGTTGGTGTTGATACTCGCTCGAGCTTACGACGACAGCGGGACGCTTCTTCGTTGTCGTCTGGTCGGTGAAGGGAAAGGGAACGAGGACGATGTCGCCAAACTCAAAGCTCATCGTAGACGGCGTCTTCGGGGTTGTCCCAGACTTCCGCGAAGGCCTCCTCCGAAAGCTTGGCGGCGGCTTGACTCAGACGGTTCTTCTCTGAGCGTTGACGCAGGAAATCTACGAAGTCTTCGACTTCAGCGGCTTTTTCTGGAGGGAGGCTGCGGATTTTCTCGATGAGCGTGTCGACTGCCATGAAACTCAATCCTTCACTTCTCATATTACCGTCATAAGGCAACCAGGCCAACCGTTGAACGGGTCAGGTAAACTGGTCGAGCCCCTAGCTCGTTGGCAAGTCAACCCTCTTGAAACGGCTACTTTCTTGTCCCAGGCCGAGTCCAGCTCCGAATCTGAAGGTTGACGCCCGCGATCTTGGTCATCGGCTCATAAACTTTTCGGTTTCGAGTCACGAGCGGGATCTGTCGGGAAAAGGCAATCCCCGCAATCAAGACGTCTCCAATCTTAGATCTTTGTGACCTGCTCAAGTGCCCCCAGATGATCGCAGCCCGGTCCGCCGCATCCGAATCGAAGGAGAGAACCAGACAGGTTGATACTAGAGCATCGAAGGCACGCAGTTGTCGCTCGTAGGGCTTACCTTGGCGGATGGCCAGTCGGTAGCCCCGTAAGCGCTCGAATACGGTTACCGCGGTGATGGTCAATCGGCCGTGGCTTCTAAGGTAGTGCTCGGCTCTCGCCGTGATAGCAGCGTTCCCACGGCACAGCTCAGACAGGATATCCGTATCGAGAACGAGCGGCTCGGTTCTTCCGCCGGTCAATCACCCGCCTCCTCGGAGAGTTTTCTCGTGAGCCTTCGGCTTTCGGTCTTCGGGATTCCTGCCAGGCTGGCCACAGCGAGGTTCAGAACCTCTGATGGGGTAGGAGATATGTCAACATCCTCCCCATAGTGCCGCCTCAGCAAGGCCAGCACTTGCCCCTCGAAACTTCGGCCACACCTTTTTGCGTCAGCGCCTATTCGTGCTCGAAGCCTCTCAGGAAATCGAATCGTTCGACTGATCGCGGTCTCGCTACGTTCGGTTCCTGACTCGGCATAGCGACTCCGTCCGGACGGAGTCGATAGGTCGTTCAGCTCGCGGGGACGAGGCGCTTCAATTTTTCGAACCAGCCTTCGACGAGGACGATCTCGGAGGGATACTCTGTTTGTCCCACGTCGCGAATCATGAGAAAGCGGCCATCCGGAGCGACGTCGTAGAAGTTGCCCGAGTGAGGATAGGTGCCTCGGAAGAGCTCACGGGGAGCGGAGGCGGTGAGCTCGGCGCCGGTCTGTACCTCGACGACCATCATGCGATCGCTGATCCAGTAATAGACTTCGGCGCCGTCGCGTGACCAGCGCGGTGTCGAGCCACCGTCGACCGAGACAGGATAGCGTGTTCCGCGTCCGGGAAAGGGACGGATGTAAACTTCCGACTGGCCCGTCTCTTCCGACACATAAACCATCCACTGCCCATCCGGAGAGAGTTGTCCCCAGAAATCCCCGTAGTCGGGTGACGTGAGAAAAGGCTCAGGCGCGACATCGCTGTTTAGATCCAGCGTCCATATATTGCCGGTGCCGTGCTCATCGGTTTGGAAGAAGACGAGACGTCCATCGTTAGAAACATTGTTCGGATACTGAACAAAGCTGCTTTCTGTCAGAGACTCCGGGGGACCGCTCCCATCCACGGGTCGCCAGAACAGGTTCGGCGTGCCGCCTTGGTCGGCAGAAAAAACGATGCGACGACTGTCCGGCGTCCAGACCGCGCCCGTAGAAGCGAAACTGCTCGTCAACCGCGTGCGCGTTTTGCGAGCGAGCTCGTAGATCCATATTTGTCCCGATTGCTCCACGGCGACCGAGCGGGCGTCCGGTGAAAGGGTGGGATTGCCGTATTCTCCTGGCGGGAGTCCCACGGACTCGACAGCTCCGTTCCGATCGACCCAGACGAGCTCACGAGCCGCCCTCGAGCCGCCCTCACGGTAAGCGAGGAGGCCGTTTCCAGAAAACGAGAAAGCACCTACGTGGCCGTAGAAGGCGTCCACGCCCGCTATGCCTTCTTCGACGGTTATTGGATCACCCTTGATCTCGAGCGAGCGCGGATCGAAGAGCGCCGCCATCAGAGCTCCGTCCCGCTCGAAGACGAGATGTCCGGTGGGCGCGTAACGAGGCGTCGTGGCGTTGAACAACACCGTCTTCCGCTCTCCGCTCTCGATCGAGAGCACTTCGACATATGTCGGCTGATTCTCGGCCCCGAAAACAACGTATAGGAGCGCTTTGCTGCCAGGAAGCACCTCGGGCTGGATGTGCGTGCCCACATCGGGACGCGTCACTTCTTCCGGCTCGCCGCCTTCAGCGGACACGCGATAAATCCCCTGGCCGCCGCGCACCGAATAGTAAAGGTATCCGTCATCTCCCCAGGTCCCCATCCCGTTTCCAACTTGTGCAAGCAGGGAGGGAGGTCCGCCATCGATGGAGATTTTGAAGAGGTGCGCGGCGTCATTGATTCCAATCCACTTCCCATCCGGCGAAAAGAAAGGCTCTGTCCAACTCACGGAACTCCTGGTCGACAGGGGCTCGGCTCGTTCCTCGTCGAGCCGGCGCATGAAGTAGCGGTCGTCAGCTCGGAACACGATGACCGATCCGTCCGGTGACAGAACTGGGGCGCCATCGATACGGACATCGCCGAGCGTCATGTGAAGGCGTCGCTCGACGACTTCTGGCGAGGGTTCGTGCCGCGAGAGCAGCGCGCCGGCGGCGATGCCCATGGCGCCCACCATCACGAGGACGGACCAGCGATGACGCGCAACGGGTTTTTCATCGAAGGCATCGGCAGGTGGCGCCACGATGCTGACGAGCTCGATGCGAACGTCCGCGATGTCGTGGAGTCGGTCGCGAGTTGGTTTGCTCAGGCACCGCTTCAGCAAGCGAACGGCCACGGGAGAAACATTTTCCCAGTCGGGCTCGTTCTGAACGACCTTCGCCATCGTGTCGGTGGCCGTCTCGCCGTGGAAGACCTTTCTTCCAGTGAGTGCCTCATAGAGACAGCAGCCGAAGGCCCAGACGTCGGTCTTCTTGTCGACGGTCTTTCCGCGCGCCTGTTCGGGGCTCATATAGGACGCCGTCCCAAGGATCGCACCGAGCTCTGTCCCTGCCTCGCCGAAGCCCGAAGGGCGAACGCGCGTCGAGGCATCGTCGGCCGGCGCGTCTTCTTGAAAAACCTTCGCCAGCCCAAAGTCGAGGATCTTGACTCTACCCTCCGGCGTGATCTTGATGTTCGCTGGCTTCAAGTCACGGTGCACGATGCCTTTCTCGTGCGCGGCGTCGAGAGCCTCAGCGATCTGGGTAAAGAGCTCGACGGCCTCGTCCAGAGGAATCGGTCCGCGCGCGATACGCTCGGCGAGCGTCTCCCCTTCCACGAGCTCCATGACGAGAAAGTGTATGCCGTCAAATTTTTCGAAACCATGGATGGTCGCGATGCCCGGATGGTTCAAGGCAGCGAGGAGCTTGGCTTCGCGCTCGAACCGAGCCAGTCGCTCGGCGTCGCGCGCAAACAAGTCGGGAAGAACTTTGATGGCTACGTCGCGCTGGAGCTTCGTGTCGCGTGCGCGGTAGACCTCCCCCATGCCGCCCGCTCCAATCGCGGCGACGATTTCATATTCGGCGAGCTTCGTCTTCGGATCTAAGGACATGGTGATGGCGAGTGAATTGTAGTCCTCCCTCGTCCCCGGTCAAAACGACAGACCAAGGACGTGGGAGGCACGCGCCCCCCCCAAAAACAAATTTCGCTTGACAGCTTTTTTCGAGCCACTTGCGCAAATTTGCGACCGGGATCGTGGATGTTGTGTCGCGGACAGTCACGCCCGATAGCAAAAAGAGTTTCGGACGTCATCTGGCTCTCGGTCGCCGACTATGAACCGCTACACGACGTCAAGAAAACAGGGTGTATAAAGAAGCATGGCAAACAAATTCAAGTTCGATGCGATCTCAGACGACGATTTAATTCGACGGCTGTCGGAGCTCTTGAACAGCTCGCGCTCCGTCGAGGTCGAGCTGGTGGCACACATTGGCGAAGTGGACCAGCGTCGGCTATATGCGCGCCACGCGGCAAAATCGATGTTCACTTATTGCGTCGAAGTGCTCCACCTGTCTGAGTGGTGGGCAATGCACTATGTCAGCCCTGATGGACGACGCTGCACCGCGCGCGTTGACGATATGGCTGAGAGTGATTTTGGCAAGGACGTGATGGATGCGTAGCGTCGATCGGACGATGGTTTTGCGTGACGCGCGCCTCGAAATCTAGCGCTCTTGAGTGTGTTAATCTCCGGGCGCTATGGTCATCGATTCTCACTCGCACCTTCTTGCGCCGCCTGAGCTCTACGCCTTCATGAATCGCTTGATGGCAAGCCGCGGGGCCCATGGTTGGGCGGTTCCTGACATTCCCGACGAAGCTTATGAGAAGCAGAACAAGCGGCTTCTTGCCATCATGGACCGCGTGGGCACCGACATGCAGCTCATCTCCCCTCGCCCGTTTCAATCCTTCCACGGTGAAGAGCCCGCTTCGATGGTCTTTCAGTGGATCGGGCTCGTGAACGGTGCGATCGAGAAGATCTGCAACATGCATCCGGACCGGTTCCGAGGCGTGGCGGGGCTTCCCGAGGGGCCTGGGACGACGCCCAAAGACTGGATCGAAGAGGCGGATCGCTCCATCAACGATCGGGGCTTTGTCGGGGTGTTGCTCAACCCCGACCCTAGCGAGGGCATGAATGGCACGCCGCATCTCGGGGATGAATGGTGGTATCCGCTCTACGAGTGGCTCGAGAAAAACGACGTTCCGGCACTCGTGCACTCGACGGCTTGTCGCAACGAGAGGGAGGATTACAGCGCGCACTTCATCACCGAGGAGAGCATCGCTGTTCTTGGCGTACTGCGCTCGAGTGTCTTTATCGATTTCCCGAAGCTGAAGCTCGTCATTAGCCACGGCGGGGGCTCGGTTCCCTATCAGGTCGGGCGCTGGGTCGCGGAGAGCGTCCATCCACTTTTCAGCAAGAACCGGCCGCTTCAGGAGCACTTTCACGACAGCATGCGCCGGCTTTATTTCGATTCTTGCATCTATCACAAGGACTCGATCGAGCTGCTCGTGCGGCTCGTGGGGTCGGACCGCGTGCTCTTCGGGACAGAGAAGCCCGGGAGCGGCTCGGCGCCCGACCCCCGCACCGGTCGCGAGCTCGACGATTTGAAGCCGGTCATCGAAAGTATCGACTGGCTGAGCGCGGAAGACCGCGAACGCATCTTCGAGAAGAACGCGCGCGCGGTCTACACGCGCATCTAGTCTCATGGCGAAGATAGTTCTCGCCGTGGGCACGTCTCACACACCGATGCTCTATACAGAGCCGCAGGACTGGCCGCGTTACGAGACGCGGGACCGCAAGATGGAGCTCCTCGACCACGACGGCCAACGCGCCGACTTCGACGATCTCGTGAAGGCGGCTGGGCCCGAGGTCGCCGCAGCTCTCGAGCCTGCCGCCATCGAGAAAACCTACGACGCATGTCAAGAGCATCTCGACCGCCTCGCCGACGCTATCACCCAAGCCGAGCCCGACGCCGTGGTCATCATTGGCGACGACCAAAAAGAGCTCTTCCAGATCGAGAACCTTCCGGCGATCCTCATTTACTGGGGAAAGAGTATCCTCAACAAGGAGCGCCACCCCAAACCGGGCGAGCCTGAATGGTGGGCGACGGCGCTCGCGAAATATTACGGCCAGGGTGGCGACGAGACGGCGCCCGTCGACGCCGCTCTGGCGCGGCATATCATCGAGCACTTGGTGGCGAACGACTTCGATATCGCCCAGTCGACCGCACTCCCGGAAGGCAGGGGCGAAGGCCACGCGTTCGCCTTTGTCCATTCGCGATTACTGCGCCGGCGCCCTGTGCCCGTCGTCCCCGTGTTCTTGAACACTTACTATCCTCCCAATCAGCCGACGCCGCGGCGCTGCTTTCGGCTTGGCCAGAAAATGCGAGAAGCCGTCGAGAGCTGGGAGAGCGACGCTCGCGTCGTCTTCGTCGCGTCGGGAGGTCTCAGCCACTTCGTCATCAATCAGGACTTGGACCGATCCGTGCTCGAGGCGCTCGTATCCCGTGACACCGAAAAGCTCACGTCGCTCGAAACGGTCAAACTCAACTCGGGGACGTCCGAGATTCGTAACTGGATCGCTATGTACGGTGCGACAGAACATTTGAGCTCGGATTGGTATGCCTATATGCCCGCCTATCGAACGCTCGCCGGCACCGGGACCGGTTGTGGTTTCGGGGTGTGGAAATGAGCGCGGTCGAGCGGTTGGGACGGCTCGACGCGTGCGCGGTCTCCGACGCGCTCGACAAGCTCGGCGTCTCCGGCACGGTGAACGGCCTCGCACCACTCACCGGCCCGGCAAAAATCGCGGGCCGGGTCGTGACTGTCAAGCTCGTTACGGCCGATGCCACGCCCGCGAAGCGTCATCTTTGCACCGCCGCCGTCGAAGCGGCGCGGGCGGGGGACGTTATCGTGGTCGAGCATCATTCGCGGGACGACTGCGCCGGATGGGGCGGCATCTTGTCGACCGCCGCTAAGGCCAGAGGCATTTCCGGCACCATCGTCGATGGGCTCGCGCGTGATATCGACGAAAGCCGCGAGCTAGGCTATCCCGTTTTTGCGCGCGCGGCGACGCCGTCTACGGCTCGCGGGCGGATCGTGGAGAAAGATTGGAACGTGCCGGTCACCATTGGCGGCGTCGATGTGCGTCCCGGCGATCTCGTGCTCGCCGATTCCAGCGGTGTGGTGTTCGTAAGCGCGTCGAAAGAAGAGGCCGTGCTCGAAGCGGCGGAAGCCATTGCGGCGCGTGAAGCGGCGATGGCGAAAGCGGTCCAAGGCGGCAAACCGGTCAGCCAAGTGATGGGAGGCGATTACGAGAAGATGTTAGGAAACGGTAAGGATGCCAACAATGGATGAAGCGCTGCGACAACTCAAGGAGCAATCCACGACGACCATTAGCGATGCTCTGGATCGGCTCGGGATCCCAGGACAGTGTCTCGGCATCAAACCGCTCGACTTGAGCTTTCGGCTGTGCGGGCGCGCGTTCACGATGCGCACGATTCCGGTCGCGGTCGAAGCCGGTACGGTGGGCGATTACATCGACGACGTTCCGCCCGGCCACATCATCGCGATCGACAATGCGGGCCGGCAAGACATGACGGTCTGGGGTGACATTCTCACTTTCGTCGCCGACAAGCGCGGTATCGCAGGGACGGTCATCGACGGCGTGTGCCGCGACGTGAGCCGGAGCCTCGAGCTGAAATATCCGCTCTTCACCCGCGGCTGGTCGATGCGCACCGGCAAGGATCGCGTGCAGCTCGACGCGCTCAGCGTCCCCATCTCGATCGGCGGCACTCGGGTACATCCCGGAGATCTCTTTCTCGGGGACGCCGATGGAGTGGTGATCGTGCCCAAAGATCGAGAAGTCGAGGTCATCGATCTCGCGAGGTCGATCGACAAGGCCGAGGTCAAGATTCGCGAAGCGGTCGAGGGCGGGATGCGGCTCGACGAAGCGCGCCGGCAGCACAAGTACTTCAAGCTGCAATCGAAGGACGAGTAGCTGATGGATTTCGGTAGCGCGACCCTTCACGAGGCGGCAGGCCAAATCGGAGCTCTGAGCGCGGCCATCAAGCCCATAGCGAAAGGCATGACGGCCGCGGGGCCGGCGTTTACGGTGAAGTCGCCGCCTCAAAACAACCTCTGGCTGCATCGCGCGATCTCGAAGACGAGTCCGGGCGACGTGCTCGTGGTCGATGTCGGCGGTCATTACGAGGCCGGTTATTGGGGCGAGATCATGACCGTGGCTGCGCAGGCGCGCGGGATCGCGGGGCTCGTCATCGATGGTTCGGTCCGGGACGCCGATCAGATCGAGGCGCTCGGGTTTCCGGTTTTTGCCCGCGGCCTCTCTATTCGCGGCACGGGGAAGGACGTCGATCGACCAGGTGCCTTGAATGAATCCCTCCCCTTCGGCGACGTGATCGTCGCTCCGGGAGATCTCGTCGTTGGCGATGCGGACGGTGTCGTTGTCATCCCGAAAGACAGCGTCGACGATGTGCTCGCCAAGTCCCAGGAGCGCGAAGACAAAGAAGCCGCGATCATGGAGCGCTTGCGCAAGGGAGAGACAACCCTCGACATCTATGGATTGTCATGACCTTCGTTTTCGACCCTTACGCTCCCGAAGTCAACAGCGACCCCTTCCCGCTGTATAAAATCCTTCGTGACGATCATCCCGCTTATTTCAGCGAGCCCGGAAACTGTTGGGTGCTGTCACGCTACGCGGACATCACCGCCGCCGTGCTCGACACCGAAACGTTCTCGTCAGCCAAAGGCAATATCATCGACGACTCTCCTCAGCGCGCGGGAGCAACGCTCGGCACGACGGATCCGCCGCGCCACGATCAGCTGCGAAAGCTCGTTCAAGCCGCGTTTCTGCACTCGAACCTCGAGAAGGTGATGGAGCCCGCCCGCCGAACGACACGGGGAATTCTGGACGAAGCGCTTCCTCGAGGCGAGCTGGACCTTATTAATGAGCTCGCGACCCCGGTGACGACGGGCATCCTCGCAGAGCTTTTGGGCCTTCCCCGGGAGAACCTTGTCCAAGTCAAGATGTGGGTGAGCGATTCGCTGAGACGGGACCCGATCACACGCAAGAGCCCCCCGGAAGGCGATGCCGCCCGAGAGAAGCTGACCGAGCTGACGCAAGGCGTCATCGATGAAAGGCGTAAAGAGCCACGCGACGATCTCATCTCTGGGCTCATAGAAGCCCGGGTCGAGGGCAAGTGTCTCGACCCGCGGGAGATCCTGATGACGGCGCGCACGCTTCTTGCCGCCGGCGTCGAGTCCACGGTGAGCTTTTTCGGAAACCTCGCGTTGAACTTGTTGACGTTTCCGAATGCTCGTACGCGGATTTTGGCGGATCTCGGCCTCGTCTCGGACGCCATCGAAGAGTCCCTGCGCTACAACACCTCGGCTCAACGCTTCAGCCGCACCCTCACGCGCGACGTCGAGCTCCACGGAAAGACGATGCGGGCCGGCGACAAAGTCATGGTCGTCTACGGAGCTGCCAACCGCGACGAGCGCCAGTTCGAAAACCCTGACGTCTACGACATCGATCGCAAACCGTCGCAGCATCTAGGTTTCGGCCACGGCAAGCACTACTGCATCGGCGCCGGTTTTGCCCGCATCTTGACGACGATCCTCTGCGAAGAGCTTCTTCGTGCTGTCCCGAGATACGAGCTCGCGATCGAGACCCTGGACTGGCTTCCATCACCAGCATTTCGTAGTATGGTTACGTTTCCGATTCGTTTCGAAAAGGAGGTGCCATGACCAAGCTGAGAGTGCAACCCCACGGGCGGCTCCAGGAGTGGGTCGCTCACCTTATACGGAAGAGATGAGGAAGGCTCACCCGATACCGTCTACGACCAAGCGGTTCGGACTTAGGCTGTAACCCGAGCGCGCAAGTTCTGACCCACGATTCCGCTCCCGAGCGCGAGCCCAAGGGCGTTTGCCAACCAGGCGGCCGAAGCTAAGCCGAGCGGTAGAAAAAGAGCTAACGCCGCCACGGCGAGCCCGACGCGTCCGCGTATTCCAATGGGAGCGACGACGAAGCCGCGCAGGGCGGCGCTGATGGCGAAGACCCCCGCGAGAGCGGTAGTGAAGTCGACGCCTGTCTCCCAGAGCGCGCCCTCCGCTAGAAGCGACGGCGAGATCACGAAGATAAACGGCACGATGAAGGCGACAATGCCAAGCTTGACGGCCTCCCACCCCGTCTGCATGGGGCCGGCATCCGCGATGCTCGCCGCGGCGATCGCGGCAATGCATACCGGCGGGGTAATGAAAGAAAAGACCCCAAAATAGTAGATGAAGAAATGCGCCGCGATGGGGAGGACCCCGAACTCCACGAGCGCGGGCACGATGAGCGCGACTTGCATGAAGTAAATCGCGATGCCGGGAAGGCCCATCCCGAGAACGATGCTGATGAGCGCCGTGGCCGCGAGAAACAAGAAAAGGCTGACCTCGCCGAGCTGCAGAAGCGGGAGCGACAAGGTGAAGCCGAGACCGGTGAAGGCGGCGCTTCCCACGATGAGACCCACCACCGCAGCGATCGCGAGGATCTCCGTCATCGATATCCCGACGCGCGCGATCAAATCGAGCCACCAGCGAAACGGCTTGTCGCGTACGAACCAATAGCCCGTCATGAGCAATACGAGCACCGAGAACATCCCCGCTTTCGCCGGCTCCCACGAGAGCGCGACCAGCGTAAAGATGAGAACGGGTGCGGGCAACAGGAACGCCCAACCTTTCTTGATCACCTCGCGGAGCTTCGGCACGTCTTCGGCCTTCATCCCTGCGATACCCATGCGTCCGGCTTCGAGATCTACTTGGATGAGGATCGCGGCAAAGTACAAAAGCGCAGGGAGCGCCGCCGCCATGATGATGCGCCCATAAGAAACCTCCAGGTACTCGGCCATGAGAAACGCGACCACGCTCATGACGGGAGGTGCTACGAGGCCGCCCGTCGAGGCCGCCGCTTCGACCGCCGCGGCGACCTCCGGCCGGTAGCCGATGCGCTTCATGAGCGGGATCGTGACCGTCCCCGTGATGGCGACGTTTGCCACCGCCGAGCCCGAAATACTGCCGAAGAGCGCGGAGCCGAGCACGGCGACTTTCGCCGGCCCGCCGCGATAGCGGCCCATGAGTGCCGAGGCGAGATCGGTGAAGACCGCGCCGCCGCCCATCGCGAAGAGCAGATGGCCGAAGAGAACGAAGACGAGCACGACCGTCGCCACAACCATGAGCGCGACCCCCAGAATGCCCTCGGGCCCCAAATAAAGCTCGGTCGCGAGACGCTGCCAGTCGATCGATCGCGCACGAAAGAGCCCCGGGAAGTGGCTCGCAAACGCGGCGTAGAACACGAACCCGAGCGTCACGACGGGGAGCACGAGCCCGTAGATGCGCCGGCACGCCTCGAGCACGAGCACCATCGCGACGAGGCCCAAAACATATTTGTCGGGGGTCGGGAAAGTGATCGCGTAAGCAATCTCCGGATACCAGAAGACGACGTAGCCGCCCACGAGAAGTCCGGCCACCGCGAGCACGAAGTCGTACCAAGGTAAACCTGCATCCCGGGAGCCGCGCGACTTCGAAGCTGGCAGCACCGAGAACACGATGGCAAGCGTCGCGCCGAGCACGAAGCCGAGAAATTGCTGCGGGAAGATACTGATCCCAACGAGCGAAGGCACACCCAACGTGAAGAGCGCGCCGAGGACGATGAGGGCTATCGCGAGCGCCTGGACCGCTTTGTCGATTCTGGGCGGAAGCGATCGGTAGCGGCTCGGAGCTCCGGGCGTGGTCACATCAAAGAAGAGAGC
The DNA here is from genome assembly GCA_004356105.1 of Acidobacteriota bacterium. Classification (GTDB taxonomy): domain Bacteria; phylum Acidobacteriota; class Vicinamibacteria; order Marinacidobacterales; family SMYC01; genus SMYC01. Next base: position 14,569 of record SMYC01000216.1, on the reverse strand, counting down.
TCAGCGAGCAGCTTCTGGTGCGTCTCTTCGTGCTCGGGACTCCACGCGCCAACTTCCTTCAGCAGACGGATCGTCCCCTCGTGGAACGGGATCGTGACGCGCGGGTTCGTCATCGTCTCATGCGTCCAGCGGGTGAAGATGGGATGGACCGCGGCGAGTTCGCCGATCTGCTCCCACAGAAGTTTCACAACATCGTAAACGTCGTCCGCACTCGCGTCCGCGTTGGCTGTGATGTACGTGTCTTTCGCCGCGAGGACCATATCTTCCTCGACGCCGAGCGCAAAGCCCGCCGGCACGTCGATAGCGTGAAAGCCGGGCTCTTCGCTCCACATGTTCTCGGAGACGTCCTCGCCTTCGGGAAGAGAAATGAAGCGTACACCCCCGAGATTAGCATCCGCTTGCTGCGTCAAACCGCTGCCCGCGGAGCTTATTGCCGCGTCCGCGCGCCCTTCGATGAGCGCTTGCACACCGTCTCGAAAGCTCGCAACGGGGATGACTTCGAGATCGCTCCAGCTCATCCCCACCGTGCTCAACATGGCCTTACCATCGAAGTGCATGGGGCGGGCGTTGGGGTATTCGCCGGGAACCGACAGGCCTTTCAGATCTTCGAGCGTTCGCTGCGGCGCGTCCTCGGGCACGATGAAGCCGACGACGAGCGGCGGGCCTGGAAGGGCGAGACGCAACTGCGTCTGAGGCCGCCCTTCATAGTGACGAAGGCCGTTCGACGAAAGGTGCGCCGCATCGGAAGCGCTCACACCGAGCTCCGCGTCGCCCGCGCCAACGATGGCGTCCATGCCGGAGGTAACGCGCACCCGCATGGGCCGACCGGTCTTTTCGATAACGAGCTTGGCGACGCCCGTGCCGACGGCGCCCAGGACACTTCCCTGCTGACCCACGGCGATCACGAGCATCGGAGCGAGGTCCGCGTCGGGTCCGCCGCATGCGGCCAACAGGCAAACGATGGGGACGATGAGCTTCATTCTCATAACTAGCCCGGAACGATAAGGCCCCGGGACGAGAAGGTCAACTCGCTATTACGTGTCTCTTCAGGTAGCGCCGGATCTCCGGATTGATGTCGCGGCTTTGGGAGAGCCGCGTCAAGTCCGCTCGTCGGAGTTGCGGTATGTACTTCGTGGCAATTTTGAGAACGGTTTTCGGATGGGACACGAGGGCAAGACGCGCTCTGTAGGTCGTGACCAGCTCGTCTCGCTTCGCGATCTCAGCGATGAGCTGGCGATTGGCGTTCTTTACGCGGAGCACCTGCTCGGCTCGGCTCGTGGAGCTCACATACGGAAGCGTTTCGAGGGCCACCTTCGGGTGGGGGTGGCGAATGAACAGACACAGGTAGTGTCCGTCCCGCGCGAGCTTGCGTTGAACTGCGAGCGGAATGTCCGCGAAGCTCTTCGGGAGCTGGGTTTTCTTGGATCCGACTCGGTCTTTGACCTTCAGGAACGCAACTAGGGACTTCCTAAAAAACGAGTTCTCGATCCCGAGGCGCGCCTCATGCTGTTCCACCGACTCGTTCAATTGCAAGAGCCGCTTGAAATAGTGATCCTCCATGAAGAAATCGAACCCGAAGAAACGGTTCAACATCTGGCGCGCGGCCTTGACCTCGGCTTCGACCTTGAGCTCATGAAGTCTTCGGCAGGTGCAATCGAAGAAGACCCTCCGGAAGTCGTCCGTGATGTCGTCTTGATCGAAACGCCTCAAGATATTGTCCAGCGCCACGACCGGCGTGTGCGGATAGCTCGCGACCGGCCAAAACTGGACCGGCGTGAGTTGGGCGGCTGCAAACGGCCGGAATTCCGCCATTGGGTGAAACAGAAGTACGCGCATGAGCGTCTCGCGCTCGTTTGGATCTTCGAACGAGGCGACGGCTTGCTCGGCGCCGGCTTCTCCGCGTGTGTGATACACAGAGAGCACACGCCGGAATAGGGAGCTCACGGGATAGCTTTCCGCAACCGCCAGAAGATGGGAGAGCTTCAACCGGCGCACCGAATAGAAGTAATCCTCGAGTAGCACCAGCTCAGCGTGGTGCGACAGAACCTCGAGGACGGCCGAAAGTTTCGGGTCGCGCGTCGAATCTCCCCTCAGCATGGCGGCAAGCAGCCAGTGCTGGTATTGGCGGATAAGCTCGACCACGGCTTCGTTTCGTTCCAGCTCGTCGGGAGCCAAAATTCGGTCGAGGCAGTCCTGGAACTCCTGCTGCTCTCTCAAAGCAGCGGCCCCGAGCTGAAGAATCGACTCCGCCGCGTCAGAAGCGGGCGCCTCGGTTGGCTTCTGGATTTCTACCGGGACGGAGATATCGGACACGGCGAGCAAGTCCGGGTGCGCTACGGTTTCGGAGTTCGTTGAATCTTGGACGAGCTCGACAAGGCGGCTTTCGAGACGCCGTAGCCTGAGGCCCTCGCTCAGGTTGGCGCTGTTGGCCAAGGGAGACAGAAACAAAAACTGCTTGTCCAGCCTTCCTTGGATCGCCAGGCCGACGGCGCGATCGACCGCCTCGTTGATCCTACTTAATGCGGCGCGGACGCTTTGAAGGCTTCCAAGCCAGCGGCTTGCCTCGCGCGCCGACAGGCCCGGGACGAGGCCCTCGACCTCGTCAAGCATGGTTCTGATATCCGAGACCATCACCAGCAGAGAGTCCTTGAGAGTCACTGAAAATGGGCGGGGATCGCTCTCGAGAGAGAGCAGGGTGGACGCGATCTGCTCTCCCCGGCGCAGAATCCTGTTGAACAGGTCGACGGGCGCGCGCCGCTTATTCCGCAGCTCAGGCGAGTTGGACGATTTAGGTGCCATCACATTCTTTCGAAGTGGGTGGCTGGCACCTGCCTGCCCACGCAAGAACCAAATCAGCGAATCCGCCCTGCAAACCGGGGTAAACCGCCTCTCTCGCGGCCGAGATCCCGAGAGACGAACGTGCTTGAGACAGATTCTACTTGCGATCGTATATTACTGTCAACATGACAGCCGCTGCAAAGAGAAATGCCTCGCGGAGCGTGGAGCCCCAGCTAAGCGAGCCCCATGTTGCGAAAACGCTCCGACATGCCGTTTCCACGCATGCTCACTTCCTCCTTGTGCTTCATGAAAGAACTCCTGCGCTGGCTCAACCCGCAAAAGGGAAAACCCTGAAACCCATGTCGCTGGACCGAGACCACGCGCCCCGCGGGCAGTTGAGCTACGCCCAATACATCTCGACGACGGGTGGGCGCTTCTCGCGCGTCTCGCAACGGCGCCCTGATATGATATTGATAGGATCGTGGTCATGATCGATCGAACGCCCGAAACGTACGCATACGCGCGCGCTCCTCGACCCGAGGAGCCTGACGTGCCTCGCGCCGAGGCGTAGATGAAGGCGGTGGCACGCGTCGAGGCTCTCCCGCGAAACCAGAGCGGTGAGGACAAAACTTGGGTCGAGAAAGCGATTGCGAACTGGGATCGCCACTACCGACAAGCCGTCCGCGTGCGCTGAGACGGCATGGACTCCTTCCTCCAGCTCATGAGCGCACTTTCGCGTCAACAGGCGAGATATGTGCTCGTCGGCGTCGCTGGCGTAAACTACTACGCAATGTCGGGAGCGACCCTATTCACGACGAAGGACCGCGACCTGTTCCTTCCGCCGAACGCGGAGAACCTACGAATCGACCACGCCCGTAGGGCGTGGGTTTAGGAAGGCCCCCCGAGGGGGCCGAGGACAGCGTTGCCTTCGATCAGCTCTACTCCTCTCTGCTCACACAGCTCTCGATTCACCTGCCCCACGCCCCTGCGCAACCTTCCATACAACGTCTTTCTTCGCTACTTCGGAATTATCACAATGTGGTCTTCGGCGCTCCCATCACACATGCGACAGCCCTTCCCATTCGTGCATGCAGGTTCTCCTTTCGCAGGCCCCACCAGAGTCTTCCCGGCAGGCGAACCTAGAAATACACCACGGACCGCTCGAAGCTCTTCGGGTCACGCCGCCAAAGGCGGCGGGTTTATAGGCGGACTAATGAGGATCGGGATGCCGTACGTTTTGACGACGTCGGAACAAGATGACAGTAAAGTCAAGGTGAGGCCTCGTAGACGACTTCGCCGCCGACGATGGTGAGCATCACCTTTGCGTCTTTGATCTCGTCGACGGGGCAGGTCAATATGTCGCGATCCAGGACCACGAGATCCGCGAGCTTGCCTGGCTCGATCGAGCCGAGCTGATCCTCCCAGAACAGAACGCGAGCGCCGTTCAGCGTATACATTCGCAGAGCTTCCTCGCGTGAAATCTGCTTCGCGGGGCTCATCAGGCTCTCTCCGGTCCGGCCGTCGATCCGCACCAGCGACTCCCACAGCGTGAACGGGGCTTCGTAGTGGGCACCGTCGGTGCTCTGGGCTATATTGACGCCCGCGTCGAACCACCACCGTGTGGGGATGACGCTCTTCCACCGATCGTCACCGCCGAAACGATCCACGTAGACAACCGCACCCTTGCTGTAGTCCACGGCGGTGTAACCGGTGACGTGCAGGCCCAGCTGCTGCGTTCTCAGGACGTGGTCCTTCGTTGGGTGTTGAAAGTGCTGCATCAGCCAGCGGCGATCGACGATCGATGTGTGCTCGTTGGCTTCGGCTTCCTCAATGGCCAAAAGAATCATCTCGGCCGCCGCATCTCCCGCGAATGTGAACTGCAGGCGCAGGTTGTGCCGTGCCGCGAGAAGTGCGATCGCCGACAGCTTCTCCTGACCCATCGGCATCGAGCCCGTGGTCGGCTCTCCGTAGACGTCCAAGTACGGCTCGTTCATGTGCGCGGCGCCGAACTGCGTCGCGCCATCGAGGGCAATCGTCACGCCGAGTGTTTTGATGACATCGTCACCGGAGCCTCGACCGGAAGCTTGCGGCAGCTCGCTCATCCACTTATCGATCTCATCGACGGATTGCAGGTTGTTCACGCTGTACGACATCACCACGCGACCCGGCAGGTCTCCGCTGGCCCTCAGCGCCCGGTAATGTTCGAGATGAGCTGGCTGCGCGGCGTGCGACTCGAAGATCGTCGTGACGCCGGCGGCGGCGTTCTCGTACACCGCCTGGCGGAGAGCTTCTCTCCGCATCTCCGGCGACGGGCGTGGCAGCATAGCCTGAAGTTTTTCCCACAGCGGGGAGCGGTTGTAGAAGGTCATCCCCTCGACGAGCCCGGTGGGCTCGCCGCTCGACGGGTCGCGTTCGATGCGCACTCCGTTACCGTCCGGCGGTTCGCTCGCGGTGATGCCGATGCGTTTCAGCGCCACACCGTTGAAGATGACCGGGTAGGGCCAAATGCCAATGGGGATATAGACGGGATTCTCCGGCGCTACCGCATCGAGGTCGGCGCGGGTCGGCCATCGTTTTTCCTCGAGACTCTCCGGAAGATGGAAATAGTCGGGAGGCTCGCCGATAGGCGTCGTGACGATCCACTGCCCAGGCGGAGTTCTCGAGACCTCTTGGGCCACGGCTTCGGCTATCGCGCTCACCGAACGGAGGCCGACCAGCGACGGAGAGCGGAGGCTACGCCCGGCTCGACCGAAGGTGTGAGGATGGGTATCGATGAACCCGGGAACCAATGTCTGGCCTTTCAGATCGACGACACGCGTTTGTTGCCCCACGAGTGACAGCACCTCCTCGTTTCGGCCGACCCGTACGAACCGCCCATCCGACACAGCGACCGCTTGCGCGATACTGAACTCAGGGTCGACCGTCAACACGTTGCCGTTCACGAGGACAAGGTCGACCGGCGCGGTCGACGCCGGCTGAGCGGAAGCAATGGCGCGACCGAGGCAAATGAGAACGGCCGCGGCGGCGAGAATCGATTCGGCTCTTCGATTCATGGCGTACATCCGTCACTATCGCTCAAATGACGCATGTGTGTAGACCACCTCTCCGCCCACAACGGTCATGAGGACGGTGATGTCGTCGATTTTCTCATCGGCCACCGTCATGATGTCGTCCGACAGCACGACGAAATCCGCGAGCTTACCCGGCTCGATCGAGCCCTTGAGGTCCTCTTCGAACGTCAGGTAGGCGTTGTTCCACGTCGCCATTCGCAGCGCTTCTTGTCGCGTCACCTTGTGCTCGGCGCCCAGGATGCGCCCGTGCATGGTGGCGCGGGTGACAAAGTAGTAGAAGACCTGAAGCGGCGGGAAGGGCACGACCCCTGAATCGCTCCCTGATGCCGCAATGACACCGGCGTCGAGGTAGGACCGCAGCGGCGGCACGCGCGAAGCTCTCTCCTCTCCCCAGTAGCGCACCATGGCCGGTCCGGCAGTGTAGGGATGGTGTTGTGCGGTGAGCGCGATACCGAGCGCGTTCATGCGCGCGAAATGATCCGGTGAAGGAAGAAACCCATGCTCGAGGACAAAGCGGCGCCCGACAATCGATTGCTCCTCGTTCGCCGCTTCATAGGCCGCGATGACCTGCTCGATCGCATCGTCGCCGACCGCGTGGGTTCCCGGCCGCCACCCGAGCCGGTTCAACTCCTTGACTAGCTCCGTGTAGCGGTCGCGCGGCGTCACTTGCAAACCGCGGAAGGTTCCACCCTTTCCGTAGGGCTCCTCGTAGGGCTCTCTCATGAGGCCGCCTTCGTACCCACCATCGACCATGAGCTTGATACCAGCGGGTCTCAGCCACTCGTCGCCGTCGTCGGGCTTCACGCCGAACTCCTCGATCGACGCTCGGAGACCGTCAGCCGACGCCTGGGAACCGCGCGGCCCGCGCAAAAGCGCGCTCACCCGAAGGGTGAGCACTCCGCGCTCCCTCATCTCCTGCAGCAGCCGGTATTGAGACAGCCCCATCGCTCCATAGCGGATGCTGGTAAGTCCGGCCGCATTCAGCTTCGCGTGCTCCGTCAGAAGATCCTCGATCTGCTGCTCGTGGCTGCGTGGCGGTGGTGGTGGTCGCGTTACCAGCGCCTTCGCGGTGTCGACGAGCTCTCCATTCAGCGCACCGTCTTCGTAGCGACTGATCTCCCCGCCAGCTGGAACCTGCGTCTCTGTCGTGATGTTCCATTTCTCGAGTGCTTTGGAATTGAGGATGTACTCGTGGCCGCCACGTATCAGCACGACCGGAGTCTCCGGTGCGACGGTGTCCAGCTCCCGCCGGAGGGGAAGCCGGTCCTCCTCAAGCTGGGATTCGTGCCAGTCGCTATTCGAGACGACGACGTCGCCGGAAGCCGTAGTCGCGACGCGTGCGGCGACAGCCGCAAGGACGTCATCGATCGTGCGTGCGCGCGACAAGTCGACTCCCGGCCCGCCACCCGCGTTGTGGATGTGAGAGTCCCCGAAACCGGGCACGACGGTGCGACCACCGAGGTCGACGATTCGCGTCGAAGGCCCGGCGAGGGCGCGAACCTCCGCGTCCGTACCCACCGCCGTGAAGCGGTCGCTCGAGAGCGCCATCGCCTGAGCGGTCGGCAACGCCTCGTCGACGGTGACGATGTGGCCGTTCACATAGATGGCGTCTGGTGGCGAGGCTATTATTGGCTCGCGCGAATCTCCGGCGCCGCAGTTACTTAGCGTGCTCAGAATCAACGCGCCGAAAACCGCGGCGCTCCTTCGTCTCGTGCGAATCGTCATGCGTATCTCCAAAATTGGCAAAGTAGTTTCCTACGAGCCTGTCTTGTAGCATGAGTTGCGGTTCTAGCGCTCGAGTAGTCTGCGCACAAGCGACGAAGCGCCGCTTCGAGAAGGCTCAACGGCTCTTTCGGGGCCAATCCACCCGTCATCCTTCGCAATCAAGGTTTACGCCGTCGGGAGTCAGGTAGCTCGTGGTGACACCGAGCGTGGTGTTTGGACGAACCTTATATTCGTACTCCACTTGAACCACTCCAGAACAAAGCCGAACGGGTTCGCGGTGATCAGGTTTTCGTGCGAGGCCGCGGCATCGATTTCCGATTCCTGAGCTTCGTCGGCACTCGTCCCGACGGGAATAAGGATCGCGGCGGCACAGGCTCGGTGGGCTCGACCAGCCCGGCATCGAGCGCGCAGACACCGACGGCCGACGTCAAGTTTCCGCAGTTCCCCCTCCAATCTACGAGCGGCTCGTCGACGGCCACCTGGAACACGCCGCGACTAGTGCCGGCGCAAGCGAAATTTCTGCATCGCGGCGATCTCGGCGAGGCTTTGCCGGATCAACGCTTCGAGCTCGCGTGACGGATGGTGGTCGAGAGCGTCGACGAAATGTTGGTAGGCCGCCGTCGGCTCGCCCAAATCATGAACCTGAACAAGCCCAGCGCCCGCATGTGCCTCCGCGAGACCAGGACCGCGCGGATAGTCGCGCAAATGGCGCTGATGCACGGTGAGGGCCCCGCGCGCATGCCCATTCTTCGACATCCAGTTCGCTAACGAGAGCGAAACTTCCGGCGTAAGAATCCCGCGCGTCCGGAGCGACGGTAGATCGAAATAAAGCTCTGCGGCTTTCTCGAACTTCCCTTGCACAACAAACGCGGAAATCGCCTCGCCCATGGAGCGCGGCCTGTTGCTCGGCGAAGAATGCTCTACGCGGTACTCTCGTGGACGCGCCGTCATCTCGCGCCGATTCAGAACCAATGCCACGACCACACCCATCAGAAAACCGCCAATATGCGCGCCGTGCGCTACGCCCGAGCCCTCCCCCACCGTCGCAAGGAATGGCAGGATGTTGCTTACGATGATGTAAAAGCCCAGCACCCAGCGCGCCGGAAGCATGACCACGCGAATGAAATAGAAGAGAAAGATGAGCACGCGCACCTTATTGTGCGGAAACCAGACGAAGTAGAAGCCGAGAATGCCAGAGATTGCCCCGGATGCCCCCACGAGCGGGATGGGCGAACCACTCGCGAAAGCCCCGTGAAACAACGTCGCCGCCACTCCCGACCCTAAATACCACACGACATAGCCGGTCGCTCCGAGCCGATGCTCGACGTTATCTCCAAAGATCCAGAGAAAGAGCATGTTCCCGAACAGATGCATGAACCCACCATGCATGAACATCGACGTTAAGAGGGTCACGATCGATGGATCGGACGGTCGGTAGCCATATTCGAATACCAATAGATCGTAAGCGGTCAACTGTGGCGTGACCTGCTCCATCGGCACGTTGGGCGGGAGATTTTGCCGAAGGGCGCTCAGATATTCCTCAACCCTCGGATCCGCCGGGTCCGCGAGCTGGGCGGTCAACGGCAGAAAAGTGAGCACGAAGACCGCGACGTTCAACCCGATGAGCGCGTAGGTCAGATGCGGCGTGCCCCGCGGATTCGGCTGGTCTCCGATCGGAAGGAACATGGAGGAGCAATATACCGCATGGGTGGATGGCGAGGAATCCCGCCGCCGCCCCTCGCACTCGAGCCTCTTTCGAATCGAGAACCCGCCACTCGAACCGATTTGAGCCAGAGACCCGCATTTTGCCTCACGCTCCCAACACGGGCACCCGCGCGCGACAAAATTAGAAAGGTTGCCGGGCGGTACCTGGAAGGCTAGGCATCGATTCCTGGACGACGACAGTCGATACAATGCCGACAACGGCTAGCGCGGGAAGCTCCAAAGGTAAGACTGCGCTAGTGCTCCGTTGCCGCTACTGCCAATTAAGGCGAGTGCTCATCGCGACAGAGGCCGCCCATTGGGCACGCCCGGCAACCTTCAACGCCCATATATACCTTTATTCGCCGAACGAGTGTACTCGCAAATTTCCTGGGTTGCAGAACGGGTTGACGGCACGGCGAGTAAAGACGGATACAATGACCGCAGTTGTTTGGGAGACAGATTCAGTGAATATACGAGCCTCTTCATACTTTTCGGCAGTCGCTTTGGTTCTCGCCCTCGCGGCGCCAGTTATTTCGCAGGAGCGCGAGCACGTTCGTCCGGCGCCCGACCGAAACGGCCAGGGCGATGGACCACACGAGCGCCTCATCCTTCGCGGCGGCATCGTCATCGACGGCACGGGCGGGCCGCCCGCGGGCCCGAAGGATATCGTCATCGAAGGCAACCGCATCGTAGAGATCAAAAGCGTCGGCACGCCTTTCATCGAGATCGACGAGTCGAAGCGACCTACGGACGCGACCAAGGAGATCGACATCTCGGGAATGTACGTCATGCCCGGTTTCGTGGACCTTCACACGCATACGGGCGGTGTCCCCAAAGCTCCGGAGGCAGAGTATGTTTACAAGCTTTGGATGGCCCACGGGGTCACGACGACGCGAGACGCGGGGTCCGGCGCACAGAGCTTCATCCTCAGCGAGAAAGAGCGGAGCGCCAAGAACGAAATCGTAGCCCCCCGCATTTTCGCTTACGCACGTCCCGGCACGGGCAGCGGTTGGGAGGGCGGGTCCATCCAAACCGCCGAAAAGGCCCGTGAATGGGTGCGCTGGGGCGCGGCCCAGGGGATCGACGGTATCAAGCTCGGCTCCTACGACCCTCACATCATGGAAGCGCTCATCGACGAGGGGAAAAAACACGGTCTCGGCACCATGGCTCATATCGGACAAAACGGCGTGGCTCGTATGAATGTTCTCGACGCGGCGCGCCTCGGCCTCGGGACCCAGACGCATTTCTACGGGCTATTCGAAGCCCTCCTCAAAGACCATTACGTCCAGGATTGGCCCATCAACCAGAATCAGAACGACGAGCAGCACCGCTTCGGCCAAGCCGCCCGCCTCTGGGATCAAATCCATCCGCGCGGGAGCGAGCGCTGGACAGCACTCATCAACGAGCTCATCGATCTCGGGCTCACGATCGATCCGACAATGACGATTTATGACGCGGGCCGCAACGTCATGGCCGCGCGCAACGCCGACTGGCACGAACGGTATACGCTTCCCTCACAGTGGGAATTCTACCAGCCGAGTCGACGCAGCCACGGTGCCTATTGGTTCTATTGGACGAGCCATGACGAGATCGCATGGCGCAACTTCTATCACGTGTGGATGCAGTTTCTGAACGACTACAAGAACGCGGGCGGCCGCGTGACGACGGGCTCCGATTCGGGCTTCATCTACAAGCTCTACGGCTTCGCCTATATCGAAGAGTTCGAGCTTTTGCAGGAAGCCGGTTTCCATCCCCTCGAGGTCATACGCTCCGCCACGCTCAACGGCGCCGAGACTTTGTACGAGCCCAAGGGCATTCCAATCGAGTTCGGGATTATCCGACCCGGCCTTCTCGCGGACCTCGTCGTCGTCGAGGAGAATCCGCTCGAGAACTTCAAAGTCCTGTATGGGACCGGAGCGGTACGGCTCAACGACGATACAGGCGAGGTCGAGCGTGTCGGCGGCATCAAGTACACGATCAAGGACGGCATCGTCTATGACGCCAAGGAGCTTCTGGCAGATGTCGCCCGGATGGTCGAACAGGCCAAGCAAGCGCCGATGGATCCTACGACCAACGAGAACTGACAGGCGGGCGGTTGAGTTTAATGCCTTAGTTGGGATATAAAGGAGTGTCATCCCCCAAAGGTAAAGAGGAGTCTATAGCGTTTCCGAGCTAGTGCGTTCGAGCCGAATCGACACCCGGGCCGGGGGGTATGCCGAGGAGGAACTGATGGACCTACTCCGGATTGCGCGCGTTCCGCCGGTGACGATCGGGTCGGGCGCTACCGTCCTCGATGCCGTCAAACGGATGTCCGACATGGGTGCGGGCGCCGTAATCATCGTCGACGACGACCAACCCAAAGGCATTTTCACCGCGAGCGATTTACTGCGCCGCGTGGTCGCGAAAGGGCACCGCCTCGACAAAACCCGCTTGTCGGAAGTCGCGACCTTCCCTCTAACGGTTGCGCGGGCGGACACCGAATGCGAAGCGGCACTCGTGTTGATGGTCGAAAACCACATCCGGCACTTGCCGATCGTCGACCAGAATTCCCGCGTACGCGGGATGCTCTCCACCCGCCACCTGCTGCGAAATATGGTCGACGACATGTCGCAGGAGCTGACGTCGCTCAGCTCCTACTTTACTGCCGACGGGATCGGCGGCTAGCTCCCGCAAGTTATTGCACCTGCGTATAATTCTTGCATGGTCGCCACTCAATCGACGTTGCTCAAAAGCAAGGCCCTCAACGAGTGGAGGTTGTTCTCGCTAATCGTTGTCCCGATTTGTCTTGCGATTGTAATTAGGATGACGAGCGCTGATGTTGATATGTCCACCCCCGCGGGCATTTCTTCCATGATCCAGTTTTCGGTTCGCTGTTCGGTGCCGTGGCTGTACCTGGCTTTTGCAGCTTCCTCACTCGCGATGTTGTTTCCCGGGTCGTTCAGCCGCTGGTTATTACACAATCGAAGCTACATCGGTCTCTGCTTCGCCGCTGCGATGGCCTGGCAGTTGTTGTTCATTCTCTGGATGGTGATTGGCTACTGGGGTTACTACGTAGGGGAGGTTTACGGCCTTTACGACTTGGCGGAGCAGGTGCCCGGATATCTATTCCTGTTCGCCATGACGCTGACGTCGTTTCGCTACTGGCGCAGCAAGCTGAGCGCGCGACAGTGGCGCGTGCTGCACAAGAGCGGCATCTACTTCATCTGGTTCGTGGTCTGGACCACGTACTGGTTCGAGCTCTATTATTACGACGACCGCCAAATTATCGATTACGTCTTCTATTGGGCAGGGCTCGCGGCCTGGGGGTTTCGCGTAGTCGCCTGGAGCAAGAAACGCGTCCTAGCGGCGGCCTGAAGAGGTACGACCGATGTTCGAGAACCTGCTACTAGGACTGCTGGGGGCAGTTCTGACGGGCTCGTCCGTCACTCCCGCGGCAGAAAACCCACTGAGCGCGCGAGAGGCGGCGGAGAAAATCCGGTTTGGAGCATGACTTCCGAGGCCCTCAGCGGGAGCTGCTCGCCCGCGCGGAAGCGCTACGAGGGCTCAACGCGTTCATCTCGCTGGGCGCCGAGCAAGCGATAGCTTGCAGCTCGAGCCGCTGACGCGACGACGACGGGCGCGAAGGGACCGCTTCACGGCGGTGCCTATCGTGGTCAAGGACAACATTAACTCCGCCAGCCTCCCTACCACCGGCGGGACGCCAGGGCTCAAAGATTTCCGCCCGGGCGAGAACGCGCCGGTTCTGCAGAAACTACTCGATGCCGGCGCCATCCTGCTAGGGAAGACGAACTTGCACGAGCTCGCGTTCGGCATCACGTCGAGCAATGCAGCCTACGGTGCCGTCGGCAACGCCTACGAACCGGGAGCTGAGTACTCTACGAGAGCCTTACGGCGTGGCAGCTTCGCCTCGCGTGTTTGCGCCTTCTTCTTCTCGTAGCGGCGGACCGTATCCTCGGTGGACCGCACTACGTTCGGTCGTTCCTTGCCGAACCGCTTCAAGTACAGGTGCTCGATGTAGTGCCTGAGCGGCATCTTCCACCGCTCCTGGTGGTGATTGTCCATCCCGCCGAGCTTCTTCGGATTCATCCCGAGCTCGCGAGCCATCTGGACCTGGGCGTGTGACAGGTGGTGGCGCCTGCGGGCAACTATCCAAGCCTGCATGTTCTGGTTCGGTTTCTTTTTCTTCTGGGCCATTCCACATACCTCAAACGATGGTCACGCGATTGCGGCCGCTACCGCGGGCGGCAAGAGCTCCACCACGTCGCCTTCGAGCCGCAGCGTGAGCGCCGCGTGCTCGTCATGGTCGGTGACACCGCGATTGATCACGACATAAGGCGCTCCGCGATCCGCGGCCGCGAGCGGGAATCCCGCGGCCGGATAGACGGATAGCGTCGAGCCAAGCGCGATGACAAGGTCCGCCGCCTCGGCGCTCTGGGTCGCCCGACGTAGATCTTCTGGCCGCAGGTTCTGGCCAAAGCTTACGGTCGCGGGCTTCAAGTAGCCGCCACAACCACAATCTGGAGCAACGTGGGTCTCGGCGAACGTCTTCATGTGTGCATCTGGGTCGGTGAGCGCGTGGCAGCTCATGCACTCGATGGCCCCGTTCGTCCCGTGGATCTCGACGAGCTTTTCGGCGGACGTGCCGGCGCGGGTGTGCAGGCCGTCGATGTTCTGCGTGATCACCATCTCGATCTTTCCGGCACGCTCCAAATCCATGATGGCGGTATGCGCGGCGTTGGGCTCGGCGTCCCTGAAGGACGGCCACGCCTCGAGCTTTTGATCCCAATACTCGTTGCGCGCCGTTTGAGACGCCATGAAATCTTGGAAATAGACGGGCTGGTGCTCTTTCCACACGCCTTCTGGTCCGCGAAAGTCCCGTATGCCGCTTCCCGTGGAAATGCCAGCGCCGGTGAAGACGAGGATCCGCTCGGACTCCGCAATGAGCTCGGTCAGTTTCTCGCTATCGGCCGACATGATGCGCTTGGTGCTCGAGTCGGTGCGCTTCGAGCGGCGATGCTTCGAACGCTTCCCCGCCCTGCTCGATCCAAACCTTCTCGATTTGCGCCGCGAACCTGCGGCCGACATAGCGTGCTATGCGCTCGTTCGACACGACGTCCGCGCGCAAGCTCTCGATGCGCTCCTGAAGCTCGGCCGCGGAGCGCCCGGCGCGGCGCTCTTCACTCACGACCCGGTGAAGCGCCTCGAAAAACGACTTCTGGTCTTCGAGAACGGCGCCGTCGCCGAGCGGTCCATGTCCCACCCCCACCATCCGAGGACGAAGCGCCTGCGCC
>SMYC01000215.1 GCA_004356105.1 Acidobacteriota bacterium | reverse complement strand
TGTCGAGTCAGACGAGGTCGGAATGCTGAAGTCGAGATCCTCGCTCAGCAGGAAGAAACCCGAGTGGATTTTAGCCAGACAGGTGCCACCCTTGAAGACCAGCGGTACATCGGCTACAGCAATAGCCTCGAGGATCACGCTGCAGAAGTAGTCCTTCTCGATCAGGCGTGGCGCGAATCCCGTCTCCTCGGCGGTGAACCGGATCGCCTCGCGCAGCTCTTCGGGCGCCTCTTCGTGCCAGCGGATTGGCATGCTCAGGCCTCGCCGTTCCAGATGCTCCGGTCGCCGGAAATTCGGTTGTTGTATGCATAAATGCGGTTGGGCATCTGCTCGTCGAAGCCGTACCGGTTGAACGCGTTGTAAACCACGTAGAAATCGTTGCCCTCTCGCGGGTTGTAGCGGAGTCGGACGTTGGCGAAGACCAGATTAGCGGCGCTGTTATATTGGACGAAGGAGCTCAATGAGAGCTTGACGCTGAACATGACCAAGACGCGGAGCTGTACCAGGCTGGTGACGAAGCGTTGGTTCCGTTCGGGAAAGGATATCCAGTTGAGCCCGTAGGCCGCTTCGGTCTCGTCGAGGGAGAAGGTGCGCTCCCCGCCGCCCAGTACGGCGTGATGTAAAACGGTTTCTTGTTCTGCACACCTTCTAGAACGATTTTTCTCGCAACCGATGGTTTCATCACGCCAAAGGTGCCCCACTTGGGCTCGATGGCGGGAAACGTATCGAACTCGAAATTACGAGCGATGATCCTAACGAGTATGAGCCCCATCTCCACCCGCCCGGCTTCGGTTTGAAACCGGAGGCTCGAAAGCGGAATGCGCATTTCGGCAAACCACCCGTCTGCGTTCCGTTTCGTCGCCACATCCCAAAAGGTGTTCCAGCTCACGTTGATGGGGAAAGACGCCCTGAGCGTCGTTGGAAACGGCCATGTCCGTTCGCGGTCCGGTGGGAGAAGTGAGGAAGACGAGCGCGTTCTCGTTGTTGTTGAACGTGTCGAGTAGCACACCGAACCAGTCATTGGCTGGTCCCGTTTGGTCGCGTTTCTTCGAAGGCGCGCGTATCTCGTCTGGGGTTCGGTCGTACATGCGCCCGGCCGCGTAGAGGTTTTCGTCGTCATAAGCGAGCCGTATCTCCGTTCGCTCGGAGGGTGCCGAGCCCGCGTTCGGCTGGTACATCGTCAAGGGTAGCGGTGCGATGTTGTCCCAGGCGGGTTCGTTGCTGAATCCGTCGAGCGTGACCGGTCCGTTGATGCGTTGAATGACGAGTGGCTCCGCTGGTGTCTTCGTGGGCTGATGCCGTGCCCGACAACGCCATGCCAAGACAGAGGAGGATTCGAGGTCGCGTATAGAGGTCCAAACACTTACCTCGAGAGGGGATTCTTCACGTAGAGTCCGACTCTAGTGTTCACACTGAGAAAAGTCAATCCTAGATCGGCGGGAAATCGGAAGAAGTTCCCGGGTTCCGGCACCATGCTATCCTCAATGAAGAGTTCCGTTTCCCATTCAAAATTCAGAATCGTCGGCGCGGCGTATGTGAGGCCTCCATGAAATTTCGTCTTTTTCTCGTTGGGGCGGCTGTTCTTTACTTTGTTGTCGCGAGTCTGGTCGATTTCGGCGATAGCGTGGATGTCGAGCGAGATCCGGAGGCTTTGGCCATCGCAAAATTGATAGACGGCAGCATGGAAGTCGAGTCGGATGCAGAGGCTTTGGGCTTGGCGAAATTGATAGACGCGGCCCGGGTAGACCGGGGGCGCGGTTTTAGAGAGCTGGACCTCTCGAAGCCGCTGCCGGAGTTCATCATGGATGGGCCGTACAAAGTCGCCGTGGACATCAGGCTAGCCCTGAACATGGACTATCCAGAGCTTCTAGAGATTTCGTTAGCGACCCGGATGTGATTGCGGTCGACGAGAACGGCGATACCTTGTTGCACCGAGCGGCTGATTACGGCGCGACGCGTTGCATTCAGCTACTGCTCGAGCGAGGCGCCGAGCTCGACGTGAGGGACGCGGAGGGCAGGACGCCACTCATACTCGCCTGCGAAGAGCGATCCGAGGAGTCCGTCGATGCGCTCCTCGCAGCCGGCCCATCCGTGGACGCCGTTGCGGCAGACGGGACGACGGCGCTGAACGTTGCCATACGCTTCGGGGATACTGACACCGTGGAGAAATTGCTCACCGCGGGAGCACGTGCGGAGGGGCCAGACGGTGACTTCGCTCCGTTCGAGACGGCGATTCGATGGGGCGCGAAAGAAAGCCTTGCTCTTCTCGAAAAGCGCGGCGGCGTGCCCGCGCTTGCGGCAGCGAACTTGAACGCAAGACTTCGTGACGTTGTGAATTCCGGAGCTACGGAAAGTTCCGCGATGTTGCTCGAGCTCGGCGCGGATCCGAGCGACGTAGGCGATTCCGTAGGCGAATCGAAGATAAGTGCCATCACCATTGCGGAGATCATGAACGAGGACCGACCCGGGAGCTATCAAAACATAGTGGACTTGCTGAAGAGCTACCGAGGTCAAAAGGCGAAGAGATAGTTGAGCTTCACGCTCAACGAGCGGTTCTTTACGCCGAATACCTGACCCCACTCGTCGAGCTCGTTATAGACGACGAAGAAATCCGAGCCCGGTTTCGGGATCCAGTTGAAGCGAACATTACTCGCGAGCTGCTGCGTCTCGTGGTTGTACTGCAAAAGCGCCATGAGGATTACGTCGGTGCGTAGGGCCAGTTGTATGCGAGACGAGACGAGGTGCGTCGTGAACTTGCCGGAGGGCAGGTCCACCCAGTTGATATCGTAGTTCCCGGACATGCCAAAATGTTTGTTGATGCGGTAGCTGAGATTTAGCCCCAATGTGTCACGCGTGCCGTCCCAGAAGCCTCCGGTCGTATAGCCGATGCGCGCTCGCGCGTGGCGTCGGCCGAAAGTATTCAGTTGGACCGTCATCGTCGCGAAGGAGTAGTTTCCCGGGTTGATGGTGAGGTCGGGGCGCAAACGGAAACCTTGCTCCAAGAACTCGTAGGCGTCCACGTAGCGAAGCGTGATGGAGTCACCGGACTCGAACACCGTTTGGAGCTCGCCCGTCAACCATTTGGTCTCGAGAAGCCCTTGCTGGTTCGGGATGTAGTCGAGCGTGCCGGTGAAGTGGAACTGCCGTATGAGCGACATCGAGGGTCTTGGGCTGAAGCGTAGAACGCCTCGGTTCTGTTGGCTGTTCGGTCGCCGGACGAAACCGATACCGGGGCTGAAATTCTCGCCGATACCGAGATAGCGATAAAGGGCACCGTAGCGGTCCGTCCGATATTCGAGTTTGGCGAAGCCTGACTGTGCGGTGCCGGCGGTCTCGGGCTCGTCGTTGTCCAGTACGGCAAAGTAGCTTTCGAACGACCACGCTCGGCCGATGAACAAGTTCAAGTCGGCGCCGTAGACTCGATTATATGTTCCACCCCCTTGGCGGTTCGTGAACACGACCCCCACGTTCGAGCGCTCGAAGAGATCGCGGCGGAAACGCATCACCGTGAAGTTCTCGGCGGCGACCGTTCCAGCGAGGATATCATCGGTCTGCATGTTCATGATGCCGAGGTTGTACCGTCCCTGACGCCCGGAGAGGCGGGCGCCGCCAAGGATCGGGATGATTCCGCCGCTCGATGAGAGGCCGATACGCCGCGTAAAAATGAGGTCCGCTTCGCGTTTCACGCCAAAGATGAAGCTCCGCTCGCTTTCGAGAAAAATCTGACGCTTCTCGGGAAAGAACAGCGAGAAACGAGTGAGGTTGATTTGCTGGACGTCGGCTTCCTCCTGAGCAAAGTCCGTATTGACGGTGAAATCGGCGGTTAGTCCCGTTGTGATGCCCCATTTCGCGTCGGCGCCGATCTCTTGCCGCGACGACGTTTCGCCCAGTTCGACCGCCCGGTCGACGCCACCGAGGACGTAGGGCCGGAGCTCCAGCGCGCGTCCAGGGCGGATGTTCTCCAGACCGTGGAGCGTCCCTAACTCCGCGGGTCTGTACCATGTCGAGTCGTTCCCGACGAAGGGCCAATAGGTCTCCTCGTTTTTTCGAGGAAGGTTGCGTTTGAAGCCGATGCCGAAGAGGATCTCGCGGCCGTCTTGGGGCGCGTCGAAGCGTAGCGATTTGAACGGGACGACGATCTCGGCTTCCCAACCCGTCTCGGTCTGGCTTCCACGGGAGTACCAAACGGTATCCCAGTTCAAATTCCGCGAACGGCTCTCCTCGCCGTTTTGCAGCATGTCAAAAAGGGTCCCGTTGGCGTTGGTCGCGAGGAAGACGGCGCTACGGTGGTCGTTGTAAGCGTCGATCATCACGGCGAAGGCGTCGTCGGCTCCCACGTTCTCGTCGTGGAACATCGCGCGAGCCAAAGGGCGGCTGGGGTCGCCGTCGAAGCAGCGAACGCCGATATAGAGATTCGTGTCGTCGAAAAGAATCCAAACGTGCGTGGACTCGGTCGCGGGAAGCCCTTCGAAGGTCTCGCGCTGGTACAAACTCGTGACCGGCACCGCCCGGCTCCACGCCGCCTCGGAGACGCGGCCGTCGATGACGAGCGTGCCTTCGAGAGGTGCGGCGGTCATCTCCCAGCTCTGCGCGTTGAGGATCGCGACTCTCTCGGCTCGAGGAAGCTTCTTGAGGGCCTCATCGTCCACGCCTTGACCCGCGTGCGCGACGGCGGCAGAGAGCAAGAATGCGCCGAATAGCCTGCCCGTGTTCAGAATGTTCCTCTTGAAGCTACGGTTGCTCTGTGGAAGTGGTCTCCGTGACCTTGAAGCGTTCGAACCAGTTCCTCAGATAGAGCTGGACCCTCATGAGGTTGGTTGGCGGGAGGCTTCGGCTGTGCCACCCGTCGGTAAGCCGGATCATGGCTGTGGGTATCTTGCGCATCTTGAGAGCGCGGTAATACTGCTCCGTCTGCTCCATAGGCGTCCTCAGGTCTTTCTCGCCCGTGATGAGAAGCGTCGGCGTGGTGACGTTGCCGACATACATCAACGGGGAGCGTCTCAAGTGCTCGCTCGGATCGTCCCAGGGCATCGCGTCGAAGTTGTGGTACCACGAAGAGCCGTCCGTCGTGCCGACAAAGCTGAGCCAATTCGTCACGGGCGCTTTGGCGACCGCCGCGGTAAACCGGCTCGTGTGACCGACGATCCAAGAAGTGAGGACGCCGCCACCGCTTCCGCCATAAACGAACAAGTTGCGCTCATCGATGTAACCGCGGCTGAGGATCTCGTCGACGCCGGCCATCAGATCGTCATAGTCCTTGTCGGGATAAGCGTTCTCGATGGCGTTGCCGAATGGGCTGCCGTAGCCGGAGCTTCCACGGGGATTGGTATAGAGCACGACGTAGCCGTTGGCCGCGTGGTTCTGATTCTTGAAATCGAAACCGGCGTGATACATCGCGTGCGGGCCGCCATGGATGCGAAGGATGAGCGGGTACTTCTTGTTCGGATCGAAATCGGGCGGTTTGACGATCCATCCATGGATCCGAAGACCGTCGACCGAGTCGTACCAGAGCTCTTCGACTTCTCCGAGCTCCACTTCTGCGAGAACGCCGCGATTCGTCACGTGAAGCGTAGTAAGCTCGGCAGGGCTCTCGAGCTCGAAGGTGATGAGGTTCTTGGGCACGGCGTAGCTGCTCAACGTCCCCACGGCACGGCCCGCCTGGATGTCGGTCACGCTCATCATGTGGTTGCCGCTCGTGATTTCGCGCGGTGTTCCGTCGAGAGATGCGAAATACAAATTCGACGTTCCTTGGACCTGGGCAGTGAAATAGATACCGCTTCCGTCTTCCGCCCACTGGAGGTTGCCCGGACGCCGCCCCATCTCGGACGCGATGACGTGAGGCGCGGAGCCATCCGAGGCCATGACATAGAGGCCTTCCTCGGTGTAAGTGTCGTCCGACATGTCGTGACCGACGTAGGCGATATGTTTGCCGTCCGGTGAGGGCACAGGGCCGCGATCGGGCCCGGCGCGTCGCGTCAGTTGCTGGATGACTCCCGTAGTAATGTCAGCCGTGTAGATTTCGGACTCGCGCCACTGATGCTCGGCATCCTCGACGCGCAGCGAGCGGAAGACGAGCGATCGTCCGTCGGGCATGAAGCGATAATCGTCGTGATGCCAGTTGCCGCTAGTGACGGCGTGTGGCGTGCCGCCATCGGCGTCGACAACAAAGAGGTGCCGGAACCCGGCAGGGAAGTAGCCGATCCGGTCGCGACGGTAATCGAGCCGCTCGACTATCTTGGGAGGACCCGTCCACTCGGCGCCTTCGGGCGGTGTCGGCATGTCGATGTTCCACCGGCCGTCCTTCTCGGGCGGCACGACCATCTGGAACGCGAGGGAGCTTCCGTCGGGCGACCACGAAATGTTGGACGGTGTCTCGCGCACGCGGGTCACCTGGCTCACCGCGCCTTCGGCGTCCATCCAGCGCACGTAAACCTGTGTGCCTTCGGGCTTGCCTTCTGCCAGAAAGGCAATGCGTGTCCCGTCGGGTGACCAGCGTGGGGACGTGCCTTTGACGAGGAAGCGGTTCCGCGAACCGTCGGCGTCCATGATCCAAAGCGACGATTCCCAGCGGTCGTGAACGGCGTCGACAAAGCGTCGTTCGTAGAGGATTTGGCCGCCGTCGGGCGAAAGCGTGGGCCCCGCGACGTCTTCCCAATCGAGATAGCGATCGACGGTAAGGCGGTTCGTCTCGGACGCGGCCAAGGCGGCGCTCCCGATGGCGAGGAGCGACAAGGTGGTCAGAATTCGAACGTTCATGGGTGACCTCCGTGCATAAGTGTATGGATTACAGGACGCCGTGCAAGCTTCTTCCCGGCGCTGCGAGCTCGTCAACGCGTTTCGTGACCTTGGGGTCCTCGATCAAAGGAGGGGCGTGATGCGGCTTCAATCGCGCGTCGATGATCATCGACTTCTTACAGCCCCAATGTTTGTGCGCGGTGAAGCTTTCGACACCGTGCACGTCGTGCGACGGGTTAGAGCGTGTAAAGGTCACCCACAAGAAATTTCTCGAATTTGCCGCGGTGAAGGCGGCGTCGTCGACGAGCACTATGAGCGGAAGCTCATCGAGCGGCTGGCTTGCAAGATGGGCGGCGAGCTCCGTCATCTCGCGTGCGATCGTGTCGTAGCCTGGGAACGGAGCTATCTCGAGCGCGAGCACGCCAGGCAGGACCAAGGCCGCGTCACGAACTGAGGCCGGCAACGAAAGCTCGGGCA
Source organism: Acidobacteriota bacterium (assembly GCA_004356105.1). Classification (GTDB taxonomy): domain Bacteria; phylum Acidobacteriota; class Vicinamibacteria; order Marinacidobacterales; family SMYC01; genus SMYC01. The sequence goes on along the minus strand of SMYC01000215.1, from coordinate 6,469 downwards.
GCTTGTGCGCAAGGCTTCGCTTTTTCGCGCCCGCGGCGGCAATGACAAGCTTGGAGCCGGCGTTGAGATCCGTCCCGGAATAGTCGAGGGTATCGATCGTGGTGCGCGTTTGGAAATGCAGATCACGGCGGAAATCGACGCGTTCCAAGAGGTGAATCAGAAACCGCTCGATGTCATCCAGGTCCAATTCCGGGTCGTCCTCCTTCGCGACGATCATCAAATATTTGGCGAGCGACGCCTGGCCAAAACCCAGAATGGAGTTGGCGTTCGTGAGGAGCTCCTGAGGGACGCGCTCGCCGTACGGAACGTAGCGCTCGCTTCCAATGGCGAGCAGAAGGGGATGGACCCCTGCGGCGTCCACGGCGTGTATAGCCTTCACACCTGGAAGCTCGACGGGCACCATGGGTGCGGTGATCTCGTGGATGAGCTTGCCAAAGGTCGTGTCTTCTTGCGGTGGCCGTCCCACTACAGTGAACGGCCAGACAGCGTCTTTACGGTGATAGACGGATGCGACGTCGAGAACAGGGAAGTTGTGCGCGAGGCTGTAATAACCGAGGTGATCTCCGAATGGGCCTTCGGGAAGCGTGCGCCGCTTCGAATTGACGTTGACGCGCCCAGTGATGACGAAGTCCGCTTCGGCAGCGATCGCAAAACCGTCGCGTCGCGCGATCCTGAAACGCCGCCCGTTCAACATGCCCGCGAAAAGAAGCTCGCTCAAGCCTTCGGGTAGGGGCATGACGGCCGCGAGCGTATGCGCCGGCGGCCCTCCGACAAAGATGCTGACCTCGAGCGCCTCGCCGCGACGAAGCGCTGCCGCGTGGTGAACACCGATGCCGCGATGGATTTGATAGTGAAGGCCGACTTCTTTCTGGGGCTCGTAGTCGTTGCCAGCAAGTTGCACGCGATACATACCGATATTCGAGCGCATCACGCCTGGGCTGTCCGGATCCTCCGTGTAGACCTGGGGGAGTGTCACGAACGGACCCCCGTCATCCGGCCAGCTTTGAATGGCTGGAAGCGACGCGATGTCGGTGCGGTTTTGCAAAACTGGGCCGCCCGACACTGATTTCGGCAGAGACGAGAGCCCGGTCAGGGGTGCTGACGCGTAGGCGAAGGGGTGGCGCAACGCCTGCGACGGATCGGCTTTGAGCTGGATGACTTTCTGGACGCGCGCAAGCGTATCTCGGAACAAGAAGCGAGCGCGCTCGAGGGTGCCGAAGAGATTGGACACGGCCTGGAAGGGCGAGCCCTTCACGTTCTCGAAGAGGATCGCGGGCGCTTCAGCAAGGTAGGCGCGTCTTTGGACCTCGGCCATCTCCAAGTGAGGGTCGACCTCCTCCTTGACTCGGACCAGCTGGCCGTGTCTTTCGAGGTCGTCGAGCGCCCCGCGTAAGCTCTTGTAACTCATCGTGCAGCGAGATTGTTTGTCTCGAAGCCTTTGGAGTCAAGGCCGCAGTTCGGTAGGATGCTCCACAATAATACTTATAGTTGACTTATATGACAACTATAGGTATTATCATCTACTAGGCGATATGAGTACCCAGGACACGTTGCGAGTCGTCGAGCTCTTCCACCTGCTTTTCCTCGATGTCTTCGGAAGGAAAGTAGACAAGAGATCTTACGCCGTGAAAGGCGGATGCAACCTGAGATTTTTCCTAAGAAGCTTTCGGTATTCAGAGGACCTGGATCTCGATGTTGAGAACATCGCTAAGGAAAAACTCGAGGAGACTGTGAATGACCTCCTGGATTCGACACCGTTTCGTGACATTCTTCGCGTGCGCGGGCTCGCCATAAAACGATGGTCAGCGCCAAAACAGACCGAGCCGACTCAGCGGTGGAAACTCGGCTTAGCGGTTCCGGATTCAGATGTTTTGCGCCCGACGAAACTGGAGTTTTCGAGAAGAGGTATGAAGAAGGGCATCGTTTTCGAAGCATTGAACCCGGAGGTGATAAAGGCTCACCAGCTAACTCCCATCATGGCCAATCACTACGATGCCCATGCAGCATACGAGCAGAAAGTCGAAGCTCTGATAAGGAGACCGGCGACACGGGCCAGAGATGTTTTTGATCTCAGCCTCCTGCTGAATTCAGGAGTCGACTCGCACATTTCGAATCGAGCTCTGAGCGCCGATATTGCGCGAGCCGAGACGAACGCGATGTCGGTCACTTTTGACGCATTCAAGGCGCAGGTGCTGTCGTATCTCGACTCAGAACATCAGGCACAATACGACTCTGAAACCGTATGGGAAGATGCCGTCCTCAGAGTCGTAGAGGCGCTCAGTAGCGGTGTCAGAGAATGAAGCTCATTGCCGCGCTGGCTGAGATCAAGAAGAGCTGCCAGGCCGTACTAACGACGGCAGATATGATGGGCTTGTTGGACCTGGAAAAGAGTCACGCGAGCAAGCTGCTGTCGCGCCTGGCGGATTCCGGGCACGTCGTGCGCGTCAAACGTGGTTTGTGGGTTCTTGCCGGAGGGTTGGATCCCCTCACGCTGCCAAGGTTCCTCACCGCGCCATTCCCAAGCTACGTGTCTCTTCAGAGCGCCCTTTACTACCACGGGATGATTTCGCAGATCTCGAGCGTTACGTACTGCGTCTCACTGGCACGGACGCGGAGTTACGCCACCCCACTTGGTACGTACTCCATCCATCATGTCTTGCCTTCCTTCTTCTTTGGGTACGAAGAGGCGGGGCCTAACGGCGTCGTGATGGCGATGCCGGAGAAAGCACTGATTGATTTCTTGTATCTAGCCCCCGCAAAGTCACGCCTGTTCGCCGCGCTCCCGGAGTTAGAGCTGGTGCCAAGCTTCAGTATGCGGAAAGCACGAGAAATGATTGGTGCCGTGTCGTCCCGGGTTCGCAGGAGCTTGATCGAGAAGCGCTTGCGGCAGCTAGAGCAAGGTGTGTCATTGTCAGATGCCGCGTACACTTCGATCTCACCCTAATCCTGCCCTGAATTGTTGATCGAAGACGCTCCTCACGTCGCGCCACTACCACGACGTTTTTGAAACCTTCGCGGGCGAACTCGCGACCGTCGGTTGACTCGGTGCCGGGGGGGCGGCGGTGCCGTGCGGAGCGCGACGCTCCATGACTTCGGAGAGCGCGTCGACTAGCTCGCTTGTCGCGGCGTAACGACTCGCAGCCTTTTTGGAGAGAGGAACGAGAGTGCAATCGAACGGCTGAACCATCTGAACCATACCCTTCGAGTCGAGGCTTCGGTTAGAGTTAGAATGGCGCTGATGACGATGAACAAGACGCTATTGTTCCTGTTGTTTGCCGCTACTCTCGGTGCGCAGGACTACACCGAGAGCGATTTCTTGACAAGGACGCGGCGACTGACTTTCGAAGGGCGTCGCGCCGGGGAAGGCTATTTCTCGCCAGACGGTACCCGCATGGTGTTTCAGAGCGAGCGTGAGCCCGGCAACCCGTTTTATCAGATCTACGAGCTCGACCTCACGAACGGCGATACCCGGCGCATCTCGCCGGGCCACGGAAAAACGACGTGCGCGTTCGTTCAGTCCGGGACGGGAAACATCCTTTTCGGCTCGACCCACCACGACCCGCGGTCGAAAGAGCTTCAAAAAGAAGAGCTCGACTTCCGCGCGTCGGGGCAAGAGCGACGCTATTCCTGGGACTACGATCCGGAGATGGAGATCTACGTCTTTCAAAACGAGACGGGAGAGCTCGAGCGTTTGACGCACGCGCGCGGCTACGACGCGGAAGCGAGCTACTCTCCCGACGGCGAGTGGATCGTGCTCACCTCGATGCGTGATGCCTATGGCCGCGAGCTGAGCGCGGATGAGCAGAAGATGCTCGAGCTGAATCCCTCTACTTTCGCGGAGATCTACATCATGCGCGCGGACGGTTCGGAGCAAACTCGGCTCACCGACGTCCTTGGCTATGACGGGGGGCCCTTCTTTAGCCCGGACGGTGAGCACATCGTGTGGCGTCGCTTCGACGAGGAAGGGCTCCTTGCCGATATATGGACGATGAAGCCGGACGGTACCGAGCAGCAACAGATCACGAGCTTCAGCTCGATGAGTTGGGCGCCCTATACCCATCCTTCGGGCGAGTACATCCTCTTCGCGACCAACAAGCTCGGCTTCGCGAATTTCGAGGTCTTCATGGTCGATTTTGAAGGAAAGAAAGAGCCCGTTCGGATCACCTATACCGACGGCTTCGATGGGCTGCCCGTGCCTTCGCCGGACGGGACCCAGCTCGCGTGGACGTCGAACCGGAATGGCGGCGGCGGCGGGCAGATCTATCTCGCGAGCTGGAACCACGAAAAGGCGCTCGATGCGCTGAAGGCGGCGCCTCCTCGCGCCTCGAAGGACGACTGATTAGTGATGAGACCAAGTGTTATCGCTTTGTGTTTGCTGACGGGGTCCGCATCCGTCGCCGAGGACATCAAGACCCACGTGACGACCCTTGCTTCCGAGGCCATGGGCGGACGGCTTACGGGCTCGGACGGCGCCCGGATGGCGGCCGACTACATTATTAAGGAGCTCGAGCGTCTCGGTGCGTTGCCACTACCTGGTCAAAGCTCGTTCCAGATGCCTTTCGAGTTCACTGCCGGTGTGCGCGATACAGGCTCTTCGCTTTTCTTAGACTTGGCCTCTGGCGAGTGGTCCGCTCCCACAGACACGCTTCGCGGGCTCTCGTTCTCGGAGACGGGCGAAGTCGAGGGTCCGGTGGTTTTCGCCGGATACGGCATCACCGTTCCCGAGAGCCAGGACTTCGGTTATGACAGTTATTTCGGTCTCGACGTCGAAGACAAGTTCGTGCTCGTGCTCCGCTATTTTCCAGAGGATGCTTCGGCCGAGGTCAAGACTGTCCTCGCCCGTTATTCAGGGCTTCGCTACAAAGCGCTCAACGCGCGCGAGCGCGGGGCGAAAGGCCTTCTCGTCGTCACGGGGCCGCGGTCGCCGAACGCGGGGGAGCTCGCGCCTCTCAACTTCGATAGCGCCGCCGCCGGGTCGGGGATTGTGGCCGCAAGCATTACCGGTGATGTCGCCGTCAAACTGTTCGAGAATGTCGCCGACAAGACGTTCGAGCAAGCACAAGCCGACCTCGACACCGCCAATCCTCACGTTGCGGGGTTCGCGATCCCGGGCGTGACCTTGCGCCTGAACGTCCAGCTCGAGCGCAAGACAGGCACGGGCTACAACGTGGTCGGCTACTTTCCTCCGAGTGAAGATGAAGGCGACGCGGCGGCGTTCGTGCTTCTCGGGGCGCATTACGATCATCTTGGACGAGGCCGGCAAGGAAACTCGCTCGCGGGCAAAGACGAAACAGGCGAGACGCATGGTGGCGCCGACGACAACGCGTCGGGTGTCGCGGCCGTCCTCGCCGCCGCGGAGCGTCTTAAGACCCGCGCACGGAAAGCATCCATCGCCTTCGCGTTCTGGTCCGGCGAGGAGATGGGCCTCCTCGGCTCCGGTGCTTTCGTCGCGTCGAAAGCGATCGCCCCGGAGGCGCTCATCGCTTATGTAAACTACGACATGGTAGGACGGATGCGCGACAATAAGCTCGTCCTCCAAGCCATTGGAACGAGCTCGATCTGGCCTCGCCTCATCGAGCAGACCAACGTGCCTGTGGGCTTCGATATTAAGGCGAGTGACGATCCTTACTTACCCACGGACGTGATGAGCTTCAACCAGGCCGAGGTCCCGAGCATCAACTTCTTTACCGGCTCTCACAAGGAGTATCACCGGCCGGCGGACCGCGTGGAGCTCATCAATTTCGAAGATTTGGAACGGGTCGCGCAGTTCGGCGCGATTCTGACCGAGAAGCTCGCCAATCTCGATGAGCGCCCCGTGTTCGTCAAAGTCACCCGGACACAGCAAGAGGGTGGTAGCCGCGACACCGTCCGTGCCTTCACGGGAACGATTCCCGACTACGCCACCGAAGTGCAGGGCTTGCTCTTGAGCGGTGTGATCGAAGGCGGACCCGCCGAGCAAGCCGGACTTCGTGCCGGTGATGTCATCATCGAGTTCGCGGAGCAAACCATCTTGAATATCTACGATTACACCTTCGCTCTCGACGTGGTGAAAATCGGCGAGCCCATCAAGGTCGTCTACCAGCGAGACGGAGAACGCAAGGAAACAACGCTGACCCCACGAGCGCGCAAATAACTCGCGCCTGGAAAGCGAAAAGCGGATCAATAATAAGAAAAGCGTAACGCAAAGGCGCAAAGCCGTAAAGGCGTAAAGGAAAAGAAAGAAAAGGGCCTTCCGCAAAATCTGTGGGTAGAAACCGTCTGCCATCGCTCCCTCAGCAGACCACGGTGCTCGCCGGCGTAAAGGCTTCCCTCGCTGCGCTCGGCGCTTCGCGGCCTTGACCCCGGCTCCGCTCCGTGGTCCGAGCAACTATGGGCGATGGGTAAACGGGGCCTCCGGCGGGGCTCCGGGCACCCGGGTTTCAGGAAGCGCGAAGTCACACACGAAAGCCAAGCCGCGTGCGCTGGGAAG
>SMYC01000214.1 GCA_004356105.1 Acidobacteriota bacterium | reverse complement strand
GCTCTCCGGGTCGCTCAGCATTTCTGAGATGAAGATCCCTTGCTGGATCTCGCGACCGTCCTTGTCGGCCTGCATGCGCTCGGCTTCTTCCGAGACTTCGGCCTTAGTGGGGACGAGCCCGGGCCAGAGCTCGGCGGCGCGCCAGACGAGCTCGTCGACGCGCACGGAACGCGTCCTGCCGTCGGTCAGGCGATCGTAGATTTCGCGCCGATGCTTGCGGCAAAGGCTCGAGCAGAGCTTGGCCATCTCGCGGACGCGCTCCGCGCCACGGGCTTTGTCGGCATCGTTTCGGGTGGAGCGGGGAGGGAAGCTCGCGAGCTCGCGCCAGCCGCGGGCGAAGACGTCGCGGGCTTCAGAGGTCTCCTGCTCCAATGCGCTCAAGGGACTTCGTGGGAATTGTAATGGAGATGGACGATTTTCCACTGACCGTCGCGCTTGAACCAGATATCGGTCTCCCACGCTTGCTCTTTTGTGCGCTTGCCTTCGGGGGAGCGCGTGACGACGGTCGCGACATAGGTCGCGACCGCTGTTCTGCCGTCGGGCCCGACCTGGACTTGCAGGTCCGAAAGCTCGGTGGACTCGACGCCTCCGCCGGCTTCGATGAGCGCGTACCAGTCGGTCTTGTATTGCTCGAGCGTCACTCGGCCGGACTCGAACCATTGCGTCAAGTCGTCGGCGTAATACGAGAAATATTTATCGAGCTCGTTACGCTCGTAGGTTTCGTTGAACTCGACGGTGAGCTCGCGGATCTCGTTGGCGACGTCCGTATTTGGGCTTCCGGCGAGGAGAAAGAACGAGAGAAACACTACGCTCATGAATGCCTCCTGACGCCGGGGATTGTACTAGACTCGGCTATCCGATGACGTCCGCGTAGAGCCGATAAAGATTCTTTCCCCCGATTCGTTCGATCGCGTCTTCCTTGTAGCCGCGCTTCTCGAGCCCTTGCAGCACGACCTCCATGCGGCGTGGACCGTTGAGCTCCGTCACGTAGAGCGGCCAGTGCTCGGGTTGGAACTGAGAGCCTTCCTCTTCTTGAAGGATCCGGATCTCCTCGGGATTGTCTTCGATCACGCGGTGGTCGCGGTCGCTTCCGATGCAGACGTGCTCGAGGCCGGCTACCTTGACGGCGTGGTCGATGTGGTCGAAATAGCTATCGAGGTTGTCGCTCGTCTTGTCGGTGATGAACGGTCGGATCTGGCAGATGCCCACGACACCGCCTTTGTCGGCGAGATTCCTGAGGTTCTCGTCCGTCGTGTTTCGCACGTGGTGGTGCACGCTCTCGCAGCACGTGTGCGAGATGATGATGGGCGAGCTCGAGAGCTTGATCGCGTCTGCCATGGTAGCCATCGACGCGTGCGAGGTGTCGATGAGCATGCCGGTGGCGTTCATGCACTCGATGAGCTCGGCTCCGAAGGCGCTGACGCCGCGATGGTCACGCTCGCGGCAGCCCGAGCCGACGTAATTCTGATAGTTGTAGGTGAGCTGAATGTTGCGGATGCCGAGGTTGTACAGAAGCTCTACACGGTCGAGGTCTCTTTGGATGGGTGTAGCGTTTTGAAGCTGGTAGAAGATCGAGAGCCGGTTCTCTTGCATAGCGGGCTCGATCGCGTTCACCGACGTAACCTTCGCGAGATATTCTGCGTTTTTGGCGATGTGCCGGTCGTAGGCGACGATGGCTTTGATGGTCTCGTCGAAAGCCGTCTCGCCGTAAGTCTTAGGGTCGCAGAGGGTCACGGAGATGTTGTTCGTCCCGCTATCGAGGATTTCTGCGATGAGCTCCATAGTGTGCGTGAGTCGGATTTCGCCGAGGGCGTCGATTATCATCATGGGCGGAATCATAACGTTTTCGCGGAACGCGGGTACCTCAGATGGTGTGAAGAAGCAGGGCGGTGCCTTCGAAACGCGGTCGCTAACTCTGGTGGAACAATTTTTTGAGTTTCTTCATCGATAGGTAGAGATGACGTTTGTCATCAGCGAGCTCTCGAAACCCGTACTTCTCGTAGAAGCGTTTCGCGGAGTCATTCTTTGCGATCACTTCCATCGCAAACGCCCCGACTTCTTTGCTGGCACGGAGGCTGCGCCCAAGCCCATCGACGAGGAGGAACTCTCCGAGCCCCTTGCCGCTTTCACCTCTGTGAACGGCGAGTCGTGCGAGGTGAACGATAGGCACGGGATAGCGCGGTAGCTTCTTGGACTCGTCTTTTGGCAGATCGCGGCACGAGATCTCGCCTGCTCGGAGCGTGTAGTAGCCGAGGACCTCTAGTTGGCCGGGGTTTACAGCGACGTAGGTTCGGCTGATTTCCAGTTTCGCGTTTTGCCGAGCGTACTTCTTGAGAAACTCGTTGAGCTCGGGGGTCCCACAGTCGAAGTCGTCCCGATGGTGCGCTCTCTGGAGAGGCTCAATCAGCCACACGGTTTTTCTTGTGACGTTTGACCGCTCGTTTCAACGCCGGAGATGGCTCGTCGTCGGAATCCACGATCTCCAAAAATTTTTCCCAGTCTTGTCGAGAAAGGGTGGTGCGGTTGTGCGCTTTGATAGCCTCTTGAGCCTCGGTGAGTGCGACGGATTTCACCCAAGACGAGAGAGATAGCCCTTTCAGCGAGGCAGCTTGCTCCATCAGGCTCTTGTGCTCCGGCGTGAGACGCATGTCCAAACGCTTGGTGAATGTCGCCATAAGTCTCCTATGTACGGTTTTTATCCGTACCAATTGTACGGTAAAATGCCGTATTGGGCAATATCGAACCGGACTCATCTATCGAGCTTCGTAGTCCCGTCCCGTCCCGCTGCTAGACTTACGGAATGGCGCTCGGGCTCGGATTGATGCGGCTTTCCTCGGGCGACGTATCCGAGGACGCGGCGCTTCGAGTCTTGCACGAAGCGCTCGATCGCGGCGTGGCGCTCTTCGACACGGCGGACGTCTATGCGCCGTCGGCAGGCGAGATAGGGCACAACGAACGACTGCTCGCGAAAGCGCTCGCGGGGAGGTCGTCAAGCGTCGTTGTCGCGACCAAAGGCGGGCTCAGGCGCCAGGGGAAACGTTTAATTCCCGATGGGCGCGCGAAGCATCTGAAAGCGGCGTGCGAAGCGAGCCTTCGTGCGCTCGGCGTTGAATGTATCGATCTCTACCAGCTGCATGCGCCCGACCCGAAAGTTCCACTCGCGACGAGCCTCCGGGCGCTCAATGCGCTTCAGAACGAAGGCAAGGTCCGTGATATCGGGATTTGTAACATCAATCTAGAGCAGCTTCTGGCGGCGCGTGCGATGGCGACCATCGCTGCGGTTCAAGTCGAGCTCAGCCCGTTCGAGCTCACACCGCTCAAGAACGGCGTTGTCGATCATTGCGTGCAGCACGGGATCGCGATCATCGCTCACAGCCCTTTTGGAGGGCATCGACGCGCTAAGCGGATCGGACGCAAGGAGCCGTTCGCGGCGATTGCGAAGCGCCATGGCGTTACGGCTTACGAGGTCGCGTTGGCATGGCTTAGACACATCCACTCTGTTATCCGGCCGATCCCCGGCGTCACGCGTGTGGAGACGCTCGTCTCGTGTCTTCATGCGCTGGACGTCGCTCTTTCCGCCGCCGATATTGCCGAGCTCGAAGAAGCTTTTCCTGCCGGGCGTCCCGGGCCACGGCGGGCTCCGAAGCGTCTAGAAGGTGAAGTCGTTCTCTTCGTCGGCTACCCAGGAGCGGGGAAGAGCACGCTTGCCGAGAGCTGGGTCGAGCGGGGCTATGGGTGCCTCAACCGTGACGAAAGGGGAGGCAACCTTGCGGGCTTACGGCTCGCGCTCGCCGACCGACTCGCGAATGGCGAGAAGCGTCTCGTGCTCGACAACACCTATCCTCGGCGCGCCTCCCGCTTCGACGTCGTCGAGACCGCGTGGAAGCACGGCGCCGCGGTGCGCTGCCTGTGGCTCGAAACGACGCTCGAGCAAGCGCAGGTCAATGCTGTCACGCGCATGGTGAAGCGGCACGGGCGCCTCCTCACGCCCGAGGAGATCCAAGCGAGCCAGTCGCCGAACACGTTTCCGCCCGAGGCCCAGTTCCGCTATCGGCGTGAGCTCGAGCCTCCGCGAGAAGACGAGGGTTTCGTTGCCATCGAGCGCGTTGCTTTCGAGCGGCGGGACAAGTCCGGTCGCACGGGGAAAGCGGTTTTCGTGGACTACGCTCATCTGCAGGAGCGCGGCGCGCTCGAGCGCTATCTCGCCGAGGGCTATCGCCTTTTCTGCCTCGCGTATCTTCCCGGGCTCGATGAGGCTCGGGCGCAAGAAGACTTCGCGCGTGCCTCGAAGGGGCTCGACATCGAGCTTCATTTCTGTCCGCACGAGCCCGGCCCCGCCATTTGTTGGTGCCGGAAGCCGCTCCCCGGCTTGGGCGTGTTGTTGATCGAGAAATACGCGCTCGACCCGGCCCGGTGCCTCGTGCTCGGCGACACTCTCGCGGAACGCGGTTTCGCAGAGCGGCTTGGTTGCCGTCTCGTCACGCCCGGGAAGCGCGAGTTGGAGTAGACTCCCGGGGGAGGAGGATATCGATGCGCTATGCCGCCGCACTTCTCGCTGTGTTGAGCTCACTGAACGCCTTTGCGGAGAGGCCCTTCTCCGTGGCCGACGCACTCGCCGTCAAGAACGTGTCGGAGCCAAGGGTTTCCCCGGATGGGGCTTTTGTTGCTTACGTTGTCTCCGAGCTCGATCTCGACGAGGATTCCCGCTATTCGAATATCTACATGGTGCCCATGGACGGCGGCGACCCGGTAGCCCTCACCACGAGCACGAAGTCGAACAACCGGCCTCGCTTCAGCGCGGACGGCCGGTATCTCGCCTTTCTTTCGAATCGTGGTGACAAGGCCAAGACTCAGATCTGGCTCTTGGACTTGCGCGGGGGAGAGCCGCGGAAGCTCAGCTCGATGAAAGGCGGCGTCTCCGACTTCGCGTGGTCACCCGACAGCTTGGCCGTAACACTCGTCTCACGCGATCCGAAGCCTGAGACTGATGACGACGAGTCCGAGACCAAGACTATCCCTCCCCTCGTCATCACGCGACTTCAGTTCAAGCGGGACGGACGCGGCTATCTAGACGATCGCCGTGCGCATCTGTACGTCATCGATGTCGCCACGGGAGAGTCACGTCAGATTACCGACGGGCCCTATGACGACGCGTCGCCCGCGTGGTCTCCGGATGGACGCGAGATCGCTTTCGTGAGCAACCGCACCGACGAGCCTGACGGCAACAGCAACTCGGATATCTTTCTCGTGCCCGCGGGCGGTGGCGAACCGCGTCAGCTCACCACCAATCCCGGCGCGGACCGCTCGCCCGCGTGGAGCCCCGACGGGCAATGGATCGCGCACGTTTCAACCTTGAAGCCCGAGCTCATCTGGTACGCGACGGATCACCTGGCGGTGATTCCGGCGGATGGAGGGGAGGCGCGAGTTTTGAGCAGTGGGCTCGACCGCAGTGTCCGTTCACCGAGCTTTGCACCTGACGGCAACGCGATCCTCTTTTTGCTCGAAGACAGCGGCAACCAACATTTGGCGAGCATCCCGGTCAGTGGTGGAGCGGTCACGCGAGTCGTCGCGGGCGATCGCGACGTCCGGAGCCATCACGCGGCGCCATCCGGCGAGACGGCGCTTCTCGTCTCGCACCCACAGCGGCCGCCGGAAGTCTTCACCGCTGACTTGCGCCAGCTTTCGAGAGCGAACGACGTGCTCTTGAGCGAGGTAACGCTTGGTGAGGTCGAGAACATTCATTTCAAGAGCAAGGACGGGACGGAAGTGGAAGGCTTCGTCACGAAACCACCCGACTTCGTCGCCGGCCGGCGCTATCCGACGATCCTGTGGATTCACGGCGGCCCGGTATCGCAATACTCGACGCGCTTCAACACTCAGTGGCACGTCTTCGCGGGCGCGGGCTACGTGGTCGTCTCTGCGAATCCTCGCGGCTCGTCGGGCTACGGTGAAGCGTTCAGCCACGCGATTTGGGCGGATTGGGGCAACAAAGACTACGAAGACGTCATGGCGGCGGTCGACCACGTCGTCGAGCTTGGCTACGCGGACCCGGAACGGCTGGGCGTCGGTGGTTGGAGCTATGGCGGCATCCTCACGAACTATGTGATCACGAAGACCGGGCGATTCAAGGCGGCGACGAGCGGCGCGAGCGAGACGAACTATCTCTCGGCTTACGGAACGGATCACTACCAGCTTCAGTGGGAGCTCGAGCTCGGCCTGCCTTGGGAGAATGCCGAGCTCTACAATAAGATCTCACCTATCACTCATGTCGCCAATATCGTGACGCCGACTTTGGTTCTTTGCGGCGAGGTTGACTGGAACGTGCCGCTCAATCAATCGGAGCAGCTCTACCAGAGCTTGAGGCGGCGAGGGGTCGACACGCAGCTCATCATCTATCCAGGGCAAAGCCACGGTATCCGAGTGCCGTCCTATCAGAAAGACCGCTACGAGCGTTACCTTGCCTGGTTCGACCGGTTGCTGCGCGGCACGGAGGAGACGCCGAAGCCGACGCCCCAGCCGTAAGGACGGTCTCCCTCAGCTACGACGACCGCATCGCTATCATCGCACCGCTCTCCCGCCGCCAATGCGCTCCGAGATGGCTGCTCGCTCCTCGTTCGTAATCGGTCGATCGGGTTCCGACGTAACCCGTTCGTGGATGGCGCGGAATTCCTCGACCAACTCGGGGCTATCCATGAAGAAGACGACCCGCAACGGCTCGTCACTATTGAGGTTCCCAATGCGATGCACGGCATTTCGCGGGACGAAGATGACGTCACCTGGGCCAATCTCGTTCGTCGAGTCACCCAACGTTGCTGTGCCGCGCCCTGAGACGACGTAGAAAAGTTCGTCGCCCTGCTCATGGAGGTGCAGAGCCGTCCCTCCGCCTCTCGGGAAGGTTTGCTCCACGAGAATGGACCCCAGAGTACCAGTGGCCGGTGACGCTTTCACAACGATGCCATTCTGGAGCACCTCGCCTTCCCCGGTCCTCAGGATGAACCCTTCCGCCACTGACTCAGCCGGCGTCTGCACAGAAGACGTTGCCGGACGCGCGTCCGGCGATGGGGGGTCGCTACTGCACCCCCCACATCCGATCACTATAGCCGCGTAGATTGCCCTTCGCACGGGTCGCCTCCGGCCTCGTCCGGCCTGTAGAATTTGCCTCGCTCGCCTCGTGAGACATCGTACTTTGCGACAATACTTGAAAGACTTCATCGCCAACAACCGTACCCATCGGAGGTGGAATGAGTTTCTAGCGAGCCCTGATCGTGCTGCTGGCGGTTGCAGGCATCGTGCTGGCGTATCACTACTACCCCCAGATGCCCGACTTCGTCGCGTCGCATTTCGATGGTCAAGGGACTCCAAACGACTACACTTCCCGTCACGCCCACTTTGGTTCTATGTAGGGGAGGTCGACTGGAACGTGGACCGGAAGTTGATCGAGCTGAGGTCGCCGTGATATCAAATTCACGAGCGCTTCTTCGGCGTCGAGCCGATCGACAGGAACATCGGGATAGGTGCAGGATGTTCTGGTAGATTTCCTTCGAGAACTTGAAGGCTCTTGAAGCCATAACGCTCGTAGAATTCCGTGGCCTCACGTTTTGAATCGACCACCAAACCGACGCATCCAAGCTCGGCCATCATTTTCTCTGCAAGCTCTATCACGAAACGAAGAAGTGTCTTTCCAAGCCGCGGCCTCTGGCAGAGGTATCGACCGCGAGGCGCGCGAGCCGGAGAATGGGCACCGGATAAGGTGGTGTTTTTTGGCCTGAGGCTAAGTCGTCGGCATCGAGAGAGCCCGGTGAGACGGTGACGAAACCGAGGATACGTTCGGCCTCCACAGCTACATAGGTTACGCCGAGGTGATGACGGAACTGATTCTGCCCGGCATATCGGTGAAAATAAACGTCGAGGGCCTCGTCCCCGCAGCTGAACGCTTGTCGATCATCCGAACGTTCGAGGGCACGAATTTCAACGGTCATCGAAGAGACGCTTCATGTCCTCCGTAGGCTCAGGAGGACGTGCGATCATCTCCCGAACTTTCTCGGCGCTCTCGCGACTCAACACGATGCGAGCGGGTATGATCACATTGCTCGGAAGTTCCTCGAGAGCCAACAAGTGCTGAAGCAACGCGTCCTCGATAACGCGTCCGCGCGTCTGGCCGCTTCTCCTAACGAAACGCTCGAGACGAGCCTTCGTTTCCACTGAGATATGTGCCGAAATCTGCGTCGTTGCCACTTGCCCTCCAAACTTTCTACATTTATGTAGTATCTACATAGGTATATATCAACAAGGTCTTAAGGCGGTGGAGGACTGTGGGCAACTGGCGCGTCGTCATCCGAGGCATGTCGTTCAAAACGAGCAAAGCCGCCGCCGTGGCCCTTCCTATCACGCGAGAAACTATCGCTGGCCGCGGCGGATTTGTCTTCTCACACCGAACACGTGTTCGTAGACTTCAAGTAAATCCTCAACGAGCTCGTTTCCGGACAGAGGACGTGAAAAAAATTGAAGACGACAGTGGAAAAGGGACTGCTGGCATATTGAGCGGCGGGCCATGTGTTTTTGGCCGGAAGCTACACCGCAACAAGCGGGCGCGGTTCAACTCTCCCCGGGCAGAGCTCAAACGACGGCGCCGGTTCACCGACCCGGTCGGCTGAACGACGGTACGCGTCCATTTCTCTTTGCCGAAGTCCAGCTTGGCCATGTACAGGTTGTGGCATTTGCATAGGAGCCGAACATTGCTCGCACTACGATCGCCACCCATTCCGTAGGGATCGTCGTGATGGTACTCGAGCCGTTCGAGTTTGTCGCGAAGCTCGGCGCTAGCCGTGAACGTTACTTGATAGCGCGCCTGTGATAGCGGCGCGACAGTAGGCCGCTTTTCAGGGGCTGCCGGGCGTACCGGTGGCGGCTCATTCTCACTGCGTCCGCCGGCTCTTTCTGGACGGTGTTCGTCCGACGGCTTGGAAGGCTCAGACGATATGGACTGGTCTTTCCATTGCGGCTTCTTTCGCAACCGAGTTTGATGAGGTCTCGGGCACCTGCTACAGACGAATCGGCAGCTTCCGTATCCGCTTTCCCGTCAGCGCGAACAGAGCGTTTGTGACCGCTGGCGCAATGGGAGGCACCCCCGGCTCGCCTACACCCGTGGGCGCTTCACTGCTCTTCACGATGTGGACTTCGATCTCTGGGGTCTCGTCCATGCGGAGCACGGGGTAGTCGTGGAAGTTGCTTTGCTGTACGAGCTACAGGTCGGAATCTTCGATCACGAGGTCGAGCGCTTCGGCGTCTTCCTCGGAAATTTCGCGGGCGTAGAGGACGCTCGCCTCCAGCTGGGCGACGTCGCCGATCTTGACGGCTTCGAGCCGGTCCGCGAGCCACCGCTCGGGCGGTTTCTTGGTGATCACCGTCTTGTACTGCCACTCGGTGTTCGTCGGGCGCCAGCGGAAGACGATCGTCAGCATCCACTTCACAGAGCGACTACTCTAATACGTGCGCTCTGTTGTGGCGAGTCTTTATCGAAGTCGCAGGTCGACTTCGCCGATGCCGAGGTCGAGACGCACGCGGGCCGCGCCTTTTCCTTCGCTCCAGCGAAGGTCGTTGTCAAAAATTCCACTCGCGGCCAGATGCCCGCCTGTGAAACGTATGTTGGCCTCGCCGAGGCCCGCGTCGATATCGACAAAGTCCACGCGCGACTCGGCCATCGTCACCTTCAGCTCCCCGATACCCTGGTCTACGGTGATGTCGTTCTCGAAGCCTTGAATGTCGAGGCTTCCGACGCCGAGCTCCACGTCGAGCTCCATCCGGGCAGGCGCTTTCACTTGGATCTCGAACGACATGCCGAGCGATCGCCACTTTTTGAGGCCGTCGAGCTCGAGCGCGATCTCGTCCCCGAAGGTGCTCGCGACGAGATCGATAGCTTCGGCCAGATCGCGGCATTTGGATTTCCGAAAATTGCATTCGATCTGCACCTCGACCTCGATGCGATCGCCTGACGTGCCCTCGATCTCGAGCACACCCACGGCGATATCCAAGCGCAGCTGGTCGAGACCTTTAGCGTCGAAATCGCGGCTGAAACTGCGGACTTCGCGGGCGGAAACACTCGTGGCGAGACACAGAATGACGGCGGCGCCGATCAGATGCTTCATCACAGTAATCTCCCTCCTCAATCACATACGAAGGTGGGGGGCTTCTGGTTCACGGTTGCTACAATAATATATGCTCCCTGTCCTTTTTCTCGCGGCGGCGGTGTCTCTTTTTGTGCCCCAGCAGCCCCAGCTGGAGGATGGCGCCTCGAACACCCTTGTTTGGTATGACTTCGAGGAGGAGGGCGTCGAGACCGGCCCCTATACATTGATGGTCTTCGACGGCGCAAAAGGGAGCGTTTCCTTGAGCTCGCTCTACCGCTATAGCGGCTACCGCAGCGTGGAGATCAAGGACATCGCGGGGGACGGGCAGTTCGCCGAGCTCCAAGGGTTTTTTGCGGACAAGTGGCACGGTTATCTCTTCATCCACTTCGCGATGCTCATCGTCGAGACCGAGGAGCCGATGAACATCGCCTTTGCCGGAAACGCCCATTTCTCGATGAGTGAGCACGGGCTGGCTATCTGGCTCAAGCTGCGTCGCGGCACCCTCTACCAAGTCTCGGATGGTGAAGATGTGCCCCTTTTCGACGTCGAGCCCTTTACCTGGTACGTCGTCGATATCTCCTATAACGTTGATGCCGGGACCTACGATCTGTTGGTGCACGCCGAGGGGCAGGACGATCCGGTCGTGGCTCTTGCGGAGCAAGTCAACGCGGTGGGCATCCCAGGTTCAGGGCTTCGCAAGTACTCGTTCATCGGAGATCTTCCCGGCCGAGATCGGTCGAACGCTTGGTTTTACATCGACGACATCGCCATCACGAACGACATCCCCGTTTCCGAGACGCCGTTCGTGGCGCCCGGTCGCCGGATGCTTTTTGTCGACATGTACGACCGCTATCTGGTGCGTCTTTACGAGAAGCCCGGCTGCGCGCCCGTCCTGGCTTATGCGGATTTCGGATTCGCGTCTACCGACTTATCCGAGCTTGCTGCGGCCGGCGGCATGTCGCTCCTCACGGATGCCGACGTGGCGTTGAAATTGACGCGTGAGCTCACACCGTTTCTGCGCCGCCGGCTATCCGCGATGCGTGACTGGCGCCTTGGGTGTGACGCTCCTCCTGAGGCTCTCGAGCTCTTCCGGCGCGCGCGCGACAAAGCACCGGAAGGGAAAATCTATGCGATGTCCGAGGTGCTCGCCCTCGCGCGCGCGAAGAAGTGGCCCGAGGCCGACGCGCTGCTGCTCGACATCTACCCGTTGTGGCAAGACGACCCGCGATTTCCCGCGCTCTCGGCGACGATCGGGATTGCGCGGCAGGATCTCGAGAGCGCCGAGCAATGGCTAAAGGCGTCCGCCGAAAGCTCGACCAAAGCCTTCACTCACGAGCTCGTGAAACGGCTGTGGTCCGGGGATATCGGACCGGGGCTCGCGGACGCATTGAAATCCGAGTTCCCCGCCGAATGGCCGGCTCTCATCAGCGCCGCGCTCTCGGCGGACCTCCGCTTCTACGTGTTCCTGTGGCAGAAGCGTTACAACGAAGCCCAGCTCTATGCCGAGCGGATGGCGTCTCTCTTCGAGAGGATGAAGCTTCCGACAGGACGTTGGCTCGAGCGGCAGGGCGACGCGGCGTTTTACGCCGGTGACCTGCTCGCGGCCCAAGCTCGCTACGAGGCGAGCGCCGAGAGCCGTGAAGACGCAGATTCCATCTGGTTGAAGCTCTCGGACGTCCATTTCGCCCTCGGCAATCTAGAGCTCGAACGCCTCTATCGCGAGAAGATCTACGGAAGCCTGCGCTAGGCTTACAGGTCCATCTCCGCCCATTTCCCGCGCCATACTGCATAGCCTTTTCCGAGCACCTTGATGTAGGTCGTGAGGTTCATGACCCACCAGATACCCGGGGCGCCCCAGCCGAGCGGGAAGGCGAACCACCATGCGAGCGGGATGCGGAGCGCGTTGACGGGAGCCGAATAAATGAACACCGAGCGCGTGTCTCCGGCGCCTGCGAGAACTCCCTCGGTCAAAGACTCCAGAGCGACGAAGAGCTGCGAAGCGGCCAGGATCACAGCATATTCACTCGCGGCGGCGTGAACGGCAGCGTCGTTTGTAAAAAGGCCGGTGAGAAACGGGCCGGCGAGCCAGAAAACGAGCGAGGACACCCCCCCAGCTGCGAGGGTTATCGGGAGCGCCAGTCGGATCGTAGCTTTCGCGAGATCCTGTCGGCCGGCTCCGAGATAGCGGCCCACGAGTGAGGCCACTGCGAGCGAGAGGCCGTGGAACAGAGGCCACGTCACGCCTTCGAGGGCGTTGAAGCCGATGCCGAGCGCCGCGTTGACGTGGGGCCCCAAGGGCGAGACCGATGTCTTCAAGACCGCCCAATAGACGAGCGCATAGGCCGCGACGCCGAGCGCCATCGGATAGCCCACGCGCAGCACTCTTCGAAGCTCGGGCGTGATGCGGATATCCGAAAACCGGAGCCCCGTCAGGCGCCGCAGCATGACGAGACCTAGCGCCGTCGCGACTGCCCGTGACGTATTCGATGCGAGAGCGGCCCCCGCGATCCCGAGACCCGCTGTGTGAATGAGCAGTGGCGTGAGCACGATATTGAGCGCGAGAGAGATGGCGTGCAGGACCATCGGCACCCGTGCATTTCCCATTGCGATGAAGCCTTGGTCGACAACGGGCGTGAGCGCGAGCGGCAGGATCGTCCAGCAGAGCGTGCGGAGATACAGGACGCATTGGGCGGCCGCGTCTCCGGAAAGACCGAGCGAGCTTGCGATGAGCGGCGCGCCCGCGATACCGAGAAGCATGAGGATCGACGTCACCAAAATCGCACCCGCAAGGCTGGTGCCCAGGATGGCCCGACGGAGTGGTCGATCCCCCGCGCCCGTCGCGCGGGCAACGAGCGGACCGGTGCCGGCCGCTATCAACTCGAAGGCTGCGTAGAAGAGGATGAGAACGAAGACGGAAGAGCCGATCGCTGCTTGGGCAGCTGTAGAAACGGTCTGGATGAAATACTGATCCACGACGCGATAGCCGTTTGTCAGTATCGTGAACAGCGCGCTCGGTACGGCCAAAGCGAGGAGCGTTCGCGTGCTCAACTCAGGATGCGTTTTTTGGGGGAGATTCGCAGTCGGCAAGAAAACGCACTTTAGCACAAAAGGGGTTTACAAAATCCGTTTCGTTTCGTCACTGGCTGGTTGCCTAATACACTTAATTCTTAACGTGGTAGCCAAAAAGCTGTATCGCAATTAGTCCCGCCCCAACGGTACTTGTCTTTAACGCACTGTGCCCCTCACAGGCAGCGTTGGTGGAGGTTTCTCTTGCGGTACAGTGCTCTCACGGCCTTGCTCTTTCTTCTGGTGTCACCTGGGACGATTCTTGCTCAGGTCGAGATCACGAATGTCGGCATCGACGCTTCTCTAGCGGATTCGTCCTCAATGAAGGCTTCGTCGCAGTTCGAAGCTCCGAAGCTCGTTCGGGGCAGACGGATTTCAACGGAGACGGCGATGCGATCGATTTCGTGCTTCACACATATGACATAAAGTCCGACGTTCTGACGAATACCGGCCTCGACGCGTCCGGCGCGCCGACGATTTTCGGGAACTACGTCGCGTGGACAGTGAATGAGACCCGTCAAGGCATGACGGACCTGAACGGCGACGGCGACGTTAGGGACCTCGTCCTTCATGTCGCGGACATGTCGACGGGCCTCATCACGAATCTGGCACGTCCCGGCGCATCCTATCGTCTCGATGGCACGATGCTTGGATTCCTCGTCTCCGAGAGCGGTCACGGTGGTGCGGATTTGAACGGCGATGGCGATACGTTCGACTCCGTGCTCCATCTCTTCGACGTTGCCACGGGCACCCTAACCAATGTTGGTAGGGATGCTAGCGGCGGTTTCGCGCTCTCGGGAGCCTTCGTCGCTTTCGGCGTTGACGAAGCGCGAGACGGTTACGTGGATTTGAACGGCGACGGCGATGCTTCGGATATCGTGATGCACGTTTATGATATCGCCGGGGGCGCGGTCACCAATCTCGAGCTCGCGACGAACGCTCTAGAGTTCGATTTCGACGGAGACCTTCTCGCGTTCACGGTCCGCGAGGACTTCAACGGCAACGTCGACCTCAATGGAGATGGGGATGCGCTCGATCCGGTCCTGTATGTCTACGAGCCTTCCACGAACGCTCTTGCGAATCTGGGGCTCGCCGTGGCCAGCCGCCACGACTTTCAGGTCGATCACGGGGTGCTCGCCTTTGCCGTGTCCGAGAGCCTGCAAGATGTGGACCTCAACAGCGATCTCGACTCGGCCGACGACGTGATGCATGTCTTCGAAGGAGGCGCGGGCCGCGTCGTGAACACGTTCTATGCGGTCGAAGGCTTTCAGCTCGATCGAGGCTATCTGGCCTTTGGGGTTCGTGAGTTTCGGCATTTCGCACTCGATCTAAACGGAGACGGCGACACGGACGACCTCGTTCTCCATATTCATGACGTCGCGTCGGGCCTGACGGCGAACCTGTTTACCGACGCCACGCTCGGTTTCAAGCTCGAAGGCGGAAAGCTCCTGGCTTTGGGAGCGTCGGAGAGCCAGCAAGGTGGAGCCGACCAAAACGGCGATAACGACACCGCGGACTTCACGCTCTATATCTTCGACTTCGCCGTTGGCAGCCTCATCAATCTGCATGCGGACCCGTCCGGCGGGTTTCAGACGTTTCAGCTCAACGGGAATCGAGTCTCCTTCGGCGTTAAAGAACTTGCTCAGGGCGCCTCGGACATGAACGGGGATGCGGACTTCAGCGATATCGTGCTCCACTACTACGACGTCATGACGGGCGTCACCACCAACTTGGGTTATGACGTTTCTAGGGGACACCAGTTCAAGAACGGAACCATCGCCTTCGGGGTCACCGAGAACCGCCAGGGGATGACGGACCTGAACGGTGACGGGGATGCTTTCGATGTCGTCCTGCACGTGACCACCGTAGGCGATCCGGAATACGGCGACGACGACGACGACGACGCTTACAAGAGCAAGAAGAGCAAGAAAAGTAAGAAAAGCAAGAAGAGCAAACGGAGCAAGAAGAGCAAGAAGAAAGGCAAGAAGGGTAAGAAGAAGTAGGCGGGTTTCCTTCTAGCTGCGCGCCGAGACTGCTCAAACTTGGACTGCCGATAGCGTCAAATCCGGCAAGCCGGCGACACGTGCTCACGCCGTGTCGCCGGTTCTTTTTTTGCGCGCAGTTACGTTAGGCCGCGCCTCATTGTCATGCTCGATCGCGCTGGCGCCGCGAGTTCCCCGTTCGTGTGACGGCGTTGGTAAATCAGAATACGTGGCAAGGAGGAGGCATACGAATGACGCGAACATGGTTTTTTCATTGCGCACCTTTCGAATCGGCCGAATGCTGGCAATTCTGATGTGCGCGGTCGGCTTGGAGAAGATTCAACCCACACCTCGACGGCGCCAGGATATCGCTTGCTAGGCCGCTGCTCAAGACGGCCGTCATCCGACGTGCGACGATGAGATCACCCACCGACCTTGCTACGCCGTGCACGTGCTAGACAGTACGACAAAGAGCTGAGATCTAGCGGATATTCTTGTGGAAGGAGTGGCTGGTCTAACACTCGTCCTGGCGGCGTACCTCTTTGAGGCGGTCGGTAATTTCGTCGGTGTTCAAATTCAAGGATTTAACTTGATGCGCTTCGGTTTGCCGCAGCTTTTTGTGGCTCTGTCGATGTAGCCGAGAATGGTCCACTCGCCGTAGAGGGAGCTCGTGACGATGCTCGTGCCGGCTACGGGGAGCATCGCGCTCGTCGAGAGATATCGGTTCTTCCGAGCCTTTTCGGGCGCGTCTACGACGAATGGCAGGACGAGGGTCTGATAGAGGTTGCCGCTCGGCGTGTAGAGCTTGAGCTCCACCTTGTGTCGGCCCACATGTTGCTCTCTGAACTGTTTGACGGGGAGCCGTACTTCGAGCTCGAGGTCGAGTATCTGACCAGCGGAAAACCGGCCCCTGTTGCGCTTCTCGCTCTTCTTTCCCTTTCTTCCCTTCTTGTTGCTCGTGAGATCCGGCGAGGTAACGCGGATATCGCTACATCGGAGTCGGCGAGCGCGCGCCGAGCTGTTGCGCGCTGGTGCGAAGGTCAACAGGGTCACGGCGAGGCCGAGCAAGATCAACCGCTTGCGTTTCATGGTTATCCTCTCAATGTTGAGGGAGCGCGTCGAGACGGCACACGCCTCGACTTTTCGGAGGGGTAACAGCTCTTAAAGCAATTCTCGTGCCGCAAAACGCGGGAGCAGCACTCAAGAAAGCCTTTTGGTTACAACACTTTGAAGACATGTAGGTCGCCTTCGGGCGGCGCGTCTGTAGGGAAATCCCTGCGATTGGAAATGGTTCGCTAGGGCCGGGCTCGATTCAACACCGCCGCGCTTGGCGGGATCCCGGCACCCGTAGTGTGCCAAAACTCGATCAACGCCGGATGGTTGGCAGGTCATTGAAGCGTCCGGGAGCAAACCCGCCGGACTCGATGGGCAGCTAGAATCCGAGCCCATGCAACCGTACCTGCGGCAGTTCTTCGTCATGGCCTTCGGCGGATCGGCCAACCGGTTCCAACAGGACGCGATCGAATACCTGAAAGACGCGGCGTGAGCGGACTGGTAACGCCAATATAGTTTCCCAACCAGTTTGCCGCACCCTATCAGCGCTCGCCTCGTTTCCCGACAGCGTCTCTGCATTCTCAACGCCGAGAATGGCCCTTTAACCAATGATGGAGACGCTCGATCCGGTTTTGGCACACTACGGGGATGAGATTCTTCGCGAGCCCCATCCGCCGCAGGATCTGGTGATGCTCGTCGCAATGTGGCACTACGCGCGCGGCCTCGCCTTCAACGCGCAGCGCGAGCTCGACGAAGCGGAGCGGGAGCTTGCCAAGATCGAGGTCATCGCCGAAAGCGAGGCGCTCCGGCAGATGCAATCCACGGTATTCGCGCCGGGGATCACCGGCGTCGGGCTCGTTGCCGTGGCGTCCACTATCCTGCGAGCCGAAATCGAGGCGTCCAAGGGGAACCTGGATGAGGCTATTCGGATCATGACGCTCGCGGTGCAACGTCAGGAGGAGCTGGGCTACATCTATATCTTGTGGTCCGCGCTCCGAACTTGACAGTACCCACCCAGGCGCTCGAGCTCATCGCGGGCGAGTTCCTCGCTACCTCCGCTCACCTTCTTAATGGCTTCGCTAGAACTGGGCTCGATTCAAAAACCGCACTCCAGGACGGATGGCGGCAGCTGTTACAAGCGCAAGGTCTCGCTTTGTGCCGGTGCTGTCGAGCGGCTCACCGGCACTTGGGAGCTGACCCACGCGTGGCCCGTGCGCCCTTCCCTAGCCTCGAGAAAGCCGAGATGGAAGCGCGGGGTGAGCCCTGCGCGGGACCAAAGATCGAGCAGCATGAGGGAACGTTTCACACAGCGCCCTGTCCTCCACGGCGGCAGGACGGGCAGCAGGCGTTCTAGGATGGCTTCGACCAGATCGAGGTCGAGTGGGATGCTCGAGGTGGGGCTCGCACGAAGCTTGCCGACGAGCTCTTCGAGGTCCATGCGAGGCTCGTGCCACCATACGCGAAACGCGGCACGCAAAACGAAGAACAACGCGACGAGTGCCGCGGCGGGCTTCCTAAGCGCTCGCTGCACCGTTCTCTATTTGGATGAGCTCGACCACTTCGGCGAAGGAGCACGCTGACGAGGAAGGCCCCATCATGTCGCCGTCCTCGAGGTGGGCCTGAGCGTAGCAGCGGCCGCAATAGGAGATCTTCGGGCAAGTGTCGCACGTGTGGAGATCTTTCCGCCGAATGGATCGAATTTGCTTCAGCCATTCCGATTCTTCCCAGATCTCGCGAAAGGATTGCTCGCGCACGTTTCCCGCGACGGGTACCAGGAGGTTGCAGGCACGGACGTCGCCCGAAGAGGTGATATTCGCGTAGCGATTGCCGGCGGCGCAAAGCGGTCCGTCGAAACGCGGATCGTCGGCCCCGCTTTCGTCCACGGAGCACGGCGTGTGGCCGCTCCGGTAATAGGGGAGGAGAGCCTCCGTACCCGCGTTCAATTTCAATGTGGAAAGGTCGCCATCCTTTTTTGCGATGATACGAGGGTCGGCGTGCACTGTGGCGCCAATCGCGCGTCCATATTCGAAGACCTTCTCGAAGCCTTCCGCGTTAAAGACCATCAACGGTACCTTCAGCAGAAGCTCGATCTCGCGCTCGCGCAAGAGCTCGATGCCGCGGATGGTCTTCTTGAACGAGCCCTTGTGCTGCGTGATCTTCTCGAAGATCTCCTCGTCCATGCTATACAGACTCACTTCGGCGATTGCGTAGAGTGACTTGATCTTGTCGGCGACGTCCTTCGTTATCGTCGAGCCGTTCGAGAACAGCCGCAAGCTGAATCCGAGGTTGCGGGCGTAGCAGGCGATTTCGTACCAGTCTTTGCGAAGGAGCATCTCGCCGCCGGTCAAGGTGAGATAGAGCGTTCCCATCTCGGCGAGCTCGTCGAGCAGCGAGCACACGCGCTCCGTCGTGAGGAGATCCGGAGCGGAGAAGTCTGGGATGTAGCAATGCTGGCATCGAAAGTTGCAGTGATGCGTCAGTTCGATCGACATCTCTAGCGGTATCGAGTTTCGATCGGCGTGTTGTAGAAGTTTGACCTGGACATTCTGGACGGGGTTCGTCATGACAGTACATGCTCCTCGATAAAGTCCCAGGCGCTCGGATCGTTCGCGAAGGCGAGCTCGAACACCGGAACCGATTGGACGAGGCCGGAGATTTGGTCCAAGGCGCGCTCCATGGCGCTCGAGATCTCTACCGGCCAGAGGATCTCGGTCGAGAGCCGTCTCAATGCCTCGCTTGTAGAGACGCGTCTGAGTCGATGGCGGGTCGCGTGGCGCAGGAGTAGCACGGCTTGGAGCTTCGTCGAGCCCGGACGCGCTTGCCAATAAGGAAGCGATGTGGCGCGATAGTGACCCTCCGCGTTGCCGCGCACCGCGCAGAGCTCGTCGCACAGAGCGCGCTTTCCCGCAAAGGATGCGAGCGTGGATTTACCCGCGCCAGAAGGACCGCAAGCGATAACGCCTTCGAGCGCCGCGCTGTGAAACAGCACCCCTTGCTCGCTCAGCGCGGGGAGTAGGTAGCGGAGCAGGTTATCGAGCGGGTAGGCTGCCCGCGGACCTTGCAGCGTCGCGCGGCGGGCCTCGAGATCCACCGTAGCCGACACGGTCGCGGTGCGCACGAGGAAGCCGTTTCTACGCGGCTCGATTTCGTGCGCTTCGACATGGGTCGCGAGAGGGGACGTCATGCCCTCGGGAATCCTATCGGTGGTGGACTCGAAATCCAACGTAAACGTGTTCTGCGATGACGTCGAGCGAAACGTGTCGTAGCGCTTGTCGAGGTAGCCGAGCCACGTGTTATCGGAGCTCTCGAAGATGAAAGACGTCTCACCGAATCGATAGGGGCCCGAACGCAACCGAGCCGCCTTCCGCAACGGGGGTGGCGTCAGAACGAGGGAGCCGTGTCGCATAACGGGCTCTCGCCTGACATGTTGGCGCAGCTCTGGCCAAAGTTCCTGAGTTGTTCTTGCCAGACGAGCTCGGGCGGGACGAAGCTCGCAAGTGGATAGTCGCTATCGTTTCGGGCGACCGTGCTGTCGGATGGCTCGCTCTTTTCTCCTTTCTCAATGAGCTCGGCATCGGCGAGCTTCTCCCAGAAAAGATCGAGCTCGTTCACGGCGCTCGAGGGAAGCTCGGCAATGGCCGTGCTGTCCAAGATCTCGTTCGTACCTCGTGCGCCGTCGAGGCGGTGCCAGAAAAACCCGCCGCTCGGATTCAATACATAGATGCGCTTCGTCTTGAGATGGATCAAGACGGTCTCGTCACCAACACGTCGCCAGGCGACGTGACTCGCACGTCGGAGTGCCATGAACCCTCCCCGGACGTCCGAATTCGGTCGCCCAGCTCTTTTTGGAAATCAGGATTTCGCTATAACTTCTACGACACCAGAAGATAGGCCGCTTGTCAACACAGTGAAGGTATTCACGGATGCGCTTTTTGTCGTTTCAGGAGGAAGACGGCTTTCGCGGCGACGACCGACCATCGATAGAAATAGGCGAGCGGCCACATCCGTCCCGTTCTGGGATAGCGCCACTTCAGGTAGGTCGGGCTCGGGAACACGATGGCGAGGCCGAGCCGGATGCGGCCAAACCAGTCGAGGCACTTGAGCTCGCGCAAGACGAGCTCAGCTTGGCTCGTACGGCTATCGGCCTTCTCGGCCACGTGCGCGCGGCTTCTCGCCGCGGCGCGCGTTCGAAGCGCTTCGCTTACACCGGGCGGCACGGGCGCGTGGAAGAGCCCCTCGGCCCTGTCGAGCGCTTCGGCCACGGCCGTGTCCCACTCGAGAGCGCGCGCTCTTTCGACGATCTCCGGCCACGAGAGACGCGCGCCATCGCGTTCGAGGACGCGGTAGATGTCGTAGAGCCAGATTAGGCGTGTTCCCGCGCTGCCGTGCTGCAGCATGGCGTGCGCGCTCAAATAGAGGAGTCGCGCCGCGGGCGTCAGCTGCAACGCCTCGGCGCCGGGCGAAGCTTCCGGCGGGCGCCACGGCTCCGTCTGGGTCCAGAACCAATCAATGTCGGGCGCGCGCCAATCGCCGTCGCCACCGATCAGGCTCCAATGAAGCTCGATCACCGTGTCGCGATGAGGGCCGCCGCGAAACGCGACATGGTAGTGCACGGCTTCGGAAAGACCTCGAGCCATCTCGGGCGACGCGCGCTCGTAACCGAGATCGGTCACATGTCGCGTCCAGAGGGCGAGCTCCTCGCGACGCACGAGCACATCGATGTCACACATCGGCCGGAGTGCCGGGTCGTCATACAGGCTCGTCGCGAGAGCGGCACCTTTGAGTATCACCACCCGCCCGGGCGCACCCTCGAGCAGTCGCGCGAGCTCGCGATAGAGCACGAGGTTAAGGGCGCCCGTGTTGTACAGCTCGCCTCGAAGTTTCTGTCGAGCCATGTCGGGAAGGTCGTCTCGTGCTTCGAGCCGTCGTGACAACAGCGGAGCGACCCGCTCGCGGATGGCGAGATCGGTCAACGCGTCCCATGCGTCCGGGTCGACGCGCGCGTCCGGCGTGTTGCCTAAAATCGATCCGAGAAGCTCGAGGGACATCGATCCAGGATACCGAATAGATCCGGATGATGACAGAGGCGGTTGCGTCGTACCCGTGTTACCATTTTTTAAATACCCTCTAACCCCATCATGCGCAGTCTTTTGGTCCTCCTTGCGGCGGGCCTGTCCGCGGTTTATGCGACGGGTGCGCTCTATCTTTTTGAGCAGGAGCGTGCCGCGCGCGACCCAGTTGGGCTCGGCGAAGAAGAGGTCGCGCGCCTCCGGCATCCGGACGCGCTGCTCGGAGCTTTGCAGCATCGATTCGACGCGCAGCGTTTCGGCCCGAGCGAGCTCGCGCTTGCGTATAGAGCACTGGGCGAGGCGCCAACGTTTTACCAAACTCCGTTTTTCATCGCGACCTATCACGCGAACCGCTTCGAAGACGTGTCCTCGATCCGAAAAGGGTTCGAAGCCGCCATCGCGCGCTACCCGGCGAACGGAAGACTTCACCTGGCGTTCGCGACGTGGCTTTTGAAGTCGCGGACGAGCTTGAATGGTTGGCAGGACCCTGATGCGCCGGGCTTGTTGCCGGGCTTGTTGAAAGATCCGTTGCCGGTCGCCGAGAAGCATATGAAAAGGGGCATGGAGCTCGAGCCCGAGCTCACTTGGCCCGCACTCGAAGCGCTGCGCCTCTATCGGATCCCGCCGGAGCGTTGGGTGGCGCTTACCCCTCCCGCTCCCTTGGCGCAGCGTCATCTCCTGGACGCGCTTCTCGCGGGGCACTACTACGAGGTCGGATTCGCGATCTTGCACGAGCGCCTCGAACAATTGAGTGATCCAGACCTCTTGCGGACGGCGGCGCAGATCGGACTCGAAGGAGGAGACTTTGACCTCGCGTTGAACGCGGCGCAAAAATGGCAAGCGGTCTTGGAGAAGGGGCGCGGCCCTGCCTCGAGCTCGCTCGAGCCGGTGCTCCTGATGTCACGAACCTATGCCGAGCTCGGTGACCTGGAGGCCTCCGATCGCGTCCTCGAGCAGGCGCTCGCCCGAGTCGAGGAGAAATACGGATCCTCGGGACGCATCACCCTCGAATTCCTGTGCTCTTTGGGAGATGAGTATGGTCGCCGTCAACAGTGGCTGAGTGCGGAGAGTTTCTATGGACAAGCATTGTCTCGCAACAGCGCATTCGTGCCCGCTCTCTACGGATTGGGGGCGGCGCGCCATCGCTCAGGCGATAGGGAAGGTGCCATCGAAGCCTTCGAGAGCGTTTTGCGCGTCGACGCCACGCATCCGCAAGCAAAGGCCGATTTGAAACAACTTCTGCGGGCGACACCGTGACGCTGGTCCTGACCTTGCTTCTGGTCATCGTCACTCTCGGACGAGGTGGCTACGCGCCTTGGGCCACTTTGAGCCTCGAGCTCGGCGCGACTTTTTGTGTTCTCACGCTGACTCTCCGGACGCTACTCGCTTCGAAGGAGGAAGCCTCGACGCGGGTGCTTCGCCATCGCGCCTGGAAGCGGCTGCCGTTTCACATGCGTCACCCTGGTCTCGCGCGCTGGTTGACACGGCGAGCCAAAGCGCCCGACATCGAGATCGTTATCCCGGGCGAAGGCGAGAGCGAAGCGATCGAGTTAAACGTCGGCCGCTTTGTCTACTTCCACGGAATCCCGTTGAAGCGGACCGGTCTCGGAATGCCGCTCGTTTTGATCACCGTGTGGATCCTGCTCGGCTTGATCCCTCTCGATGGCGATGTGCTCGCATCCGTTTCTCCCGAGGCCCACCGATGGTGGAGCGGCTCGCTCGAGCTCGCGGGTGAGTCCTTGACTTCGGCACCCTGGAGCCTCGCGCCTTTCGTGACGTTTCGGGCCATTTGGCTGTGGTTCGCCGTTCTTGCGGTGTTCGTCCTCGCCCTACGCTTTGCCCGAGACGCGGAGGCGAGCGTGCGCCTAGGATTCTTGCTGCTTGTCGTCGGGGCCCTATCGGGTGCTCTCGGCGTCGCACAGTGGCTCTTGGAGTTTCAAAGTTTATTTGGAAGGGAGCCAGAGGCGCTGCGTGCGACGGGCACCTTCGGAAACCCGAATCACTATGCCGCGTATCAAAGCATGTTGCTCTTCGTCGGCTTGGGCTGGCTATCGTCCTATCGTGAGCGGAAGAAGAGCGGTGGCCGCGGCGAGCCGTGGGACCACCACGCGCTTGCTTTCATTGCAGGGATAGGCGTCTTTCTCTGCGGCCTCGGACTCATCATGTCGCTTTCCCGCTCCGGTCTAGCTTTCGGTCTCGTGGGCTGTGCCATCTGGATAGGGTTGACATCCATGAGGACGGAGCGGCGAGGCTCGGGGACGTCGCGGCGCGCGCTCTTTGCGCTGGCGCTCGCGATTTTGGGGATCGTCGTCTGGATTGGCATCGAGCCGCTCTTGGGGCGTTTCCAGCTCGAGACCCTCGGGCAGGACTGGCTCAAGGAGCAGGGCCGAATAGCGGTCTGGCGCGACAGTCTGCCCGCGGTCGGTGACTTTTGGTTGACCGGTTCGGGTTTGAGCTCGTTCCGATATGTGGGCGCCGCCTATCGCAGTTTTGGCGGGCAGATCTTCTATAGCTGGGCGCATAACGACTATCTCCAGCTCGCGATCGAGCTGGGGCTCCCCGGGCTCCTGCTCCTCCTTTGGATAGGCGCGGCCGTCGTCTCTTCGACGCGGCGTGTCCGTGCCGATCTCGTCCACGATACGGACCTGCTTCACTTGCACGCGGGTTACGTCGCCGCAGTGAGCACGGTTGCTCTGCACAGCTTCACTGATTTCAGCCTCCATCTCCCGGCGAACTTCGCTCTTTTTGCGGTGGTCCTTGCCGCGGCGGTTTCGCTCGAGCCGCGGAGCGAAAAACGCACGTCGAGTCGGATTCCGCGGAGGTCCCATCGCACGTCCATGGTGCGGGGAGGGTAGCGCTTGCCGCGCCCTTATTTAGGCGGGGAGGCCTCTTTCTCGCCCGTAGTAGCGGTGACAACGACCGTGCCCGCGGCTGCCACCGTACCGCCAGCGACCACCAAGATGAGCCCCGTCGAGGAAGCGATGCCGCCGGTAGCGGCAGCGGCTCCGGCCACGGTCGTGAGGACACCGACCGAGCTCATGAATCCCGTAATCCCGATGGCTTGGAATCCGGGAGGAATGGCGGCCACGCCGCCGGTAGTCGCGCCGATCACGATCCCGGGATCGGTGCCGGCGAACATGGCGGCTGGGTCGATGTCACAGTCGTCGACCTCGAGCACCGCGGGATCGAATTCGGGCGTCTGTAGACTGTCGAAGTTCGAATCGATGGCTTCCAAGTAGTAGTAGATACGCTCCGTCTCGACGCCCGGTTTCGGGAGAACGGCGCGAAAATCGTCGATGGTCGGGTTTTCGGCGGTCATCTCGACGTAGTAGAAGTCGGGGTACTTGTCCGAGCGGAAATACACACGGGAGGTCTGCACCTCGTCTCCCGGACTGATATCTGCGTCGACGATTGGGAACCTGTCACGCACGAGACATTCGAGCTCTTGGTGCTCGATGTTCTCGGGAACGATGAAGGCTTTTTTGGGCGGCGGGTCGGCCTTCGCGCCCTCCGGAGAAGTCGGGTTCGACGGCGGCTGTTCCTGATCTGCAGAGCTCTCTTGTGGAATCATGAAACGATGAGGGCCGATACTCACGACGCGGGCGAGCTCGGTGAAGCCGGAGTCACACTCGGCTCTCACATTCGCCGTGAGTGTGCTGCGGTCGATCTCGAAGCAGCTTTCTAGAAGAAAAGGCCTTCCAACGCGAACGTCGAAACGCTCGGCCACGGGATAGTCGATGCCTTCAGCCCTCAGCGTGAACGCATAGACACCGTCGGGAGCGTCCTCGACATAATAGACGCCGTTCGCGTCCGTCGTGGCTTCGAACGTCTCGTCAGAAGTCAGCGCGTGGGCGCCGATGGTGACGTCTTCGAGAAGCTCTTGCGTTGTCTTGTCGAAAATCTTCCCGGCGATGGCGCCGCGCGCAAGCGCCGCCGCCACGGCGCCTTGGCTCATGAGCAGGGTGAGCAGCACGGCTAAAGCCCCCCTGCGGCATGTGCGTTTCTCCGCGCGGAGAGACTTCATCCTAGACCTGCAATCGAGTTGTCTTCCATGTACGCACCGGATTCGTAGGCATAGTGGCTATGATAATAGTACTGAGCGTAGTCCTTGAGATCGACATCGTTCAGTACCAAGCCCGTGATTTTTCCGTTGACGCGTTCAATGAGCTCGATGCTCTGTTTCGCGGCGTGGCGCGAAGTGACGCCGGCGCGTGCCACGAGGATGACGCCGTCGCATCGGGTAGAGAGGATGTGTGAGTCGAATACCGGTAGAAGCGGCGCCGAATCCAGAACGATGAAGTCGAAATGTTCCGCGCATTCTTTCAGGGTGCGCTCCATCGCCGGTGACGCGAGAAGCTCGCCTGGGTTCGGGCTCTTGGGGCCCGACATCATGAGGTAGAGATTGGGTATCTCGGTCCGCATGATGCAGCCGTCCTTGAGCGACTTCTGTCCGGTCAAGACGTTCGACAGGCCGACTCGATTGCGATAGCGGAACACGCGGTGCAGGCGCGGATTGCGCAAGTCGCTGTCGATGAGAAGCACTTTCTTGTCTAGCTGGCCGAGCGCGCAGCTGAGATTGCTCGAGATGAAGGTCTTGCCGCAATTCTTGTCGGGGCTCGTGACCAGTACTATCTTGGGGACAGCGTTCGGCGTGCTCAGCAGCATCGAGCCCCGCAGGAAGCGGAAGCGCTCGCTCAGGGCGTCGCGGTTCTCCGCGAGAGCCGGGCGTTTGTCATATATCGTGGGTAGATAGGTGCTCCGCTTGGCATCGCGGCCGCTGGCCAAGGGACCTCGGCTGTTTCCCGATCGAGGAGCGAGGCGGCTCTTTATTGACTTGAGCGCGCTGTCCGTGCCGTAGCGGGGGATCATTCCGAGATAGGGGAGGGGAACGTGTTGTTTGACGTCGTCTACGGTGTGGATGGCGTCGTCCCAATGGTCGAGGAGGTAAGCGGTGCCGGCACCGAGAATGACGCCGAGCGCGAGCAACAAGGCGAAGCGACGGTTCGAGCCCGGCGCGAACGGAACGGTCGGGGCCTCCGCTCTCTCGATGAACTTGACGCGGACGGGCTGTTTTTCCCCGAGTTCCGCGGTGATGGCGGTCTCACTTCGGCGACGAAGAAGGCGTTTTAGAATCTGCCTCTGATTGGCGAGCTCCGCTTTGATGTGGCCGTAATCCGAAGCGGCGTGCGCGAGTTTCCGGACTTGCGACTTTTGGGCGTTCAGCGATTTCCGGAGCGAATTCTCGCGGTCCCGCGCCTCCTGAAACTCGCCCTTGGCCGTTCCGACGACTTTGGCCGCTTGTTCCGTGGCGACGACATCCAGGTCCCTCTTAGTCTCGTCCAGCGCGCCCTTCACGCGCTTTATCTCCGGCCAATCGGGGCCGAAAGTCGTTCTGAGCTCGCTATATCTCTCGCTCAAATCCAAGTATCTGCGTTCGAGATCGCGCACCGGACCGCTAGTACGCACTTCGCTGAGCGAAAAAGGGTCCGCGCTCGCGAGATTCGCGTAGCGTGCCTCGGCGGCCGTCCGCTGTACCTCCGCCTGGGCGAGCTGCTCGTTGAGCGTCTCGAGCCTCTGCATCACGATGCTGTTATTTTCATCTTCCGCGATCACGATTTGATTCTCTCTGCTGTAATCGCGCAGCAGTCGTTCTTTTTCTTGGATGTCGTTTCGGAGCTCTCCAATCTCCTCGTCGATGAAGCTGCTCGTGTCGCGGGCGAGACCTGATTCGGAATCGATGTTGAACTGCCGATATTGCACGACGAGCGAGTTGGCTAACTGAGCCGAGAGCTCGGGGTCGGGTGACACGAAGCTCACTTCCATGAGCTGCGTTTTCTTGACCCTGCTGACATTGGCCATAGCTTGGATGCTGCGGCCGATATTGCTGACGACCTTCTTCTGGTCGAGATGCGCGTCGGGGTCGGGCGCGAAGAGCGGGTGTTCCCAGAGCTCGAGATCTTCCACGACGTGCTCGGCGAGCTGGCGGCTATTGACGATCTTTTCCTGGGTGCCGTAGATATCGGCATAGGTGCGTGAGGGGTTGATCATGACGTCTTGGACGACGTTGATCTTTCCCCAGTCGATCTGAATGAGAGCCGTGGCCCGGTAGTAGGGGGTCTCGGTATATTTTGAGATGAAAGCGAACATCCAGGTCGCGAGGATGACGGCGACGAAGGGCCAACGATGTTTGAGGAGCACGAAGTAGATTTCACGCAGAGAAGCACGCGGGTAGATCTCTGGCGCGTAGTCAGAGTAGTCGGGTGGCAATCGCTCGGTGCTCATATCTCTTCCAGGTGGAACGTTTTCAAAGTAGTGAAATATGGCGGTGCGACGACAAAAGCACGAGCTTGCGCACGATTAAATTGTAGGGGGGACGCAGTTAACTCAATTGTACGGGTTGGATTCTCAAAAAGGAACTCCTGCCCGGGCACCCCCGTCCTCTACCGTTTGACGGAGCGCGGCCTCGCTGCGATCATTGCTGTCGAGCTGCTACTGACCGGGCGCTCCGATCGCCACGGGCCGAATCGGGGACCCGGAGCTGCCCTTGTCGAGAAGCGGCAGCACGATCGTGCACGACGTCGAGACTTTGTCCCGCGCCATCTCGGCCAGCTTGATGTTCTCGAGATTGTAGATTCCCGCTTGCGTTAGAAAGTAGTGGTGGACGGCGAAAGTCATCCCGGCGGGCGTTCCAGGTGGCGGCCCGGCGGTTCCCGCAAGCTGTCCTTCATTAATGGGATCGAGGAAAGGTGTGTCGAGCCCGACAGCGACGACGCGGCGCTCACCGAGGTATTCCGCTGCCTCATATGAGAGACCGGGCGCCATGGAGTAATAGACCTTGTCGGTGTCGGGATCTTTGTAGTGATCGCTCCAGCCGGTGTAAATGTACACCACATCACCGGGAAGAATGCCTCGGTCCTCGAGCCCCTGTGCCGCGAGCATCTCTTCGATGTGGCGCGGGGTGACGACCTCCCCGGCTTTCATCGGCTTTCCGCCACCCACGTGCTTTTTAGCATCGAGCAGAATCGCGCTCGTGACGATGGGCGCTACTTTTTCCATACCGAGCTTGAGCAGAGGCGACTCAGGCGTGGGCTTCACGTCCTTTTGTGTGAAGCCGCCATAGTAGTGCGCGCCTTGTGCGGAAAAAGGTGACGTGCCATCCCAGGCTTCGTCGAGATAGCCGAAATGCCCGAACGCATCGATTTGCGTGCCTTGCTGTCCTGGGTTGGCGCCTTCGTTGAGCACGTCCATGTTGAAAGCTTGCGTCGTCCCCGGAAGGCCGTCCGATGGAAGAAATTTTGGCTCGAAGGGGCCGGCGAAAGGAGAGAGCGGCATCGTGCTCGAGCGCACGTGAGAGAGCTCATAGATCTTGGCGTCAGGATTCGAGAGGAACACCGCGCAACGGGCCCACGTCGCCGGCCCGAGCTCTCGCGCCATTCCGAGCTCGTCGCCCGCCGTCGCCTCCGCTTGGCTCGGCGAACCCGTCCAGGAAGCTCCCGACTCGGATCGTTGGGCAATCGTAAAAAGGCATGCCGCAACGGCGATGACCAGTTGAGTGAAGCGGAGCTTGTGTTTCATGACGTCACCTTACTTTCCGATTTTTCGTTAGCTAGAAGGCTTTGCTTTGGCGATGACTTCGCCGGGGAGCTCGCCTGTGTACTGACCCTCGTCGATGACGAGCTTGCCGCCGATCACGACATAACGCATGCCTTCGCTATAGAGGTCCATTTCGTCGAAGGTCGCGCGATCTCGGATCGTGTCGAGATCGAAGATGAGAACGTCCGCGCGATAGTCCTTCTTAATCCAGCCGCGATCGTCCCAGCCCATGATCGCGGCTGGGAGTGAGGTCGACTTGCGAATGAAAAACGGCAGCGTGATGACCTGTTCGTCCAGAACGTATTTCCGCATGACGCGCGGGAACGTGCCGTAAGAGCGCGGGTGCCTGCCGGGAAGCCCGAAACCGTCCGTCGCGACGGTGATGTAGTCGCGGGTCAAGTAGTAGTGAATGTCTTCTTCCGACATGGAATAAGAGCGGATGCGGGCGTCGTGGTCGAGCTGGAGGTAGCGGGCGGTGGCGTAGAGCGATTCGCCCCGAAGCTCCGCAACCTCGGCGAGCGTTTTGCCGACATAGGCCGGCCGCTCCTCGTACTCGGAGACGAACATCCGATCGGCGCCGCCGCGCGCGAGAATCTCGTGGTAAACGTCTTTCTCGACTCGGGAGGCGAAAGTAGCATCCTCTTCCATCCGGGCGCGAATACGGTCCTTCAGCTCCCGAACCTTCGCGCTCCTGTCTTCAGCACCGAATGGGATGCTCTCTCTCAAGTACGGCTGCCACTTGAAGAGCTGGGTATTCCCGTCCGGCCCCGACGATATATAAGGATATTGATCGGCCGTCACCGGGACGCCTTCGGCGCGGGCTTTTTCGATGAGCGCGCAGGCCTCGCGGCTCATCCCCCAGAAAGGAACTCCCGTGGACTTGATGTGGCCGATATGGACGGGGATTCCCGCCGCTTTCGAGATGTGGATCATCTCGCGAACAGCGTCGAGAAGGGTTACCCGCGGCGACGGGTCGCTCTCGACCCACCATAAGGAGCGCAAGCCTTCACTGCGCATATGAGCGGCGAAGATACCGCCATAGGACGCCACGACTTTCCCGAGCTCGATGATCTCTTGTGTGGTGATGAAGTGTCCCGGCCAGTAATCGAGGGCCGTGGCGATTCCGTAGGCGCCGCCTTCCATGGCTTGCCGTACGAGTCGCTTCATCTCTTCCATTTCGGGCTCGGTCGGCCTGCCCTCTGGGTCCTGCATGACCTCCCGGCGCACGTTCGAGATGCCGACGAACATCGCCGCGTTGGTACCGATACCCGATGAAGTCCATTGGCCGCTCTTGTCCTGGATGCGCTCGTCCTGGCCCCAGGCGCTACCTTCACTGAAGACGACCGTGGTAATGCCTTGCATCAAATTATTGACGGTCGCTTTTGCGCGGCGCTCTTCGTGATCGAAGCCGGAATTCGCGTGCGAATGCATGTCGATGAAGCCGGGTGAGACGTAGAGCCCGTCCGCGTCGATGACGCGATCCGCGCTCGCGCCGTCGAGTCGACCGACAGCAGCAATGCGACCGTTCTGGATAGCCACGTCCCTCGTGAACCAAGGATTGCCCGAGCCATCGAGGACACGGCCGCCGCGAATCAAGATGTCGTAGCGCGGCTGAGCCGCGGCGGAACCGAAAGCGGTGAGAAAAAAGATAACTAGTACGTTCCAAGTCTTCATAACGAGCCCTACATATCACCGTTGGTCGTGAAAGCGAAATAGGCTCTGAGGCGCCTCTGCTGGCATCTTTCGCGGTCCGTCGTTAGAAGGCTCAGCGAGCGCGGGAGAGATCTCGCGGAATATCTTCGGGCCAAGCTGCGCCCATCACCGTAAAGTCCATGTGGCCAAGCTAGTAAGTGTAGAATGTTGCGCGACGAAACGCGAAGGAGGCGACATGGTTCATCGCAGGCAATTTCTGGGCGGTCTTCTAGGTGCTCCTCTTCTATCCGTGGAGGTGAGCCTTGGAACGTAGAAAATTCTTTCAGTTGTTTTCTGGAGTGGCCGTCTCGGCGCTCCCTGGAATCCGTCAGGCATCGGCCGCGCCGCGCCGGGTGGGTATCGTCGGTGGCGGCATTCTCGGAGGCTCGCTTGCTTACCATCTCGCGCGCCGCGGCGCCGAGGTCACGGTTTTCGAGAAAACGCGACCGGCCGCCGGCGCGACCGCCAATTCGTTTGCGTGGATCAACGCGACCTTTTCGAAGCGACCGCATCATTATCACCATCTGAACCGCTTGGGGGCTCTCGGCTATCGCCATCTCGAGCGCGAGCTCGGGGGCGACCTGAAAGTGCAATGGGGCGGGAGCCTCGAATGGTACGGCGTTCCGGATCGGGCCCGTCGGTTACGCCAGCAAGTTGCGAGCAAGCAAGCGTGGGGCTATCCGGCGCGGCTGATCGACCTCGCCGAGTTCGAGAAGCTCGAAAGCGGCGTCGAGCCGGGTGAGGTGCTAACGGCGTCCTATAGCGAGCAAGAGGGGAGCATCGATCCCGTCCATACGGCCGAGGTGCTGCTCGATCACGCCAAAGCTCGAGGCGCTGAGATCCTTTATCCCTGCGAAGTGACCGGGCTCGACTTGAAATGGGGACGTCTCCGCGGCGTTGCGACGACCCAAGGCGATTTCGAGCTCGATGTCCTCGTGATTGCCGCGGGTGTCGACACGCCGAAGCTCGCCGCGATGGCCGGGCTCAAAGTGCCGCTCATCGAGTCTCCTGGCGTTCTCGCACATACAAAACCGGCGGAGCGTCTCATCAACCGGGTCGTTCTGTCCCCGGGCGCGCACATGAAGCAAAAGCTCGACGGCCGGCTCGTTGCGGGCATGGGATTCGGCTCCGCGCCGGTCACAGAGGCGACGCAGGAAGAAGGCGAGAGGGTACTCGCCTCGGGGAAGACCTATCTTCCCGGAATCGGTAAGCTCGAGCTCGAGCGCGTCACGCTCGGCTATCGTCCTTTGCCCCGCGACGGGTTCCCCGTAATTGGGTTTTCCGAAGGGGTTCCGGACGTCTACCTCTCGGTCATGCATAGCGGCGTGACCTTGTCTCCGGTGGTCGGCCGTTTGGCGGCGCTCGAGATCCTCGACGGGATCGAGGTCGAGCTACTCGACCGCTACCGCTACGCACGCTTCGAGAAAAAGCGCTCGAGCTGAGCCAGTTAGCTTAGAGGCCGCTAGATCTAGCCAGGTAAAACCTGAAAGCGTTTGAACCGCAGAGGACGCAGAGGAAAATCCGGGATTTCTTCTTCTCCGCGTGCTCTGCGCCTCTGCGGTGAGATTGTCTTGCTCTAGATCTAAAACGCGAACAAAATCCTCGCTTCTGACGGGTTAGAGCCTAGCTCCGAAACCTGAGGGGACTAGACTAATGCGCATGAAAAAGGATAGGTCAATTTCGAGCCGCTCGGCCGGCCCGCGCCGCCATTTCGCGTCTGGAGCTAAGCTGGGCATCTTGTTCCAACGTCAACGGAATGGTGAGAGCCTACCTTCCGGTCCAGCGGTCGCGGAGGCTGTCGAGGTTGCCGTCGAGCTCCATTTGGTGGAGCCATAGGTTGATCCAGTTCAGGAATACCGGGTCGTCGCGCGGGATCATGTAGCTCAGCTCTTCGCTCGTCAGCGGCCGATCCGGCGCGACGGCGTGGAGTCGCGGATCTCTTCGCGCGGCGAGGACCGCCTCCACGTTGTCGGTGATCATGACGTCCACACGGCCCGTCGCAACCGCCTCCGGGATGGCTAGATTGTTCTCGATGACGACGATCTCGGCTTTCGAGATATGGGCTCTCACGAAGCGCTCGTTCGTGCCGCCCGGGTTGACGCCAACCCGAATGCCGGGTTGGTCGATCGCTTCGAGCCCGGTAAAGCGGTCTTGGTCGGAAGCACGGATGAGCGTGCATTTGCCGATCGAGAGATAGCCATCCGAGAGACCGACGACTTTCTGACGCTCGAGCGTGCGCGTTACGCCGGACATGGCGATGTCGTAACGGCCTTCGAGGATCCCTTGAACGAGCGTCGGCCAGCTCGTCTTTACGAACCGCACGTCGACGCCGAGCGCACCTGCGAGGCTTCGCGCCGCCTCGACATCGAGCCCTTCGAACGTACCGTCTTCGCGGAGATAGGAAAAGGGTCGGTAGTCGCCGGTCATGCCGACGAGAATGTGTCCTCGCTCCAAAATGACATCGAGACGCGAGGGCGCCGATATCAGAAGCAGGGCGGCGAGAACGACGGCGTGCATCGAGAGAGATTATCGCATCGTGAGCGCGGCGGCGCTGAGCAGGATGAAGGAGCCGGCTATCTCATAGGTGCCGAAAGGCTCGCCGAAGACGAGAACGCCTAGAATGACGGCGATGATTGGCGAGACGAAGGCATAGAGACCAGCGCGCGCGGGGCCCCAGTCCCGCAACAGACGCAAATAGATGGTAAAGGCGATGATGGAGCCGCCGAAGGCGAGGAAGAGGGAGCTCGCCACGACGCGCGGCGCCAAAAAGGCATCGAAGGTCGCTCGGTCGATCGGCTCGAACAAGAATGCGAGTATCGCGAGCCCGGCGCTTCCGACGAGGCCTAGCCACCCACTCAATACGAGTGGAGGTAGCTGACGCAGAAGAGGCCGGCTCAGGATCGAGCCACAGCAGTAGGCGAGCGTTCCCACTACGAGCGCCACCATGCCGAGAAGCGCGAGTCGATTACCATCGAAAGACAATTTCGGCACGAAGAGCACCATCAAGCCAGAGACTCCCAGTGCGATGGCGGCCGCCTTTCGGGTCGAGTAGGTTTCTTCCTTGGCGGCGAGCCCAATCGTGAAAAGACCCACAGGGATGAGAGCGAGGTTCACGACGGAGGAGAGGCCCGAGGGAACATATTGCATGCCCCAAAAGATCATTCCATAGGTGACGGTGTTGACGAGCACACCGGCGAGGAGGATACGTCCGCGGAAGCCGTCGATTGATGTCGCGACGCCGGTCGTCCTTGCCAGCAGAAGCAGCACGCTTCCCGCGATGAGAAGACGTACCGAGGCGAAGAAAAATGGAGGAACCGCCTCGACCCCGGTCTTGATAGCGATCCAGGTCAAGCCCCAGATGGTGGCCATGATGATAAAGAGAACGTGCTTGCGTGACATTTTCAAGTATTCTAACCTATAGGCAGGTTAGGGATGGCAAAGCGATGGAAACTCGTCGGTGGGCGACTTTCGCTGGACTTTGTGAACACGCTCAGCTGGCGTGGCCGGGTGACGCCGCGAGAGGATCTGGTCACCTATGCCGACTTGCTCGACTGGAGCGCGGCCGCAGGGATCGTGCCTGCGACGAAGAAGACGTCTTCGGCGGAGCGTGAGACGACTTTGACCCGCGCCCGGGCTCTCCGAGAATCGATTTCTCGCCTGCTGGTCGCTTGGTCCGGAGGCCAGCGTTTGCGTCGGTCGGATCTCGAACGCTTGAATCAGGAGCTCCCGCGACGAGAAGAGCTCTACCTGCGGAGGGGCAAGCTCGTGTGGGGAGCGCCGGCGCACGCGATACTCGGGCCCATCGCGCAATGTGCGGCCGATCTCTTGACCGAGGGCGAGCGGGAGCGGCTGAAGTCGTGCGGGAGCGAGGAATGTGCTTGGCTCTTCTACGACGAGAGTCGAACCGGAGGCCGGCGGTGGTGCTCTATGGCGGATTGTGGAAACCGAGCGAAGGCTCGGCGTCACTACGATCGAAAGCGCTCCGTCGCGACGACGTTCACTCCGAAATCTGAACGATGACTTTGCCTAAGGCGCCGGCTTCGCCGGCTTCGTGGGCCGCGGTAATCTCGTCGAGCGAAAAGCTCGGGCCGAAATTGTGGATGAGCGCGTTCTTCTCGAGCCAGCCCGTGATGTCGGAGACGGCTTCTCGCTTCGCTTCTTTGGGCATGAGAAAGACGAGCTCACAGCGAAGCGTGACGTTGCCGTAGAGAAGCTGGTAGAAGGGAAGCGTCGGCTCTCTCACGGCGTCCGAGGCGTAAGCGGCGATGACGCCGTTGGGCTCCAGCACGTCGAGGCTCGTCGTCAAGTTGCCGCCAAACTCCACTTCGATTCGGTCGACGCCTTTCCCATCGGTGAGCTCGTGCACGCGCTCGGACACATTCCCTATGGTATTCGGAGCGCGGTCTCGTGTCATATACTGCGGGGCCACTGCCATGCGTTTTCTCACGCTTCTGGTCGGAAGCCTAGTCCTCGTCATCGTAGCCGTCGCCTTGCTTCTCTCGACGCCGGAGCTCGGTGACGTCGGCGGGAAGCCGCATGAGCGTT
>SMYC01000213.1 GCA_004356105.1 Acidobacteriota bacterium | reverse complement strand
GGAGAACTTCTTTCAAAACAAAATAAGTTGCACGCTTTTATCTACTCGAGTCCGCTATGATGAAAGAGTTGTACACGGTAATTCTCGTGCCGCATACGGGGGAGCAGTTTCGCAAGTGGCGCTTGTCTTCTGGGCTAGTGAAAGCGTTTGCCGCGCTTGCTGGGGTGGCTTTGATCGCGATCGCGATACTAGTGGCGCACTACGTTGCTTTCTACCAAGGCCTGACGGATCTTCGTGAGCTCAGATTGGCGAATACCGAGCTCAAACGGCAGAACATTGATTACGAAGTCTCCGTAGAGCACCTGAACGAGCAGGTGGCCTCGCTCCAAGACTTCGTGATGAAACTATCGGTCATGGCGGGACTCGACGAGGCGGCCCCGCTCACGGGGGCTGGCGTTGGCGGCTCTTTGGACCTGGACCTCTCGACTCCGGCTAGCGCCTATGCGCAGGTGAAGGACGAGCTCGACCGCATGCGCGGCGACCTCTCCCACCTCGAGGCACGTGGTCGCGTCCTCGAGCGCTTCTACCAGCAGAACAGGCTGTTGCTCGCCTCGACACCGTCGATTTGGCCCGTTCGGGGCTACTTTTCGTCCACCTACGGCCATCGCAATGACCCGTTCACGCGTACGCGCCAGATGCATTACGGCATCGATATCTCGACGCCCAGGGGGCGGCCGGTCGTGGCTACGGCGGATGGCATCATCCTCTATGCGGCGCGGCGGGGCACCTATGGGAACATCGTGGTCATCGATCACAAATTCGGGATGATGACCCGCTATGCGCACTTGTCCAAGTTCAACGTCCGCGCCGGCGCCCGCGTCAAGCGGGGCGACGTCGTGGGCTATGTTGGGAGCAGTGGCCGGAGCCGCGCCCCGCATCTCCACTACGAAGTTTGGGTCGACGATGCGACGGTTCACCCACTCGACTATATCCTCGAGTACTACCGCTCCTTCGACCCTAGAAACCGACCTATCGCCAACGCCGCGGGGCCCTAGTCCCGCACAGCGGTCACCGGTCGTTTTTTACGGACGAAGTTTGCCGTGAGCGAGCTTTCGTCCAAGAAATGAGTGCGGGCGCTCAGGCCGACCGTGACGGATTTCGACAAGGTTTGCCCGTCGTAAACCCCTCTGCTAAACTGAGATATTTTACTGGGTCAAACTCAACTATGTCCGTAGTCAATGCCATCCTCACGAAAATCGTCGGAAGCCGCCCCGCGCGCGAGCTCAAACGGATGCAGCCC
This sequence comes from Acidobacteriota bacterium, assembly GCA_004356105.1. Classification (GTDB taxonomy): domain Bacteria; phylum Acidobacteriota; class Vicinamibacteria; order Marinacidobacterales; family SMYC01; genus SMYC01. Next base: position 16,821 of record SMYC01000213.1, on the reverse strand, counting down.
GTCGTCGACACCATCAACGAGCTCGAGCCGTCCATCAAAAAGCTCTCGGACGAGGCGCTTCAAGCGAAGACCGCCGAGTTCAAAGAGCGCCGCGAAAAAGGCGAGACGCTCGACGAGCTCCTTCCCGAGGTCTTTGCCGTGTGCCGCGAGGTGAGCGGGCGCACTTTAGAGATGCGTCACTTCGACGTGCAGCTCATCGGTGGGATGGTGCTCCACGAAGGCCGCATCGCCGAGATGAAAACGGGCGAGGGCAAGACCCTTGTCGCAACGCTTCCGGTCTACCTGAACGCGCTCACGGGTCAGGGCGTTCATATTGTCACCGTCAACGACTATCTTGCGCGGCGCGACGCGGAGTGGATGGGCCAGATCTACGAGTTCCTCGGTCTCACCGTCGGTATAATCCAGCACGACATGACCGACACCGAGCGTCAAGAGGCTTATCGCTGCGACGTCAGCTATGGCACGAATAACGAGTTCGGCTTCGACTATCTGCGCGACAACATGAAGTTCGACCCGTCGCTCTTCGTGCATCGCCTCTTTCCTAAGATCACCAAGGACGCGGACGGGAAAGAAGTCGAAAGGCTCTTCCACTTCGCTATTGTGGATGAGGTGGACTCCATCCTCATCGACGAGGCCCGCACCCCGCTCATCATCAGCGGCCCAGCCGAGGAGTCGACGGACCTCTATTTCAACGTCGATCGCATCATCCCCAAGCTCCGGCGCGATCTCGATTTCACTGTCGACGAGAAGACCAAGACGGTGACCCTTACCGAAGAGGGCGTTCCTAGTGTCGAAAAGCTCATGGGCGTCGACAATCTCTATGAGCCTTCGCAGATGCACATCCTCCACCACGTGTATCAGGCATTGCGCGCGCACACGCTCTACAAGCGCGACACCGATTACATGGTGAAGGACAATCAGGTGATCATCGTTGACGAGTTCACGGGCCGCCTCATGCCAGGGCGCCGTTGGTCGGACGGGCTCCACCAGGCCGTCGAAGCCAAAGAGCACGTCAAGATCGAGCGGGAGAACCAAACGCTCGCGACGATCACCTTCCAAAACTACTTCCGCATGTACGACAAGCTTGCCGGCATGACGGGTACGGCGGACACAGAAGCGGCGGAGTTCGAGAAAATTTACGGGCTCGAGGTCATACCCGTCCCCACGAACCGGACGCTCATTCGCGATGAGTATTCCGATCTCGTCTACCGCACCGAGCGCGAGAAGCTCAACGCCATCACCGAAGAGATCCAAGAGCTGGTCGAAGACGGCCGGCCGGTTCTCGTCGGCACCACCTCGATCGGAAAGAGCGAGACGTTATCGCAGCGGTTGAAGCGGAGCGGCATCAAGCATGTCGTGCTCAACGCCAAATATCACGAGATGGAAGCCGAGATCGTCGCCCAGGCGGGCCGTCCAGGGCGAGTCACGATCGCGACCAACATGGCCGGCCGCGGCACCGATATTCTGCTTGGCGGTAATCCCGAATATGCGGCGCGCATCGCCCTCAAGAAGAAAAAGCTCGATCCTCTCGAGGTGGAGCCCGAGGTGTGGGATGCTGCGCTGGCAAAGGCAAAAAAAGACGCAGCGGAACAGCATGAAGAGGTTGTCCAAGTCGGCGGGCTGCACATTTTGGCGACGGAGCGCCATGAGTCACGGCGCATCGACAACCAGCTGCGCGGGCGTGCCGGACGTCAAGGTGATCCGGGAAGCTCGCGCTTTTTCTTGTCCCTCGAAGACGACTTGATGCGTATTTTCGGGAGCGATCGCATCAGCGGTCTGATGCAACGCCTCGGCATGGAGGAAGGCGTTCCCATCGAGCACAAGATGGTCACCAACGCCATCGAGCGCGCTCAGAAGCAAGTCGAAGGGCAGAACTTCTCCATCCGTAAACACCTGCTCGAATATGACGACGTGATGAACAAGCAGCGCGTTGCCATCTATCGGCTGCGCCGCGAAATCCTCGATGGGAAGGAGCAGCGCGACTACATTCTCGAGCTCGCCGACAACATTCTTGATTTTCTGCTCGACCAGCATCTGTCAGCAGAGATCGACATCGAAGAGTGGGATGTCGACGGTTTCAGGAAATCGTTACAGGGACAATACGGCCTCGATAGCGGGACGCTCTCCGCTATCGACTGGGACGGTCTGAACCGCGACGAGATTCGGGAAGAGCTCGCGAAGGAGAATCGCGAGCGCTACGAAAGCAAGGAGCGAATCGTCGGGCCCGACCTGATGCGCACCCACGAGCGCATCATCATGCTCCAGGTGGTCGACTCGCAGTGGAAGGACCATCTCTACGCGATGGATCACTTGAAAGAGGGCATCGGGCTCAGAGGCTACGGGCAGCGCGACCCCCTCATGGAGTACAAGAAAGAAAGCTTCAGCATGTTCGAGGCGATGTGGGATCGCATCGAAGAAGAGATCGTGCGGCTCTTGTTCCTGCTGCGCCCGGTGCGCGAGTCGGCTTTCGAACGGCGCCCGATTGCGCGGCCCCGCGTATCGTTGAACGATCCGAGCGCTATGCCTTCGTCTTTCGACCCCCCGCGTGGGGCAGGACCGAGACGAGAGTCGCAGGGTGGCGTGGACGCCGCGGTGACGACCATCAAACGCACCGAGGCCAAAGTTGGGCGGAACTCTCCGTGCCCGTGCGGCAGCGGCAAGAAATACAAAAAATGCTGCGGTGCGAATGTTTGATTTTTCGACGCACTAAACTTGAACATTAGACGTTAAGTGAGAAGGAAATTGTGAGCGTCCAGAAATTACCAGAAGCTCTGACTTTCGAAGACGTTCTTCTCGTTCCGCAAAAATCCGACGTTCTGCCGTCCCAGGTCGACGTCTCCAGCCAGCTCACCGCGAAGATCCGCCTCAAGATCCCGATCTTGAGCGCGAGCATGGACACGGTGACCGAATCACGGCTCGCGATTGCCATCGCACAGCTCGGAGGGCTCGGGATCATCCACCGTAACCTCACGGCGGAGGTCCAAGCGGACGAGGTTGACAAGGTCAAACGCTCCGAGAGTGGGATGATCGTCGACCCGATCACAATGACCGCGGACCGACCCATCGCCGACGCGCTGGCGGTGATGTCGAAATACCGTATTTCGGGCGTTCCCATCATCGAGGAGGGACGGCTTCTCGGGATCCTGACGAACCGCGACCTCCGCTTCGAGACGCGGCACGACCTTCCGATTTCGGAGGTCATGACGAAGGAAAACCTCATCACCGTTCCTGTCGGTACGACCCTCGATGAGGCGCGGGCACTGCTTCACGAACATAGGGTGGAAAAGCTCCTTGTCGTGGATGACGACTACCAGCTGAAAGGGCTCATCACCGTCAAAGATATCCAGAAGGCGATGAAGTACCCGAACTCCGCCAAGGACGACTTGGGACGGCTCCTCGTGGGCGCGGCCATAGGAACGGGTGAGGATTCCATCGAGCGCGCGAAGCGCCTCATCGATTCCAAAGTGGACGTCATCGTCGTGGACACGGCGCACGGCCACAGCCGGGGGGTTCTCGAAACGGTAGAGAAGCTTCGCGGCATAGTCAAAGACGTGGGCATCATCGCCGGCAATGTCGGGACTGGCGAAGCCGCCGAAGACTTGATCCGAGCCGGCGTCGACGCGGTCAAAATAGGCATGGGACCGGGCTCGATTTGCACGACCCGGATCGTCTCAGGCGCGGGCATGCCGCAAATCACAGCCATATTCGATTGCGCCGAGGTTGCGGCGAAGCATGGCACGCCTCTCATTGCCGATGGTGGGATCAAGTTCAGCGGCGACGTCGTCAAGGCGATTGCGGCCGGAGCGCAGAGCGTCATGATCGGAAGCCTCTTTGCCGGCACCGCCGAGAGCCCGGGCGAGACGATTCTCTTCCAGGGTCGCACCTTCAAGACCTATCGCGGCATGGGATCGCTCGGGGCTATGAGTGACACGACCAAGGATCGCTACTTGCAGCAGGAAGTGGAAACTTCGAAGCTCGTGCCCGAAGGCATCGAGGGGCGGGTGCCGTACAAAGGCGCCCTCCATGGTGTGGTCGACCAACTCGTGGGCGGCCTCCGCTCCGGGATGGGTTATTGCGGCGCGGGAAGCATCGACGACTTACAGAAGAAGGCGCGCTTCGTGCGCATCACCGCAGCGGGTCATCGGGAAAGTCACGTGCACGACGTCATCATTACAAAAGAAGCACCCAACTATCAGCTCGATTAGTAGCATGCATCGATTCCGTAAATGGTCCTTGGTTTTTTGCGTCGCCTTCGGTGTCATCGGCGTCGGGATCAGTGGCTGCGACCTACGAACGACGCCAGCGCCCATTACCGTTTATAGCTCGACCCAGCAAGTTTCTTTTCCTCTGCCGCAGGGATGGACGGCGGACGAGGCCATCATGCAGGCTGGCTTTCACATGCAGACTTTCACCGGGCGCTCCGTCGACGTTCCCGAGCGGCCAGGCATTCGAGCGCAGATTTTGGCGGGGCCGATGCCCGACGGCGCCGTGGATGACGTGGCGGCACGGTTTCGCCGCGAGCTCGAGATCGAGAGCGAAGAGACCTATTGGCTACACGGTCATGAAGGGAGGTTCTGGTCGTTTCTCTCCGAGGACGAAGAAGAAGCTTCGAAGCTCATGCTTACCAATGTGGATGGCCGGCTCTACGGCCTCTACGTCACGGGCGAGGCGCGCACCCTCGAAGCTTATGGCGATGCCATCGCCCACATGTACGGCGAGTTCTCGCTCGAGCAGGAAAAGTATTTCGACGTCTACGAAGCGCCGGGCGGCGACATCGTGATTAAACATCCTCGTAGCTGGCCACGCACTCACGCGTTGGCCAAAGCGGGGGAGTCGCTCTTCGTCGGCTTCCGCAGCTCGCCGCTCGCCGTCGAAAAAGACGGAATGACGGTCCACACGACGCTCGAGGTTACCGTGAATCGAGTCGCGCCCGAAGTCACCGTCGAGAGTTTCTATGCCGAGCGCGCCGAGCTCCTCGGCGATACCTATCGGCTCCTGAAGCACCAAGTCATGGAAGACGTGGGCGCGATCTCGACGCTCTACGCCGTCGAGACTCAGCTCGCCAGTCATCTCGAGCGCACGGTTTATTTCGTGAACGACGAAAAGAGCTTCATTTATAAGTTCAACACTCGCAATCGGGTGTATCATGCTATCGAGCCCTGGGTTGACGAGATCGTCCGGGGGTTTTTTAGCTCGGATTCCGCGATGGAGACGGATGAGTAGATGGCAACGTTGATCGAACGAGTTCTCGGGCGTCCGGCAGGCCCGCAGCTTGCCGAGTTCGTTCTCCCGAGCGTCGCGAGCGGCGGCGGCGCCCTCGAGCTCGTCAACGAAGGTGACGGCCGCTATGACATCGTCGACAAAGCTGGTCGGTCTGCCGTCACGCCGGAAGCCTGGTCGCAATATCTCTACTTTCGCTTGAGCGATGCGCTCAAACGAAAGCTCGGGCAGCGCGCCGTCATCGAGGTCGACTATTTCGGTCGCGAGTTCGCGACGTTCCGGCTGCAATATGTCTCGACCGATGAGGGCGCACCCTATGGCGGGCTTTACAAGGAAGCCGAGCAGCGCTGGGACGGCGTTTCGACCGAAGAGCCGACGTGGAAGCGCGCACGATTCGTGATTCAGGATTTTGATTTGGACAGGGCTCGCACCCAAAATGTCGGGGCGAGCTTCCGGATGGAGATCCGCCAAGACTTCCATATTGGTCGCGTGGCGATCGGGAGCGAGCTCCCCAAGGACGTGACGGGCTTTACCGAGCTCGCGCCTCTCCCTTCGATTCGAAAGTCTCCCGAGCGCGTCTATCCCATTTGGTGGCTCTTTGTCGAGATCACGAACCTCTGCAACTTCCACTGTACGTTCTGCCCGGACGAGATCATGGAGCGCAAGCGCGGCCTGATGGATTTCGAGGATGCGTGCAAGATTTTCGACCAGGTCGCGCGCGAGAAAGACCGTCTCGGCCCGCTTCACCCCATCAAGCTCCATCAAATGGGCGAGCCCTCGATCCACCCGCGGCTCGTGGACATCGTCCGCTATGCCGAGCAGGAGAAAGGCCTTCCCATCGAGCTCAACACCAATTGCAGTCTCCTGACGCCCGAGCTCGTCGACGGCCTGTATGACGCGGGGCTCACGAATTACATCCTCAGCTACCAGACGCCGGACGCGGAGTCATTCGAGACGCGCAAGGTCAAGAACAAGAAGCTCACCTTCGAGATTTATCTCGAGAAGGTGAGAATGGCCGTTGAGCGCAAGATCGCGACCGGTGCTTCGACGAAGCTCGAGATCGACATCATGAATACGCTCGGCTCTGCCGGCATCCAGATCGTCGGGGCGAACAGCCAGGCGGATCGGGTCATGCTCGACTGGATCTCCTTCGCGCGCAAAATCGAGCGCAAATACGGGCTCGAGCCTAAAAAGCACGATCTCAATTTCGTCGATGGCGGCTTTCGCTTTCTCGAGCACGACGCGGATACGGGCCGTTACGAGATCCTTCCCGGCGTCGACATTCTCTGGAAGGAGCTTCACACCTGGGGCAACATCATTCAGGGTGAGTCGATAAAGCAGAAAGTCGACGGTTATTGCCCGGCGCCGAACGAGCAATTCGTGATTCTCTGGGATGGTACCGTGACCGTGTGCTGCACGGATTACGAAGGCACGCTCGCAATGGGAAACGTCCACGAGCAATCCATCGAGGAGATCTGGACCGGACCCAAATGGCGCCGGCTCCGGGAGACGATGTGGGAGGGCGTGCTCGAGTCCAAGACGTGCCGCGTTTGCAAAGGCGTCGAAGAGCCGGAGCTCGTTCAAATCCAAGTCTAGAACTTGCCGGCGGCGTCGCGCCCCTCGAAAATAACGACGACGCGGAGCCTCTTTGTCTTGGCCCCACTTCTGGAGCTTGACCAACTCGACCTGAAAATCTGCAAGGGGCCTTGTTATAGGTCTTTTTGAGCTTCTGACGCGTTGCGCCCGAGAGCTTTGCGTTCGTGTTCTTCGGCAGTTTCTTCTTGTCTGCCCGCTTACTTGTCATGCTCGTACTTGAATGACAGACTCACCCTGGCACGATACGAGGCGACCTTCCCATCCTCGATGACCATGTCCAGCTTGTTGATCTCCGCGATTCTCAAGTTTTTCAGACTCTTGCCCGCGGTCTCCACGGCATTCTTAGCGGCTTCCTCCCAGGAAACATCGCTCGAGCCCACCAATTCGACGACCTTGTAAACGCTGTCCGACATTACTTCCTCCGTTCAAGAATCGTAGTCATGAGGAACACGACGACGATGCTAGTTGGAGAATAGTGTCAGATTCTGGTCAAAGAGAGCAACCCGGTCTCGACGAGAGGCGAGAGCAGAGCTTCGACATGTGGAGAAGTTTTTGCGGCGTTCGACCTGTTTTTTTTGCAAGCTCTGATGATTTGAATCGCGCGGTCGATAGTTAGGTCGACCTGGCAGGGTTGTCCGCACGGGCGCTAGGATGCGTCCTCTTAGCGGCGGGCCCTTTTGAACCTGGCCCGCGTGATCCGATAGGGAACGACGCGCGGTATGCTTGGCCCGTTGGGCCATGAAGATCGCTTTTTTTGTCAACCGCGACATCCACGCAAACGTGGCGTTGAACCATCTGAAACACGTGCTTCAGGATCACGACGTCTCGCTCTTCTTTTCCGATAAAGTCGGCCACGCGCCCGGGCACGAAACGCTCGACATTCTGCGTCTCATCGAACAGGACATCCCGAACGAGCACGTCTATCCCGGAGTCGACGAGCCCGGCGAGCTTCTGAGCTTCACGGAGCTCGGCCGCCGCTTCGCGATGCCTCTCGAGACCGTTCATCAGCCGAACGATCCTGCGTTCATCGAGCGGCTCGGCGTCCTCGCGCCCGACCTCGTCATCTCGATCCGCTATGGACGCATTTTCAAGGATGCGTTCATCGCTGTCCCGGGGCTCGGCGTGCTCAATCTCCATTCTGGTCTCTTGCCGAGCTATCGCGGTGTTCTCGCGACCTTGCAAGCTCTTCTCGCGGGCGACGACGAAATCGGCTGTACGCTCCATTTCATTTTGGATGCGACCATTGATACCGGGCCCATCGTCGATGAAGCGCGCGTGCCCGTCGACGCGAACGGTTCGTTGTTCGGCCACGTCCTGAGTCTCTACGAGCCCGGCGCGCGACTCGTCGAAAAAGCGATCGCGACGCTCATGGCGGGAGAGGCTCTCGACACGCGGCCAAAGACGCCGGATGCGGGGAACTATTTTACGTTCCCGACCGCCGAGGAGCTCGTCCGCTTCGCGAGCTTGGGCTACCCCGTCTTCAAGGCTTCGGAGTACCGGTCTCTTCTCGCCCGCTACCGACGAGCACCACTAGGACTAGGGTAGCCGGAGTGCTACGAGCTCCGCAGAGTGCTCGCGCTTTCCGACGGCGACGACGATGTATTGCACGCCTTCATGCATGTAGGTCATCGGCACGCCCGTCTGATGCGCCGGAAGCTCGAATTCAGAAAGGATCTCGCCGGTAGCCTTGTCGTGTGCTCGAAGTAGCGGGCCGCCGCCGCCATACATGCCGAACAGCCCGCTGCCTTCACCGGCGAACAAGAGCGTTTTCGTGACGAGCAATCCGACGCGCTCCGGCCGCCCGGTGCGTGGAAGCACAACACCTTCGAGTGCGGGGTGCTCCCGGACATAGTCCGGCACTTCGCCGTTCGCTATCATCCATACGTGCTCACCCGTGTTCAAATCTATGGCAGTGATGCGGCCCCAAGGAGGTTTGATGAGCGGGAGCCCTTGCGGCCCGCCCCCTTTCGGCAGGCGCAGCCGTCTTGCGCGTACGTAGTCCATGTTGGACAAATTCGGCGAATGCTCGAGACCAATCGGCGTCGGATCCGTCGAAGACGAGACGTAGAGGTAGCCTGTCTCCGGGTCGAAGGCCGCACCTTGCCAGTTTGCACCGCCTTGAGAGCCCGGTAAATTGAGCGTGCCTTTATTAGTCTCGGTCACGATGGTGGGCGGCGTGAAAAGAGGGCCGAGCGTGTAGGTCGCGCTGATTTCCAGAGCCTCTTTCTTGAGCTCCGGAGTGAAGTCGATGAGGTCGTCCTCGCTCACACCTTGGCGATCGAACGGCGCGGGTTTCGTCGGAAAGGGCTGGGTCGGCGCCGTTTTCTCTTCCGGGATGGTCGTCTGCAGGACCGGACGCTCTTCGATCGGCCAAACGGGCTCGCCCGTCTCGCGATCGAAAACGAACGTGAATGCCTGCTTCGTGACTTGGACGACGGCTTTGATCTTCTTGCCGTCGACGGTGATGTCGGCGAGCACGGGCGCCGCCGGGAGATCGTAGTCCCAGATACCGTGATGGACTAATTGATAATGCCAGACCCGCTCTCCCGTTCTCGCGTCCAGACATACGAGGCTCTGAGAAAAAAGATTATCGCCGTGTCGATGCCCGCCGTAATAGTCTCCCGTCGGCGCTTCGGTCGGAAGATAGACGTAGCCGAGCTCCGGGTCCGCGGACATGGACGTCCACACCGAAACGTTCCCCGTATATTTCCAAGAATCGCCTTCCCAAGTGTCGTGCCCCTCTTCGCCAGGTTGCGGGACGGTGTGGAAAATCCACTTCCGCTCGCCAGTCCGCACGTCGTAGCCTCGGATGTGGCCCACGGGCATTTCTTTGGTCGGCGGCACGCCGCCCGCCGGAAAAGCGTTGCCGACGACGATGATGTCTCCGATGACGATCCCAGGCGTGCTCGAGCCGACGGGATCGTTCATGACGTCGATGTTCTGGTCGAGGCCTTCTCTGAGGTCTACGATGCCATCCCGCCCGAAATCCGGGTAGGGCTGTCCCGTCTTGGCGTTGAGTGCGATCATGTAGTGCGCCGGTGTGATGAAGAAGATGCGCTCGTCCTCGCCGTCCGTCCAATAAGACAGGCCGCGGCCCGAGGTCTTGCGCGGCGCGCTCTTGGCGCGCTCACCTTCCTCGAAGCGATAGATCCAGAGGGTCTCGCCGGTCTCGGGGTCGATGGCTACCGCGGCGCGGCGCGTGCCGGCGGTGGTATACATCACCCCGTTCATCATGATCGGCGTCGCTCGGAAGTTGATGTCCGGGCCGGGGCCGAGATTGTTCCCGTTCCAGCGCCAGGCGATCTCGAGCTCCGAGACGTTGTCCCGGTTGATCTGGTCGAGCGGGGCGTAGCGCGTGCTGCCCAGGTCGCCTCCGTAGTAGAGCCACTCTCCATTCTTAGCTCCATGTTGGGCTAAGAGCGTGGAGCTCGAGAACATGATGATAACGGTGAGGAGACAGTGTCGAAGATTCATAGGCGTGGATTCTAGTGTCGTTGGCCTCGGAAGTCACGAACCGACTCGCGACTGGGTGGCCTGGGTGATATTCTTTGCGCGATGATGCATGATTTGAAATACGCGTTCCGGGCACTCGTTCGCCAACCGGTGTTCTCTGTCGTGGCGCTTCTCACGCTGGCCCTGGGAATTGGCGCGAACACCGCCATTTTCAGTCTCGTCAAAGGTGTTTTGCTCGACGGGCTTCCTTACGAGGATTCGGAAGAGATCGTCGTGGCCTGGGAACAAAAGCCGGAAGGCGGCACCGAGTTCGTGTCTCCACCGACCTTTCTCGACTGGAAAGATCGCGCCTCGAAGATGAGCGCGCTCGCTGCTTTTCGCCACGTGCGCCACGCGTTCTCGGGCGAGGAACCGTTGGATCTTCCTAGTCTCAGCGCGACACCAAACCTGTTCGCGGTCCTGAAGAGCGAAGCTGTTCTCGGCAGAACTTTCACCAAGGAAGAGGGGACGCCGGGTAAAGACAAAGTGGTGCTCTTGAGCCACGGCATGTGGCAGCGACATTTCGGGAGCGACCGGTCGGTGCTCGGCAGGCAGATCGTGCTCGACGCGCTGCTCTATACGGTCGTCGGCGTCATGGGCGAGGATTTCATGTTTCCGCCTGGAAACGAGATCCATCTCTGGACGCCACTCGCCTTCGACCCGAACGACGCGCATGGTCGCTCGCGCCGGGCGCGCTCGCTCAGCGTCGTTGGCCGGCTTGCGGATGGCGCGTCTATCGAGCAAGCAAGAGAAGAAATGACCGCGATCGCGACGGGCATCGCAGCCGAGCACCCGGACACGAACGAAGGTTGGGGCGCTCTCGTTGAATCGGCCCACGAGCAGCTCGTCCAGTCGGCACGTCCAGCGCTCCTCGTGCTTCTTGCTTTCGTCGGCTTCTTGCTGCTCATCGCGTGCGCTAACGTCGCGAACCTGATGCTCACGCGGCTCATGACCCGGCGGCGCGAAGTGGCGCTCCGGGCGGCCCTTGGAGCAGGACGCTTCGCGCTCGCTCGGCAAGTGCTCGCGGAGAGTTTCGTGCTCGCGGCCGCTGGCGCCGCGCTAGGCATAGGCTTCGCCTATGCCGGCGTCCGCTTGGCGCGCGGCTTTCCCGTCTCGAACGTGCCCCGGCTCGATAGCGTTCAAATCGATGGCGGCGTTTTGCTCTTCACCGCGGTGGTCTCGGTTGTGGTGGCGCTCGCCTTCGGCCTTCTGCCGGCCATTCAAGCGTCGCGCCCGCAGCTTCGCGACAACTTGAACGAGAACAGCCGGGGCGGGGGTCACAGGGCGCGCCGCGTTTTGAGCTTTATCGTGGCCGCCGAAGTCGCGGTGGCGTTCTTCCTCCTCATCGGCGCCGGGTTGACCATACGGAGCTTCCGCGAAATGCTGCAAGTCGACCCGGGCTTTCGTCCCGAGCGCTTGTTAGCGGCTCAAATTTACTTGCCGCGAGCGAAGTACACGGATAGCGAGGGCCGGCTCCAGTTTTTTCGAGAAACGCTCGAGCGTCTCCGCGCGCTGCCCCAGGTCGAGTCCGCGGCCGCGGGAAGCTCGCTTCCCATGCATCCCGTCGGGATCGACTTCTCGCTTCCGTTCACGATCGAAGGACGGGATCCAGAGTCGTTTCAAGAAGAACCTCACGCCGATATCCGCGCGGCGACGGAGCACTACTTCGAGACGATGAAGATCCCGCTCATTCGAGGTCGTGTCATCGAAGAGCGCGATCGTGAAGACTCGCCTCATGTCGTGTTGATCAACGAAACGCTCGTTCGGCGCTACTTCGGGGATGACGATCCAATCGGCAAGATCATAGACAACCCGCACGGCAAGGCCGAAGTGATTGGCGTTGTCGCAGACGTCCACCATTACGGACTCGACGTGGACGCGCGGCCCGAGCTCTATCTCGCCTATAGCCAGAATGTCTTTGCCGGGATGTCGCTCGTGATACGCACAACGATACCGCCCGAGGCTTTGGCGCGAGATGTGCGCCAGGCGGTTTGGTCCGTCGACGAGGACCAAGCGATTCACGACATCAGCACGATGGAGCAAGCCATCTCTCGCTGGGTGTTCTTACCCCGGTTGAGCGCCACGCTTCTCGCAACCTTTGCGGGCGCCGCGCTTTTTCTCGCGGCGATCGGCATTTACGGCGTCATCGCTTATTCGGTGTCACAGCGCACGACGGAGATGGGACTTCGCATGGCGCTCGGCGCTTCCGGCGCCGACCTCGTGCGTCTCGTCGTGCGTAACAGCATGACCTTCGTCGGTGTCGGAATGGTCGTAGGACTTCTCGCCGCGCTCGCGCTCACCCGATTCTTGTCGGGCCAGCTTTATGGCGTGAGCACGCTCGATCCGGCCGTATTCGTTTCGGTGGCCGTGGTTCTCGGGCTCGCCGCGTTCCTCGCGAGCTACCTTCCTGCCCGGCGCGCGACCCACGTCGATCCGATAGAGGCGTTGCGCGTGGAGTGAGCACCACTGAGAAATGACAGCTCCGCGCGCTTCTGGTGGCTGGGGGTGTTCGTCCTCGCCGTCGTCGCCTATCTGTACGCCCTCGACGGTCTCTACATCCCGCATATCGGGGACGAAGCGCCCTATATAGAAATCGCGCGTCTGACGGGCGCGAGCGGCGCCTGGCTTCCGCTGAAAACCGCGCCTGGGTTCGAGAACACGAAGCCGCCGCTTCTTTATTGGGTCGGGATCGTCTCGACCCATTGGGGACGCCACTTCACGCTTTTTCGATTGAGGCTGCCCATCGTTCTGTGCACGTTTCTCTTGGCGGCGCTCGTTGGTTTCGTGACCGAGCGGCTGACGAAAGACCGCGTGCGCGGCGCGCTCGGCGCCTTGACCTTTCTGGGGTTCTATTCGAGCTTTCAATACGGTCGGCCCTTTCTGACGAACCAACCGGAATCCTTGTTCGTGTTTCTGTCCTTCGCTATCTTTCTGCTCGGGCGTCGGTACCGGGAACGATTCGCGCTCTGGATGGGCATCGGAATTTCTCTCGGAATCGCGTGCTTGTTCAAATCCTTTGCGCTGGTAGCACCGGTGGGACTTGCTCTCGCCTGGGTTACGTTCATGGAGCGCGGTGACTTTCTCCTTCGAGACGCGCTGCGGATTGCGGTGGCGGTCATCGTGGCGCTCGGCTGCTTTGCGATATGGCCGCTCTTCGATCCCGAGCCCGGTGCGATCTTGCAGCACTTTGTTCTCGAAGAAAATCTCGGGAAGCTCGGCGGCGAAGGCTATTTGCGGGGGCTTTTTGCTTGGCCTTATCCGATCTACCGTCTCTGGCTCGGACACCTCGGCAATGCGGGTTTTTTCGCGCTCCCTCTCATCTATCTCGTGGTCCGGAGCGTGCGCGAGCGCAAGAGCGCCACTGTGGACGAGAAGGGTTTGTGGATTCTCGTGCTGTCTTTTCTCATCGTGTATTCCGTCCCGAGCCAGCGCCAGGGAAACTATCTGATCCCCACCGTGCCGGCGCTTTCGATTTTGCTCGCGATGCGATGGCCATCGATCGATGGGCGCTGGTTCCGTCTGTTCCATCTTCCTGGAATCGCGATGCTCGTCGTGCTCATCCCTCTCATGTGGGCCGTGCGCGGCGACATACTGCCAGCCGAAAGCTATGCGTCGTGGCAGCTCGCCGTGCCCGTGATTGCGCTCGGCGGCTGGCTCTTCGCCACGTTCTCGGTGCGTCGAGCACCCCACCTTTTCCACGCCCTCGTCTTTCTGAGTTTTTTGTCTCTTGCGGCGGCGACCGCGCCCTTCGAGGGGCCAGCCGGCCGGTTCGAGCCGGAGCACGTCGCGCGCCTCGCGGGCAGACGTGTCTATGTCCCGGAGGATTTCATCCGTAAGCGGGAGCGACACCGTTTTCTGCTACCGGGAATGCGCGTCGAGGGTTACGACCCGTCGGACAGCGATCGCCTGACGCACCTTCTAGAATCGGGCCGGATGGTCGTCGTGCGCCGAGCTTTCGGCGAGACCGCCACGGGACCGTTCCGGGTTTTCGCCCGCCGTCTCGAACTGACGTCACGGCACTCGCCATCCGAGATGTGGCGCATCGCCTTCGAGCGCGACCTCCACCTCCTCGTTCGCCAAGAGCTCGTCGTGCGCCGTTTTCGCCGGGGCCGCACATGAACATCGACTCTCAACGACGCGTCGACCGCTATCTCGGGGTACCGCTCTGCCGGTTGCTGTCGCTATGGCCGCGGGCACGCGACCGCGCCGCCGCCGCGCCACCTCCCAAAAAGATCCTCGTGATCCTGCTTTCCGAGATGGGGAGTCTTTTTCTCGCTCGCCCGATGCTCTTGCGGCTTCGAGAGAAGTACCCCGAGGCCTCGCTCTATGCGCTCGTCTTCCAACAGAACAAGGAAGTGCTCGAGCTTCTCGACATCGTTCCTGAAGGCCATATCCTCACCGTGCGCAACAGCTCGCTGAAGGCGCTCCGGCAAGACAGCTTCGCAGCCATCAAGATGCTGCGTTTCATCGGCATCGATACGGTTGTCGACTGCGAGCTATTCTCCCGCCTCAGCGCGATCTACTCGATCACGAGTGGAGCCCGTGTGCGTGTCGGCTTCGAACGGCACACGCAAGAAGGACTGTACCGGGGAAGTTTCATCAATCGCCCGGTTCCGTACAATCCCTATCAACACATAGCGCAGCAGTTTCTGACGCTTGCGGAGGCCGTCGAAGGAGTCGGGGTGCCCACGGTGAAGCGCCCCCTCGTAGACGCCGACCTCACGCTACCGCGAATGAGACTAGCGGACGGGGAGCTCGAGACGGCTCGGCGACACTTCGAAGACAGCTTTCCGGCGGCGGCGGGCCGGCGGCTCGTGCTCCTCTATCCTGGCGGGGGACTTCTGCCCATACGCGCCTGGCCGATCGAGTCCTATGTCGAGCTGGCTTCAGCACTGGTGCACGAGGGATTCGTCGTCGGCGTGATCGGCCTCGCGGACGACAAGCCTTTGGCCAAGAAGGTTCAAGACGCGCTTGGCGAGGCCGATTGTCTCGATGTGACCGGATACACCAAGACCGTGCGCGAGCTCATGGTGCTCTTTCATTTCGCGGATTTGCTGGTCACGAATGATGGCGGGCCGGGACATTTCGCGGCGATGACACCCGTCCCGAGCATCATTCTCTATGGCCCAGAAACGCCGGTGCTCTATGGAAGCCTCGACCACAAGGTGCATCACTTCTACTTGAACCTTTCCTGCTCGCCTTGTGTGACGGCCTACAACCATCGCGCGTCGCCCTGCGATGGGGACAACCAATGTCTAAAGAGGATTACGCCCGCGGAGGTGATCCAAAAGGCGAAGGAGCTCGTGAGCTCAAAGCGCGTAGGCGAGTAGCTGCTCCATCGACCATACCCTAAGACGCTTCACCGTCGTGGGCGTCGCGGACATATTTCGTGACTTGCGCCTCGGCGGCGAGCGCAGCGGGAAGTGCTCCGATGATCGAGAGAGTGCGAAGGGCTTTCATGAGATTCGAGGCCTCCAAAAAGGATGCGAAAGATTGCCATACGTGGCATGATGGCACGCCGTGAGCTTTCCAATCGTTGTCGGCCTGCCCTTCGCACTCGTATTGCTGGGCGTCCACGCGGAGACGGAGACGCCTCGGGAGCGTCAGGCGGAATTTCTCAAGAACGCCGATATCATCGAAGCCAAAGTTGTGGGCAAGGGCGTCACCGAAACGTGGCGCCTGACGTTGAAGGACGACACGCTCACGCATGACGCGAGCTTCCAATATGTCGACGAGCGGGAGGCGATGAAGACCCACCCGGGCGGCACCGTGGAATTCGATTTCGTCGATTCCTATCGCTACAACATCGCGGGTTACGAGTTAGCGGAGCTTCTCGGCCTCGCGCACATGGTGCCCGTATCCGTCGAGCGCAGGTGGCGCGGGAAACGGGGTGCGCTGACGTGGTGGGTCGATGACGTCCTCATGGACGAAGCGACCATGAACGAGAAAGGTCTCAAGGCCCCCGACCAAAAAGCTTGGAGCGAACAGATCTATCGTGTGCGTGTCTTCAACGAGCTCATCCACGACACCGACCGCAACCAGGGAAACCTCCTCATCGCAAAGGATTGGAAAATCTGGGCCATCGACTTCAGCCGCGCGTTCCGGCGCTGGCCCAAAATCCAGCATCCCAGTTGGCTGATGCGCTGTGACAGGCAGCTCTTCGAGCGCCTTCAGTCTCTGACGCGGGACGTCCTCGACGAGAAGCTCTCGCACATCCTGAAAGACATAGAACGAGACGGCATTTGGGCGCGCCGCGGCCTGATCCTGGAGCACTACGAAGAGTTGATCCGCGTGCGCGGGGAGGACCAAACGCTTTATTGAGACAGTGTGGCAGGTGCTTGCGTCTGGGAGCGAACGGATCTAGGATGCGCTCACGGTGGTCACCCGCTTCTGGGCATCCGACGCTACAGAGCCGCGGACGATGCCGCTTTAGCGCGGCAGTCGAAAGCACGGATTCTCGCCTCGAGGCGCCCAATGGGCTGGTGGCCCGATTCAAGAGGAGGGATTTGTGCG
>SMYC01000212.1 GCA_004356105.1 Acidobacteriota bacterium | reverse complement strand
AGGGGTGATGCCGTAGCGGCGCAGCAACGCGACGAACACTTTGCGAGACCACATATCGCCCATTTTGAAGGTGTACTCCACCGGTGGATCTGTTCTCTCCCACTCCGTTAGGCGCTCGCGAATCCGTTCTCCAGCGCGTTCGGCCGCATCCTTCTCGCCGGGCGTCGTCGCTCCAGCATAGAGCGCTTCGATCCTACGGAGCTTATCGATCAGGCTGGATTCGTCCATTTGGGCTCGAAGGATAGAGAAAAAGTTCGGAATCGGCAAGCGCCACCGCAGAGCAGAGTAGCGGAGGTGCGAGCTCTTCGGTCCTTACTTGCGGTGGGTATTCGTCCACGCCCCCGCTATGACGGCCTGCACGATTCGACACCATGCTTCGACTCTTATCGGCCGAGACCTCGAGATTGCCGCCCTGCGGAAAGTTCTGGTAGAAGTGTCATCCGGCGCCGGAACCGTCGCGATGCTCGTCGGCGAGGCCGGCATCGGCAAGACCCGTTTGGCAGAAGAGCTCGCCGCGATTCGAGCAGGAGGGCTTCATCGTTCGATGGGGCCGTTCGCACGAGGCCGAGGGAGCGCCGCCGTTCTGGCCTTTCGTCCAAGCGC
This sequence comes from Acidobacteriota bacterium, assembly GCA_004356105.1. GTDB lineage: Bacteria > Acidobacteriota > Vicinamibacteria > Marinacidobacterales > SMYC01 > SMYC01. Next base: position 10,739 of record SMYC01000212.1, on the reverse strand, counting down.
TCCGCGAGCAGCTCGGCCAGAGCGAGGTGAGGGACCTTCCCACGTTGATGGGTCTCGGCACCACCCACTCTCGCCATCACGATCCGGAATCGGCGCGGTTCCGCCTTTTTGATGCTACGAGCACTTTCGTCACGAACGTTGCACGCAAAACACCCCTTTTGGTCGTGCTCGAGGATCTTCACTGGGCCGACCCACCGTCTCTTCTTCTGCTCGAGTTCCTCGCTCGGGAGCTGACCCAGAGCCCTGTGCTCCTTCTCGGTACCTATCGCGACGGAGAGCTCGTACGCGCATCACTCCCTATCCGAAACACTGGGCGAGCTCGCTCGCGCCCGCCTGCGCACCTTCGAGCTCGAAGATCTCGACGAGAACGCGGTGAGACACCTGCTACAAGACGCGCTCGGAGAGCCTCTGCCACGAGAGCTCCTCCGATCGGTGCAGGCTCAAACGGAGGGCAATCCTTTCTTCGTTACCGAGATCGCGCATTTGCTGGCGCAGGAAAAAGAACTTGGCGTCGAGCGCGAACAAAGCTCGTTTCGAATTCCCGAAAGTGTGAAAGCCACGGTCGCGCGCCGGCTCCATCGACTCCCCGAGCTTACGAATGGGGCGAAGCAGAGGATGGTGCACTTTATCTCGAGCGCCTCGTCGAGTCTTCCTCACGCGCTGGCCCCTATCCGTTGAGAGACATATTCGTCGCGATCGCGATCGCGCAAACCGCACCGCTCGCGGAACGCGTCGCCGATTTCGACCGCCCGGGCGCCGAACCCTGGACGTCGTCCGTGCCGCTCGCCCGAGCTACGATGAAAATGGCGCAGGCACTTGCGGCCATCCAAAAGAGAGACCCTAATGTTGATGCGGTCGAAGACCATCTCGAGAACTTGGTGGCGTATCGCGGTCTCATTCTGGCGCCGTGTCTCATGACCGACCGCCTGCTCGGCCGTCTGGCGCAGACACTCGGACGGACGCGAGAGGCCGTGCGACACTACGAGGCCGCTGCGATCTTTTGCCGTACCGCGTCTTACCGGCCCGAGCTGGCCTGGACATGCTACGACTTTGCCGGCGCACTGATAGAAAGAGATGGGAAGGGCGATCGGGTCGAGGCCGTGTCGCTTCTCGAAGAGGCGAAGCGCATCGCATCGGAGCTCCGCATGCGCCCGCGCCATGGATCGCGTCGATGAGAACAAGGCCGCGCTTGGTCAGCGCGGGGCGCCCTTTTCGGTCGAGATCCTGTCGAACTGGATGGACCCAGAGGAAACCGAGGCGAACATCGAATGGGCGCGCGTGTTCTATGAGGCGATGAAGCCTTTCAGCTCCGGACAGCTGAGCGTCAACTTCCCCGGGCTTGGCGAAGACTCCGCCGATTTCGTTCGAGCAGCTTACGGAGCGAACTACGGGCGACTCGTGGCGGCAAAGAGAAAGTACGACCCTACGAACCTATTCCGTCTGAACCCGAACATCAACCCGGAGGACTGAGAGGAAAGCCACCTAACGCCCGCTATCAGGGGTAGCTAAATAAGACCGATCGATCGCGTCGATACGGAGCGTACCGGCCTGCCGCATCACGATCTCGAGCTCGGCGCGCAGCATCGTGAGCACCGCCTCGACACCTGCTTGCCCGAACGACGCGAGCCCCCAGAGGTAAGGCCTCCCGATACAGACCGCGTCCGCACCGAGGGCAAGCGCTGTGAAGAAGTCCGCACCGTGGCGAAAGCTACTATCGATCAGCACCGCCATCCTTCCTTGCACGGCCTCGACGACCTCGGGTAGGCACGCGATCGTCGAGCGGCCGCTCGCTTCCGCTCGGCCGCCGTGGCTCGAGACGATGACGCGGCTGCGCACGATGGCGGGAGAGACCGCGTTGCGCGCCTCCGCGAACAGGAATAACCGACCCGCGACCACACGCTTCTCACCGCTCGAACACGGTCTCACCGTCCACGATCACCCGCTTCGTTTCTCCCCACGTGCTGATGGGATGACCCTCCCACAGCACGATATCCGCGTCCATGCCCGCGGCGAGTGTTCCTAAACGATCCCCTATACCTAGGATGGCCGCGGCATCCGAGGTGACGGCCCCGAGCGCCGCAGCTTCGGAAAGACCGTGAGCTTTGGCCAGGACGGCCTCCATGACCACCGAACGGCCCGCACCAAAGCCAGCCGTACTGAGAGCGATGCGGACTCCCGACCGGTGGAGCGAAGCCGCGTTCGACGGTGTGAGAGCGAACGTTTCGTACGGACCGCCGGAACCGATGCCGATGATCGTCGGGCCAACGACGACCGGAACGTTCGCCTTCGCGATCGCCTCCGCGACCTCGTGCCCTCCGGCCGCTGAATCGAGAATGAGATTCAGGTCGAACTCCTCGGCAAGACGAAGCGCGGTGAGAATATCGTCGGGCGTATTGGCCAAGACGCGAAAGGGCAGCTCCCCGGTGAGGACCTGAGCGAAGGTACGGCCATCCTCGCCTTCGAGCGCATCTTCCTGAGCTCGAATGAGCGTCTGCCTGAGGATCGCGATCATGCCTTGCCGCGTGGTCGGCGCTTCGAACGCGTTCAACGCCGTCTCGCCAAAGGACGCACTTACGGCCGCCGTGTCGCGAACGATGCTCCCCGTCAACTTGACGATGACGCCGAGGCCTCCGACGAGGTTCTGACCGCCGGGACTGACGTATGTCGTTGTCACCCCCGAGCGCAACCAGTTGGAGTCGCCTGGATTATCCAGGAAATCGGCGATGCGTCGGGAGGCGGCCATCAAGCTCTCGCGGTGCCAAAGAGAGGAAAATCCAAGCCCGACGTGCGAGTAAGCATCGATGAAACCGGGTGTTGCGTAGAGACCCTCGGCCTCGATGACGTCAGCGCCATCAGGCGGTGAGACATCTGCGCCGAGCGCGACAATCTTCCCACCGACGAACACCAGCGTCCCGGCCTCGATGACGTCTCCCGCTCCCGTGAGAATGGTGGCGCCACGAATGGCGACCGGCGTGTCTTGAGTATGTGCAGCCCAGCAAAACGGGATCAATACAAGCGCCAAAACGAGCGTAAGCATCTGGTTCTTCATTACCAACCCTCCGGGACCCTTTGTCCAAAAGCGTTCTCGCCCGTCGAACGGTTGAAGACTTCTTCACCGTCGATGAACACCTGCTCGACGAGACTTTCCCAATCGAGCGGTGGCCCGCTCAAGATCACGAAGTCAGCGTCTTTGCCGGGCTCCAAGCTTCCGATGCGATCGTCCAGGTGAAACAGCTTGGCAGGATTCAACGTGAGCGCGGCAAGGGCGTCCTGTTCTGACATGCCTTTGCGTACGAAAAGAGACGCACTATGGCGCAGAAAATACTGGTGCGCATCGGGATGGTCCTGGTGGAAGGCGACGACGCCCCCACGCTCGGCAAGATGGACTGGACCCATGAGTTGTGGGTCTTCGCGCCCTACGTAAGGCAAGATGGGCCCAAAGCTGATGGGGACTCCAGCCTCGATCAACTCGTCGACTAGTTCGTTCGTGTTCCGGGCGTGATGGATGTAGAGGTCGAGGTCGAACTCCTTCTTGAGCGCGATGGCGTGCCGCATACCCGATGCATCGCCTGTGTGAACGCCCACGACCCACTCGTGGCTCAGGAGCTTTCCGAAGGCCTCGTGCTTCAGGTCTCTCGGCGGAGGAGAGCTTCCCGAAGCCTCGGCTGCCCCGCGAGCCTCCAAGTAGGCTCTGGCGGCGCGGAGCTCGGACGCGAGAAGCTCCTTGACCGCGTCTACACTCTCAGGGAAGTTTGCGAATTCCCGGTCGGCCCGCATGGCGAACTTCATCCCGCCTTCCGCGAAAAACATTTGCTCGACCGTCCCACCACGGAGCTTGACCACGACCGCCTGGCCGCTGTTGGGGCTTCTGCTTCCTGTCGTGATGTTCATCGTCGTCACCCCTGCGGCGAGCGCTATGGAGAAGGCGGCGTCATTCGAGTTCAGCCCGTCAATGGCCCGCACCTCGGCGTTGATCGGCTTCGAAAGCTCGTTGTTGTTCCGCCCCGTCGACGGATTGTTGAGCTGTTTGAAGCCCATGTGCGAGTGGCTCTCGACAAGGCCCGGAATCACGGACCGTCCGCCGACGTCGAGCCTGCGCGCGCCGCTCGGCACCGAGACGTCGGCACCAATCTCCACGATCTTGCCGTCGCGTACGAGCAGCGTGCCGCTCTCGATGGGCGCTCCCGTTACGGGATAGAGATGAGCGTTTACGATAGCGAGGACGCCGCCGTCACCACCTTCGGGCGGAGCACACGCTGCGACCGCAAGAAGCGAACCGACAAGGAGTCTGAAAAAGTCTCTTTCTCTCATGTTGCCTCCTGTATGTCTTGCTGAAGCCTCCCCTCGAAGGCGCTGCAAGGCGCCAAGAATGGTGTCTCCAGCACTTCGACCGAGATGGCTTACGAAGGACTCCGCGACGGCGCCAGTTAACTTCTCGAGGATCTCGCGGTTCCGCTTATTCTGGCTGGGTCGGGTCGGAAGCGATGCGCCTCATCGCCGCCTGGGTCGCCGCGACGACATCTTCCCGTATAAGGCTCTTGTCCACCTCGGCGATCTGGCCTGACTGCCCGCCGAGCGCGGAAAGAACGGAGAAGAGCAGGGACATCGCGACAACCACCGAACGCCGTAGCCGCATCGAATCACCTCCAAGTCGGGAGCGATAGTACACGCGCCGTTTGCTGCGAAGCAAGCGCTACCGTCGTTCAGCGACGCGGCAGGGCCGCTTATAAGAGAACGGCGACGGCGCCATCCGTCGAGGAGCCGATATTTTGAAAGCACTGGCACTGGGCGCAACGGCAGTGCTCATCGGCCGCGCCTACGTGTGGGGCTTGGCGGCGTTTGGTCAGATCGGCGTACAGCGCGTGGTCGACCTGCTCCGTTCCGAGCTGAAAGTATCGATGGGTCTGGCAGGCATGCCTGAGCTTGCATCCATCGACCGCAGTCTGGTTCGACTTCCTTGGGTACCAGTGACATGACTACCTCCTTGCGATCGATCGACGCCCTATAGGGCGTCGATGAACGTAACCTCCGAGCTCTCGACAGCAAGCGCAACTTTAGCGTCGTAGTCGAATTGTGCGAGCAGCAGAAACAGTAGGACGCTCATCGCGTACGCTGCCAGTAGAACGGCTTTCGTTCCTTGGGATGATTCCCGATCTCGCTCATCGTGGCGGCGTCGTAGAGTCTGCCGTTGAGCATGACCATCTCGACGCTCTCGCTGTTCCGGATGTTCTCGAGCGGGTTCTTGCCGAGCACGACGAGGTCGGCGAGCTTGCCTTCCTCGATCGAGCCTAGCTCGCCGTCGAGGCCGATATATTCCGCACCCATGAGCGTGGCGGATCTAAGGGCTTCGAGCTCCGTCATCCCGCCTTGCTCGAGCATCCAGAGCTCCCAATGCGCGCCGAGCCCTTGCAGTTGGCCGTGGGCGCCGAGCTGGACGAGTCCTCCCGCGTCGAGGATCTTCTTCGCGCCTTCCGAGATGAGGACATGATTGAAATCATCCTCCGGCGCCATCGTGCGGCGACGTGCGCGCGCGTCCACAATCTCACGCGGCGTGTACTGGAGCAGGTTCTCATTCGCCCAAACCTCATCGTGCTGGTACCAGTAATTCTCGCCCGAGAGACCGCCATAGCCGACGATGAGGGTCGGCGTATAGCCTGTGCGGCTACGTGCGAACAAATTCACGACGTCGTCGTACAAAACCGGCACGGGGAGCGAATGCTCGAGGCCCGTATGACCGTCATAGACGAAGGTCTCGTCCATATAGAGAAGCGAGCCGCCTTCGGGGACGACCATCATCTCGAGCTCGCGCGCCGCCTTGATGATCATCTGGCGTACGTCACGACGCTGCTGGTTGTAGCTCTTGACGGAGAACGCACCCACAGCCTTAAGGCGCCTGAGATGGGCGAGCGCGTCGTCGTATTTCTCGATCACGGCTTTGAACGGTGTTTCGGCGCCGTAAAGAATCCTGCCGGTCGAGTAGAGTCTCGGGCCGAGCTTCTTCCCCGCGCGGATCATCTCGGAGTTGGTGAACACCATCTCCGTATTGTTCGACGGGTCGTGCGACGTCGTCACACCGTACGCCACGTTCGCGACGAATCTCCAGTTTTGCTCCGAGAGGATGCCCGCGCTTTCGCTTCCGACGTGGGCGTGGACGTCGATGATGCCCGGGATGATCGTACGGCCCGAGACATCGATGCGCGTCGCGCCGGACGGTACCGACACGGAAGCGGAAGGCCCCACCGCCGTAATGCGGTTCTCGTCCACGACCACGGTTCCGTTCTCGATTACACGGTCCCCGTCCATCGTGACGATGCGGGCACCGACGAGCGCGAGGCTCCCGGACGGCTGGTCGCTCGGGGTCATGAAACCGATTGCCGTCCGCGCCGCCTCGCCCTCGAGCTCGAAGGTCGGGTCGAGCGAAAGCGTATAAAGCTCCGGTCCGAGACTCCAATGGATTTTCTCGCTGTCACCGGACCAATGGACGTAATAGCCCATATCGCCCGAGACTTCTTTGACGGGGATCGCGGATCCTCCCGGCTCGATACTCACGGTACGGCCGGTGCGAGGAAAAGGTGCTATGAACACTTTGAACCGCTCGACGAAAGCCACCCACCGCCCGTCGGGGGACGGTACGATCTGAGTGGCGTTCTCGGATTCCAGATGGACGATCTCTTCGCTACCGTCGAGCTCGACGCTCGCGAGCACGGTCTTGTCGTCACGCCGCTCACGGAAATAAACGCGTTCGCCCGTGTGGTCAAAGCGGGGCGCTGCACCCGACTCGCGCACGAGAGACGGCTCGCCGCCATCCACCGAAACGATATAGATACCAGGATCGGTCCCGAAGGCCTCACCGCGCGTCGAGTCTCCTGTCGCTCGGCGATAGACGACGTGCTTCCCGTCCGGCGAGAAGGAAGGAGCGGTGTAGTGCCCACGCACCGAGACGAGCTCGCGCGCTCCCGAGCCATCGGGTGCAATGATGCGGATCCTCCCTTTCTCGTCATCGGACCACGTGGCGTAGACGATCGTTCTTTTATCCGGAGAATAGGAAGGCGCGTACTCGATGTGCTCGTCCTCCGTCAGGCGTGCCGGCGCGCCGTCGGGCAAGACTTTGCGGTAGAGACGCCCGAGCGCACTGTAGACCACTTCCCCGCCGTCCGGCGACGTCGTGACGTGGCGCAGCATGCGTACAGGAAACTCGGGCTCGAAGACTTTTTGAGGAAAGCGCAAAGCGTCGTGGATCGTCTGTTCGACCCGTGCGAGAAACGGCACCTCGACGCCTTTTTGTGCCTCGACGTCCACACGCCAGATTTTGCCGTGCCCCCAAATGAAGATGTTCTTCCCGTCAGGGGTCCAACTATATTGTGGGTAGAGCCCGTGGATGGCCCAAGCTTCTTGCAAGTCTTTGTCGAGGCCGTCGAAGATCGACCACCGCTCGCCCGTCTCCAAATTCTGGATGTAGAGATGACTCTGAAGGCGGATGCGGCGGATGAAGGCGAGATGTTTGCCGTCGGGAGCGATCGCGGGGCTCGTCGCGCCTCCCTGGATGTCCACCACGCGGCGCTCGTCGCCGGTCGCGAGATCGCGCCGCACGATGGCGTAGATGGCTCCGTTCGGATCCTTGTTGTACTCGAAGTTCGGGCTCGGCGTGACGTCCTTGCTGTAATAAAGATAGCGGCCATCGCGTGAGATCGAAGGCTCACCCGCGTCTTTCTGGAACGTGACCTTCTCAGTGACTTGAAGACCCTCGGAACCGCGGAGGTGGTAGAGCCAGATCTCCCCAGCTCCGAGCGAACGCTGGGCGACGAAGTGATGACGGGCGAAAAGATAGTCTCCGTCCGCCGACCATGTTGGGCTGTTGATGAACCACTTCTTCTCTTTCGAGACTTGGCGCGGGTTCGCGCCATCACGGTCCACGACCCATAGATTCGTCGCGCCGTCGCGGTCGCTCGCAAAAGCAATGCTCTCTCCGTTCGGAGAAAAACGCGGCTGCATGTCAAACGCGGCGCCTTCGGTCAGCCGCGTTGCCGTGCCGCCCGAAACAGGCATCACGTAGAGATCTCCGAGAAGATCGAAGACGATCTGCGCACCGTCTGGGCTTACGTCGAGGTTCATCCACGTGCCTTCGGTGGTCTCGAACTCGAGCGGGCTCGTGGGGCCGAAAGTAGCGTTTACGTCCCAAGCATCGTCCTTCGTGTCGTCGTCCTGCACGGCCGCGGTCACAGGCGATAGTAAGAAGCTCAATGCGATGGCAATGATGGCTTTCATGATCAAAATCCCTCCGCGCGAAATACGGGCTCACCCTCGAAAAACGTCATGAGCACACGGGTCTCGCTAATATTCTCAGGTGGTATGTCGAATAAGTTGCTCTCGAGAACAACGAGGTCCGCGAGCTTGCCGGTCTCGATCGAGCCGGTCTCGTTCTCGAGAAAGCTCGCGAAAGCTCCGTGTATTGTAAAGCTCGCGATCATGTCTTCGAGGCTGGCGCTTTCCTCCGCTCCGAGCGTCAAAGCGGGATCGCCAGGATCGTCGGTCCTCAGAACACCGTGCTCGATCCCGGTAAGCGGGCTGAACGGGATCGTCACGGGAAAATCGCTCGCCGAAGCCACCACGGCACCGGCGTCGAAAAAACTCTGCATCGGGTATTCCTTGTCCGCCCGCGCTTCACCGAGAAACGGCTTCTCCAAGTTCTCGTAATAGGCGCCTTTCGTGAACCAGAAAGGCTGCGGGACGGCGACGATGTCGAGCTCGCCGAACCTGCGGATGTCCTCCGGAGCCACGAGCTGGATGTGAGTGACTTGATGGCGCGCGTCGCGCTCCCCGTTCACGTCGCGGGCGTGCGCAAAGGCATCGAGCACGACGCGCACACCGCCATCTCCAATCGCGTGGGCGTGCACGATAAATGACGCCTCGTCGAAAGCCGCAACCGTCTCGTTCAAGAAATCGGTGTCCCACAGAAGCTCGCCACGGTAATCCGGCCGATGCGCGTAGGGCTCGAGTAGATAAGCCGTCTCGCCTTCCACGACGCCGTCGATGAAGAGCTTGATACCGTCGATCGTGAATCTCGGCAGCTGATACTTCGCGCGCTCCTCGACATAGCGACCCACGCTGTCCAGGCTGTCCTCGGGCCCGAAGAGCAAGTTCGCACGGAAGCGCACCGTGAGATCCGCGCGCGCATAGGCTTCGCTCGCAACGTCATCGAGCCTCACGTAAGCGTCCCGCACGGTCGTCACGCCGTCACGAGCCGCCATCTCCTGAAAAGCCTCGAGCGCGAGGAGGCGCTCCTCTACCGTCGCGGGCGCCGCGAGACCGGCCACGAGCCCCGCGGCGCTTTCGCGCAACGTGCCGCTCGGCTCGCCCGTGTCAGGGTCGCGCTCGATGATGCCGCCTGGCGGATCCGGCGTGTCTTTGGTGATACCCGCCAGCTCGAGTGCCTTCGAGTTCACCCAGCTCGAGTGACCATCTTCAGAAGAGAACATGACCGGGCGATCGGAAACAACGCGGTCGAGATCTTGCCGCCTGGGTCCGCTTGGCGGAAACAGCGTATTACTCCAACCCGCGCCTTGAATTACCGGTCGGTCGGGATAGGCACTCGCATATTCGCGGAGTGCGTCGAGGTAGCCTTCGAGCGACGTCAGCCCGTAGAGCCGCACGGAGAGTGAATCCACGGGCGCGTGCGCCGGATGCGAGTGGGCGTCGAAGAACCCGGGAAGCAACATCTTCCCATCGAGATCGATGACTTGGGTCTCGGGCCCGATGAAGACCTCGACGCCGCCATCGTCGCCGACATAGGCGATGCGATCACCGCTAATCGCAACGGCTTCAGCCGAGCTTCGTTCTGCATCGACGGTGTAGACGACGCCGTTTCTCAGCACCCAGTCTGCGGGATGCTGTTCCGGTTCAGCTTGGCAGGCCGCGCAGACGACCAGCGCGAGGATAGGAAGTCGGTACGTCATGGCAGCGGATCATACCCGCTTCCAAGACGCTATGCATCGAGCGCGGACATGCGTCGAAGCTCGATTACTTCGTACTGTTTCTCGAGACGCGGCAAGGCGGAGATGGATACGAGGAATGAGATCCCGCCGATCAGAACGAGTGGGTAGTACACGTCGTAGCCGGCGCCCTTCATGAAGCTCCAGATACCTATCAGAAGCGCGACCGCGCCGGCTGTCATCATCGCGCGAAAGCCCAGGAGCACGAGGGTTTTGGCTCGTCCTTTTCCGCCGAGCCAGCCGAGAAGCCCGCCGAGCGTACCAACGACGCCGCCGGCAATGCCGCCCCATAGACCCGACATCGCAGAGCTTCCGGACGGCCACTCCCCTTCTTCGAGCTCTACGAGTGTCATGGGCGAGAGCGTCACCTTCCCACGTCCGGGCAAGACAACATTAATAACAAGCCGCTTGGGCGGCGCGCTCGCACCCGTCGCGTCGAAAGGCAACACGATGTCGCGCCAGCCCGAGCTTCCGGTGATGGCGCGCATCGGCCCCTGGTCGAGGTTGGTGCGGGTGAAGTACGGGCCACCATCATCGAAAACATTCCACATCTCGACATAGCCCGCGCCATCGACTTTTTCGTAACGGACGCGTCCCCTCAGCGCGTAGCGAAGCTTGGTTATGCCCGGCTCCTCGAGCTCCAGAAGGGTCACCGTGAGCCCGTCGTCGCTCGTCGAAGTTACCGTTACCGAGTCCTCCGGGCCACGCTCGGCGCCTTCGGGCAACGAGCCCGTCCACGTGATCTCCCTT
>SMYC01000211.1 GCA_004356105.1 Acidobacteriota bacterium | reverse complement strand
GCCATCGTTCGGTGCCCGGTCTGTAAGGCCGAGTTCCACGTTGCTTTTTCCTGTCGTTGTCGCGGGCTTTGTCCTTCGTGCAGCGCCAAGCGCGCCGCCATCTTCTCCGAGATGCTCGAGCACCAGATCCTCGCAGACGTGACCCACGCGCAATGGGTTTTCTCGATCCCAAAAATGTTGCGTCCCTACTTTCTACACTGAACCGGAACAGGACGACCACGAAGTGGACAACGACTACGCCGATCTTGCCAGCGAAGAGCTCCATCCCGAAGCGTGGTTTCGCCGCCGCCGCACGGCAGCGTACCACGCGTATTACGAGCACATGCCTCTCCGGCGCAGTGCGGCGCCACTCGGCGAGCATCTGCGTCTCTACACGGAAGTCGCCTATGGCGAGCTCGCGCGCTTCCAAGTGCTCGACGACCGGCAATATCGATCGCGGCAAGTTTGCCCGCGCCCCGGCGAGGGCGGCTCGAACATCGTCGCGGCGTGTCCCGAGCGGCTCGACCCGAGCTTGACGCTTCTAGGCGAGGCGCAGGAAGCCTGGCTCCACCGAAATCTCGAACGGTCGACGGCTCGGTGGAACATTCTCGCGCAACAGACGCTCATGGCCGAGCTCGACCGCGCACCCGGCCCCGGGCGCGCGTTTTGGACCGATGGTTGGGACGGCTACCCCGCGGCCCGGGCACGGCTTCTAGATTTCATCGCCGAGAGCGCGCCAAGCAACCCTCTCGTCATTGGCGGCGACGTGCACGCGTTCTGGGTGTCGGACCTCAAGACTGACTTTCGTGACGAGCATGCGAAACCCATCGCGAGCGAAATCGTCGGCGGCTCGATCACGTCTTCAGGCATGCCGGAAGAGCGTCGCGCCGCAATACAAAAGGACAATCCCCACATCCAGTACGGAAACAGTGCTCGGCACGGCTACGCCCGCGTAGAGCTCACCAAGGAGCGCGCCCAGGTCGACCTCCGCGCCGTGGAAGACGTCACCGATCGCGACACCGGAATCGAGACCTTGGCTTCTTTCGTGATCGAGGACGGCAGGCCAGGTCCTCGAGAGATCTAGCAGGCTGCGCAGCCCTCTGTGGGGCGTCTATTTCTCAACTTCCTTTCCGGACTCTGGGTCGCGGATCTCGTACTCTGTGTCCCTGAGGCTTTCCTGAAGCCACGACGGGGATTTCTCGGCGACGTAGCGGGCCTTGCCATCGCGGGCGTGGAAGACCAGTCGGGGCCGTTCCGCCCATCGGGTATTGTCGTATGCACGGACGCGATCGAACTCGCGAACGGCCTTGGGGAAGTTGCTTAGACTGGCCTCGCGGATCTCGCGGATGCGGCCAGGCGCGGCCGAGTGACCACCCCGTTCGGCCCGGTTCGCAATTCGCTCAACGTTCGTTTCGGGATCCTCGACCGCGACATACCTCATTTGAAGAGAGAAGCCCTTGCTGCGCGCGACAGCGGCCTGCCGAAGGGTGATGTCGCTACGAAGGGTGGTCTCGACCGCGAAGCTCTTACCCTCGCGAATATGCGCTTCGATGAATTCCTCGCACTCTTTGGTGGCTCGAGCCCGTGTTTGAGTGGGATGTTCCTGTGGGAGCCGCCGTTGAGCTCGGCAGCGCGATCATCGATGTTGAAGCCGTCGACGCCACTTTCAGCGACGGGAAAGGCGGTGGATTTGCCACTGACGGCGGGCCCGGCGATGACGATCGTGCGAGGCTGCATCCTTGACGTCGCCCGAGAAGAACTAGACGTCGGTTTTCGAGTCTGGCTGCATGTCCGGAGGCAGCTCTTTCTTGATGCGCTGCCCTCTCTCGTCGACGATACCGAGCGCCTCGAGCTCCTTCACAGCCTTTCGGATGCGCTCACCGGCGCGATCAAGCTCTTGCTCCTCGAACCTGTCGAGCGCTTCCTCGTCGTCGAGGTCGACGGTGGCCCAGTTGAGCTTTTCTTCCTTGATTTCTCCCAAGTGCCTCCTCGCGCTTCCCCAAGGTACCCCCACGCGGGTGGCTCAATCAAGCCACGACCCATTCCCATAATGAGGTTGGCGAGGCTACGCTATGCTAGTCAGAGGCGCCGCCTCCGGCGCGATCGATCTTTTCTCCATCGAAATAGACGGCCTCGATGTCCCGCGTGTTTCGGACGTCGCTCAGCGGGTCGCTACGCAACAAGACGAAGCCCGCCGGCGCACCAACGTGGAGTGTGCCGTCGAGTCCGAGCGCTTCCGCGGAATTTCGCGTCGCGGCCGCGATCGCCTGATTCGGTGTGAGACCGGCATCCACCAAGAGCTCGATCTCACGCTGCTCGAAATAGCCGGGAAAACGGTTCGTTGTTCCCGAATCGGTCCCGAGACCTATCGTAACGCCGCCATCGTGCAGTTTTTTCACGTTCACGAGCGCGATCGCGTATTGCTCCCGCGTGGCAGCGAGCCCGGGGTTGGCGCGCGCATTCTCGACGAAAGCTTCGCTCGTCAACGTCTCGATCAAGCCCGCATCGACGGTCTCGCGCATCGCGGGTTCTCCAATCCAATCCGACTGGTCCGCATAAGCGATAGAGGCCTCGTGCGCGACGAGCGTTGGGATGTAGCCTACGCCGCGCTCCCGCATCATCGCAATGAGCTCGTCATCGATTTCCTGGTCGCGAATGCTGTGCGCGAGAAACGATACGCCCGCTTCAACGAGCCTCTTGGCGTCATCGAGATAGTAGACGTGCGCGTAAACCTTCAAACCGTGCTGGTTCGCTTCGTCGATGGCGGCTTCATAGAGCTCGGGTGCGATCTTCGGCACACGTCCGCCCGCATCGTCCACCCACACTTTGACGGCGTCGGCTTTCTGCCCGGCGAGCGCGCGCACCGCTTCTCGGGCTTGCTCTTCCGTTTCCACTTGCTGCGGCGCCGCGGCGATCGCGGCGATGATGGTGGGCCAGCCGCCGACGCTCGTCAGCCCGCGTCCGACGGTATAGAGCTTGGCGCCTCCCACATGGCCCTGGCGCTGGTCCTCTCGAATCGCGAAAGCGATATCACCGACATCGCTGCCGAGCACGAGTACCGCGCCCACACCGTAATGGGCGTGCCGATCGAGGTCCGCGAGGATGGACTCGCGCGAGTAGTTCTCGGCCGCCATGCCGTCGCCGACGAGATAACCGACATGGACATGAAGCGAGTGAAGAAGCGGCATGATCGTTCGGCCGGTCCAATCGACATGCGAGGCACCGGCCGGCGCCTCGACATCGGCGGAGGGGCCGAGAGCGACGATCTTGCCGCCGTCCACGATCATCCCTGCGTTCTCGATGACGGTCGTGCCATCACCCACGATGACGTTCATGCCTTGGTAATGGATCGCGGTCGACGAGGCCGGCGGCTCTTCGGAAGCACAGCCAGCCATGAGCGCGATAGTGAGCAACGCGATGGCGTTCTTCATGGTTCCCTCCGCTTGTGAGGTTGGGAAGTCTACTCGTATACTCCCCCGCATGTCGAACCGAAGACAGTTTCTCAAGACCATCGGTGGCGCCGGGGCAAGCCTGGCGCTCGCCCGCGTTCCCAGAGCCGCGTCGATATCCATGGACACCGTGCGCACGGGTCTCATCGGTCTTGGCGCCCGCGGCGGGTTTCACTTACGCCAGCTGCTTCTGCTCGAAGGCGTCGAGGTGAAAGCCCTCTGCGATATCCATGAGCCCACGATGCGTGAGCATATGGACTATGCCGAGGCGCAGGGCGCGCCTCGGCCCGACGGCTATGCCCGCGGGGAATATGACTACCGCCGCATGCTCGAGCGCGATGACCTCGACATCGTCCTCATCGCGACGCCGTGGAGGTGGCACACGCGGATGGCCGTCGACGCGATGCAAGCGGGAAAACACGCGTTCATCGAAGTGCCCGCCGCGGTCACCATCGACGAGTGCTGGGAGCTGGTGGAAGCGCAGGAGAGCACCGGGCGGCACTGCATGATGATGGAGAACGTTTGCTATGGGCGTGAAGAGCTCATGGTCCTCAACATGTGTCGCCAAGGTGTCTTTGGCGAGCTGACGCATGGCGAAGGCAGCTACATCCACGATCTGCGCGAGCAGATGAAGGACATGGAGCGCGGCACCGGCGTCTGGCGCACGCCGCACCACACAAAGAGAAACGGCAACCTCTACCCCACCCATGGGCTCGGCCCCATCGCTCAATATATGAGCATCAACCGCGGAGACCGCTTCGACTTTCTCACCTCGATGAGCTCTCCCGCGCTCGGACGCGACCTCTACGCGAAAGAGAATTTCCCACCTGAACATTCCAGAAACCAAGCGCGCTACATCGCGGGCGACATGAACACGACGCTCATTCAGACCGCCAAAGGCCGCAGCATCATGGTGCAGTGGGATACGACAACACCGAGACCCTATAGCCGCCTCAACTTGATCCAAGGCACCCGCGGCATGTTCGGCGGCTACCCCAACCGCGTGGTCATCGAAGGCCGCGGCGAGACCCACGAATGGCAAGACCTCGAACCCATTCGCCGCGAGTTCGAGCATCCACTCTGGAAACGTGTCGGTGAAGAAGCCACGCGCGCGGGAGGCCACGGAGGCATGGATTTCGTGATGGTGTGGCGTATGGTCTATTGCCTCAGAAACGGTCTTCCCCTCGACCAGGACGTGTACGATGCCGCCGCTTGGTCCGCGGTAGCACCGTTGAGCGAAGTGTCCGTCAACAACCGGTCGCGCCCGGTGGACGTGCCGGACTTTACGCGCGGCAAATGGAAAGCTCGCGAGCCGCTCGGTATCGTTTCGTGAAGTCAATGAGCGTCGTGGACACCGCCCCGGCCCGACCCACCTTTCTCCGAGCGGCGGCTAACGAACGTCTCGACCCTGGTTGAGAATAATGACATTGCCACTGGCGCAGTTGCCGGCTGCTGAAACCAGAAAGGCCACCCACGCAGCTACTTCTTCAGGTTCCATGGGTTTACCTTGTGGCATCTCAGCGATAGCTCGAGCCAGCACCTCCGGCTCCACGACGTCAAATAAATCGGTGCGCGTCATTGCAGGAGCAATGGAGTTCACGACAATGTTCTCTTTGGCGTAGCGCCGAGCCAGATGTTTGGTCATGTTATCGACGGCAGCTTTGCTGGCGCGATAGTGGGCCGGATCAAACACATCAAAATTGTAGGCGCCGTTGGATGAGATGTTGACGATTTTCTTGATACCAGGGCGGCGAAGCATCAAGGGGATGGCCCGCTGACAGCAATAGAACGTACTGTCAAAGTTTATCGCCATCTGACGCTGAAGCTCATCTGGGCTAATATCGACGAAATCGTTGACGAAGCAGGTTCCTGCGTTGTTCACCAATGCGTCTACGCCTCCGAATGTTTCCTCAATCTCGGCAAAAATGCGCGCCACCTGGGTTGGGTCCGCTAAATCTGCGAGTTTGGGGACAAAAGAAGCGCCGTCTGCGGTGAGCTTCTCGGCCGTGGCGGACAATCCGGCCTCATTCACATCGACGCCAACAACGGTAAGCTCGTCTTTCAAGAGGGCGTGGGTTATGGCTAAGCCAATTCCCCGCGCCGCACCGGTTACAACGGCAATATGTTCCATTTCCACGCGACTCCTTCTCCAGTACAGTTGGGCAGAAGAAACCTACGGTTCTTGTTGCATGAGTGGTGGGGTGCTTGCGGGTGCGTGGCGGTGCCCTGTGCTCTGCTCGAAGGCCGATGCCAAGCGAATCAAGACCGGCTCGGTAAAGGGTCGTCCTAGAAACTCCACGCCGATGGGTACGCCGAGAGGGGCGCTCGAGGTCTTCGGCGAGAAGCCGGCGGGAACCGTTATCGCCGGAAAGCCTGTGATCGCCCCGAGCACGCCATTGCGGTCGACCTGGTCCTCGCCCAGGGGAACGACGAGTCTTTTTTGGTGTGGGTAGACGAGCGCGTCCAACCGATGATCGGCCATCAGTTTCATCACTCTGTCGCGGAGCTCCAGTCTTGCCTGGAGCCGCGCCTTGTACTCTGGCTCTTCTACGCTTCGCGTGAGCGCGCGTCGGTAGAGTCCCTCGAGCATCGGCTCGTATTTGCCGGAGGCGAGGACGTCGCTGAGCGAGCCCACGGCCGTTCCGGTCGCGCTCAAGTAGGCGCTCAGGTGGGCATCGAGCTCGTAACCTGAGACCGACACTTCGGAGATAAGCTCGTCGGCATCGATGTCCGCTTCGAGCTCGACGATCTCCGCGCCCAACCGCCGCATGGCTTCGATCGCCTCGTTCACGACGCGGGTCACGTCTCGATGAATGTCGGCGCCGCCGAAAAACGAGCGTAGCACTCCGAGCCGCGCTTCTTTCAAGCCATGGGGGTCGACGGCTCCCGCATAGCTCCCGATACGCCCAACGCTCCACGCTGTCGTGGGATCTTCGGGATCGTAACCCGCGATCGCGTCGAGGACCCGGGCGGCATCCTCGACCGTACGCGCGATTGGCCCAGCCATATCCTGAGTGAGCGCGAAAGGAATGATGCCGGCTCGGCTCACGAGTCCCCGCGTTGGCCGGATGCCGACGAGGTTGTTCGCTGAAGAGGGCGAGCGGATGGAGTTGACGGTATCGGTGCCGATCCCCACGACGCCAAAGTTCGCCGCTAACGCCGCACCGGTGCCCCCGCTGGAACCTCCCGGTGTTCGCGTGAGGTCATAGGGATTCAGCGTTTGTCCTTGGAGCGAGCTCTTGGTGATGCCCGAGGCCGCGAATTCCGTCAAGTTCACTTTCGCGATGATGACAGCGCCAGCTTTCCGGAGCTTGCGCGTGAGAAACGCATCCGCTTTGGGCCGGTAGCCTTCGAGAGCGAGCGAGCCGCCGGTCGTCGGCATGTCTGCGGTCTCGACATTGTCCTTCAATAAAACCGGGATGCCGTGGAGGATTCCGGAAAGGCCCGAGCGCGCGAACTGCTCGTCGAGCGCTTCGGCACGAGCGATGGCGCTAGGGTTGATGAGGATGACGGCATTGATCGCTGGGCCATTTTGATCGTAAGCAGCGATCCGATCGAGATACATCTCCACCAGGCGGCGCGCAGTCAGCTCTCCCGACTTCATCGCGGCGTGTATCTCGGCGATGGT
Source organism: Acidobacteriota bacterium (assembly GCA_004356105.1). GTDB lineage: Bacteria > Acidobacteriota > Vicinamibacteria > Marinacidobacterales > SMYC01 > SMYC01. Next base: position 7,730 of record SMYC01000211.1, on the reverse strand, counting down.
GGCTTCATCCACGCGAAATTCCGCGTGCACGTTGGCAGCGATGATACTCAAGCACAGCATGAACAGAACGTTCGCCTTCGTTTGGCGGGTGGTCATCCGCATGGTTGCCCTCCACGAGTCCTCGGAGCCCGATCGTAGTGGCACTGGGCGCCGGCTTCAACTGCGGGGTTTCTCGCGACCCTCGCGAGGAAACCATACGATTCCACGTCAGAGGTGCTCTATGCGTGTTGTTGCTTCTATCCTTTTTGTCGGTCTCGTTTCGCTCGCGCCTGCGTCGCAGATCCCAATTCCGGCTTGATGTTCGGAGGGTCCGACCCGCGCACCCATAGCGGGGCCCGCGGACACTGATCTGGCAGCCGTGCACACCGGCGCCATGGTGCGAGTTTCCTACAACGGTCGGTCCTCCGATATTGATCGCTAGTCCGCGTCGAAGATGACCCAGTATTTTCTGATGTACTCGTCCTGCTTCCACTGGTAACGCATGCCTTTCGGAACGAGCACGACGTCGCCAGCTTGGACGAGCTCGACGTTTCCGGCATCGTCGATAATCGTCACCGAGCCTTCGAGGATGCACATCAGCTCGGTGTAGTCGGGCTCGTGGAACTCGTCGCTCGTCGACGGGTCCGCTTCCCAAACCCCCGCAGATAGCTTCTCCCCCCGCGCCGCGTAATACATGTGCTCCCGCGTACGCCCTTCGCCTGTGAGCTTGCCTTCCGGTCCGTGCGGCTCGAATCGGATGAACGAGTCCGCGGCGGTGCGGTCGGCCCATTGGTCTGGCTCGCCCTCGTCGAAGATTACCCAGTACTTGCGAATGACCTCCGACTGCTTCCAGTAATGCGTGACGCCGCGGGGTATGAACATCGCGTCTCCCGCCTCGAAGGTTTCTTCCCGTCCGTGCTCGTCGACAAGCGTCACCGAGCCCTCGATGATGTACATGAACTCGGAATAGCCGGGGACGTCGGGGCCCGACTCGTAGGGCTCGGCTTCCCAAACCCCGGCAGACACCCATTCGCTCGTGGGGGTCGAGTAGTACATGTGCTCGCGCTCCCCTTCGGCCCCCGCGCTTTTGAGACCTACGCCTTCGGGCCCATCCGGCGAAAGGCGAATGAGTTTCTTCGGTGCCGCGACATCCGTGTCCGCTGAAGGCTTTTCAGTGGTCGCCTCCGCGGGTGGCTCTGCCGGTTGGCAACCGAGCAGCATGGAAACAACAACGAGTAACAATAATCTCATGAGCATGCCTCTTTCTTGAAGGCTCGAAGAGCGTCCATTCTATCCGAAAGGGCCCTCTTGAACTCGTCGAGCGTCTCGACTCTAATAACCCCATGATCAAACGATGCTTCTCCGTCCTCACCGTGATGGGAGCGCTAAGTCTTCCGGCCGCCGCGCAATCCCTCGCCCCTGGAAACGAAACGATTCTCGAGCAAGAGCTTCGGGCCGATCTTTTCTTTCTCGCCTCGGACGAGCTACAGGGCCGTCTCAGCGAGACGCCCGAGAACCGGATCGCAGCGGCGTTCATCCGCTCGCGCTTCGAGCGCCTCGGGCTCGAGCCGATGGGTCCCGATGGCTCCTATTACCAGCCCTATCGTTTGATGCGCGCGCGCCTCGGAAGCGCGAACGAGCTCGAGCTGATACGCGAGGACAAAACGACCCTCAGCGGCCAGCTCGGCGAGAGTTTTTTCCCACATACCTTTAGTGCGAGCGGGAGCGTCGAAGCCGGGCTCGTCTTCGCGGGCTACGGGATCAGCGCTCCCAAACTGTCCCACGATGACTTTGGATCGCGAGCGCTACGCGGTCAAATCGTCCTCGTTTTGGATCACGAGCCCGGGGAGAAGGATCCCGAAAGCATCTTTGACGGCGTCGTTACGTCGGAATATTCGCGCAACTTGCGCAAAGCTATCTACGCGCAACGCGCGGGCGCGACGGGGATTCTCTTCGTCACGGATATTCACAACCACCCGGGCCCATCGAATTTCTCGCGCCTCGCTTCGAGAAGCTGGCCTGACCCGCCTCGGCGGATTCCTCGATACACGCTCGCAAGCTGGGCCGAAGCCGTGCGCATCCCGGCGATTCAGATTTCGACCGCGCTCGCCGAAACGCTCGTGAGCAGCACTGGGCGCACGCTCGAAGAGCTCGCGCACGACGCCGAGACCGTGGGGGGTATCGAGCCCGTCCTCGTGCCGTCACTCCTCATTCGGCTAACGACGAGCGTCGAGCGCCAGAGCGTCGACGACCGCAACGTCGTCGCCGGAATCATTGGCTCCGACCCACAACTCAAGAACGAATGGGTCATCGTGTGCGCCCATTACGACCACGACGGTGCTGACGGAGCACGCGTGTTCAACGGCGCGGATGACGACGGCTCGGGTACGGTAGCGCTCCTCCAAATCGCCGAAGCCTACGCGCTCGCCGCCCGAAACGGCGAACGTCCGAAGCGAAGCGTGCTCTTCGCCGCGTGGAACTCGGAAGAGCGCGGCCTTCTCGGTGCTTGGGCCTATGCGGAGAACCCGCTCGTCCCGCTCGAGCAGACCGTCGCCACCCTCAACATGGACATGATCGGCCGCAACGAAGAAGTGCGCCTCGGTGGCGGACGACGTTTCCGTGGCCTCGAGCTGCAAACGGCCGAATCGAACAAGAACGCGGTCAACATCATGGGCTATAGCTACAGCGCGGATTTGAAACGCGCGGTCGAGGAAGCGAATCGCAGCTCGGAGCTAGAGCTCAAGATGCGCTATGACAACAACCCGTCCAACCTGCTGCGCCGCAGCGACCAATGGCCGTTTCTCCAAAAGGCCGTCCCGTCTCTTTTTTTCCACACGGGCCTTCACCCCGACTACCACACCGAGTTCGACGTCCCCGAGCGCATCGAATACGCCAAGCTCGAGCGCATCGCCCGCCTCGTTCACCAAATGAGCTGGGACCTCGCGAACAACGAAAGCCGCCCGGGATTCGACAAACCCAACCAAGCCGCCGCCACCGCTCCGCAGATCAATCCTGATCAAAATTAAAATTTAAAAAAGCGAAACGCAAAGGCGCCACCATCAAGGATTCTCTCGCAGACTCGGCGGTTCCGCCGGCCTTGCCCCTGGCTCCGCTCTGTGCTCGGCCCAGCCGTGCCCGATCGGCAAACGAGTCCGGCCCTGAAAACATACCCACAGACTTTCAGTTCTTGCTCTTTTTTCTTTGCGCCTTTGCGTTACGCTTTCTTCATATTGATCCGGATTGATTCGCGGAGCGAGAACTGATTCTTTAACCCTCCACATCGCCTGCGGATAAGTTGTGCAGATCCTGTGAATTCGTTGTTGACAACGAAAACACACCACATATGGGGGCTGTGGATAAAAAAACCACAAAAAGTAGTTGACTGGTCATTACAGGGATGGCAGAATTTCGCTCTTACGACGGGAAACCCCAGACTTTGCGTTCGACGGAGGTGCGGAACTCATGAATACGAATGGCATCCTTTGGGTCTAGTGGACAGCGGTCACGGCCGTTCCACTTCAATAAGGCCCGGTGGTTTCCCCACCGGGCCGATTTGAATTTGAACTTCCTCCTCACGCACTGTCTCCTGGACTTATAATGTCTCTTCAGACACATGCACGTCATCCAGCCAGCGAAAACCAAGCGCGCCATCTCCTCGAGCCCGTCTCAGTCTGGAGCCGAGAAGGCCTCGGCCGACTTGAAAGGGCAGCTGAAAGGTAAAGCTCTCATCTTCTGGGACCCCAAGCGGCCGGGACAGAAGCTCGACGCTATCGATACCGACCAGATCACGCCTGCGAAGGACTGCGTCTCGGAGAGCCTCGATTCGCTCGACGAGAAGTGGATAGTGGGCGCCTTCCGTTACTTGATGCCGGATTTTCGCAAACGGGTGCATGCGGGCGAGACGTTCGTCGTCGCCGGCGCTCGTTTCGCTATCGGCTCCTCCCGCGAGATGAGCCCCGCGGGCCTCAAAGCCGTTGCTGAAGAGGTGGGCCTCGTGATGGTCATCGTCTGCGGCGACAACATGGGCGACATCTTCCGGCGAAACGCGTTCAATCTCGGGCTCGAAGTTGTGCAGTCCCCCGAAGCCGTCGACGACGTGCGCGATGGGGACGAGCTTTCTTACGATCGCGAGACCCGCGAGCTCGTGAACATCACCCAAGACAAGACCTACACACCGCTCCCGCTGACGGCGAAGGAAGACGAGATCCGCCGCTCCGGAGGGATCTTTGCCGTCGGCCGCCGGGAGTTCCCGGAATCGGTAGAGCGCCAACCGGTAATCGTTTGGCCCGACGAAGAGACCGCGCGCGGGCTCACGACGACGGAGCAAATCGTGTGGGCGCACCGCGTCGACAAAGACGCCAAGGTCGAGCCGGGCGCGACCTTGCGTGTTTATGCCGATCTGCTCCCTGCATCGGACGGCACGGCGCCCTTCGCAATCCATACGTTCAACCAAATCACCGGTGGCGACGCTATCTACCCGCGCCAAGCCGCCGTGGCCAACGATCATTTCGTCTTCACCGGCCTCGATGCGGACGACAAGCAGACCTCGATCAGCCGCGCCTTCGCAAAGCTCCAAGGCATGAAGAAGCCCTACTACGCGACGCCGGGCGACGGGATCTTTCACTTCTACTTTCCCGAGCAAGGTCTCATTCTTCCCGGTCAGTTCGTTCCCGGCGCCGATTCGCATAGCCGCGCCTATGGCGCCTATGGCGCGATTGGGATTGGGGTCGGCTCGACGACGCTCGGCTTCGGTTGGTCAACGGGTTACATCTATTTCACGCTCGCACGCGCGCGGCGCATCGCTTTCAAAGGCAAGCTTCAGCCTTGGGTCAGCGGCAAGGACATCGTGCTCGCGCTCCTCGCGCGCTGGGGTAGAGAGCAGTCTCAGGGCATGTCGGTGGAGTTCGTGGATGCAAACTTGGAGCTTCCCATCGCCTATCGAAACACGATCTGCAACATGATGGCGGAAGCGGAAGCGCAAAACGGCATCTTCGCGCCGGACGAGCTCACTTATGCATGGTACCGCGACCGAGGCGGGATCAACGATCTTCCCTATCCGCCGATTCGCCCCGGCGCCGACGCCCATTACGCGATCGACGAGACGCTCGAGCTCTCCGAGATCGTGCCGATGATCGCGAAACCTTATTCGCCCGGTAACGCCTTCGCCGCCGCGGACGTCGCGGGCGAGCGGCTCACGTTCGACAAAGCCTATATCGGCTCATGCACGAACGGGAGCTATCAGGACCTCTTGCAGGCCGCGCTCGTGCTCTCTGTGGCGAGGCGGAATGGACGCGAGCGCGCGGCGTGCGATTTCATCATCTTTCCGGGCTCGGGTGGCGTGAAGCAGCAGATCGAGCGGCCCGAGACTCGCCTCGGTGGGGAGTCGGTCGCCGACGTCTTGCGCGCCGCGGGAGGTCAGATCCGAGAGTCGTGGTGCGGCCCCTGCTTCGGGCAAGGCCAGGACGCATTGAAAGAGGGCGAAACGGCGATCACGACGTTCAATCGCAACTGGCAAAATCGCATGGGCGTCGGCGGGCTCGGCTATCTCGCGAGCCCGGCCATCGTCGCGGCCTCGGCACTTCTGGGCTATATGGGCCCACCGAGCGAGCTCGGCCTCACGTGGAGCCCCGAAGAGTTCGGTTTGTGATGTCGAGCTCTTTCGTACCTCGTGACTACCAGCCCTCACTCCCAGCCGACGAGCTGATCCGTGAAGAAAAGCCTGGCGCGGAAGCCGTCCCTATGGACGTGGTCTTCGTCGGCGGAGGGCCCGCAGGTCTCGCCGGCGCGATCGAGCTCGCAAAGCTCGTCAAGAAAGATGGAACGTTTGGCGAGCTCGAGATCGGCGTTCTCGAGAAGTCCGAAGAGTTAGGACAGCATTGTCTCTCCGGAGCGGTGGTGAACCCGATCGCCTTCCGAGAGCTCTTTCCCGACCTTTCCGACAGCGACTTCCCGTTCCGCGCGAAAGTGAAAGGCGAGCGCGTCTACTTCGTAACCAAAGGTGGCTCGATGCGCCTTCCAACGCCGCCGACGATGCGAAACGAAGGCAACTTCGTCGCATCGATCTCGGAGCTCGTGCGCTGGCTCGGCGAAAAGGCCGAGGGGCTCGGCGTCAATTTGTTCACGGGCTTTCCCGCGGACGCGCTCCTCGTGGAAGACTCGCGCGTCACGGGCGTGCGGACGACACCGAGCGGTTTGGCAAAAGACGGCAAGCCCGGCGGCAACTACATGCCGCCCACCGACATCACCGCCCAAGTCACCGTACTCTCCGAAGGCACGCGCGGACCCCTCACCCAGGCCTATCTGAGCTGGCAGAAGATCGCGTCGCCGAACCCGCAGATCTACGCGCTCGGCGTGAAAGAGCTCTGGGAAACGAAGCACCCCCTCGACGCGGTCATCCACACGCTCGGTTGGCCGCTCCCACGCGACGCCTTCGGCGGAAGCTTCTTCTACCCGCTCACAGAAAACCTTGTCGCCATCGGTCTGGTCATCGGGCTCGACTACAAAGAATCCTCGCTCGATGTACACGGCCTCTTGCAGGACATGAAGCAGCACCCCCTCTTCCGTTCCTACCTCGAAGGCGGCGAAATGCTCGAGTGGGGCGCGAAGACGATCCCGGAGGGCGGCTACCACTCGCTCCCCGAACGGCTTCACGGAGACGGGCTCATCATGGTCGGCGACGCGGTCGGCTTCGTCGACGTCCCCTCTCTCAAAGGCATCCACTATGCGATGAAGTCAGGCATGCTCGCCGCGCGCACCATCTACGACGCGCTCGAGAAAGGTGACACAAGAGCCACGTCGCTCGCGAGCTACGACCAAGCGGTCCACGCGAGCTTCATCCGCAAGGATCTCCATCGCACGCGCAACATGCGGCTTGGATTCAAGTCAGGCTTTTACATCGGCGGCTTCAAAGCCGGCCTCATGACGGTGACGGGCGGCGCCGCGTTCGGCTCCAAGATCGACGTCGAGGAGGACGCCTCCTTCCGTAAGACGGTCACAGAGTCGAAAGAGCGCCAGCCCGACGGCTCGCTAACGTTCAGCAAGCTCGACGGCGTCTTCCGCTCCGGCAACAACACACGCGACGATATGCCGTCCCATCTCACGTTGGGAAGCGATATCCCGCCCGAGGTTGCGCGCTTCTACGAGCACATGTGCCCCGCCGCCGTCTACGAGCGGCAGGGTGACGAGCTCATTGTGAATTTTTCCAATTGCGTCGATTGCAAGACGACCGACGTGCTCGGACCCCGGTGGCGCCCGCGCGAGGGTGGAGCCGGGACTAAGTATAAGAGGATGTAAATCGATGTTTGCTACCTGCTATCGGCTGCCTGCCACCGCGCTCCTTCTTTGGGGGGTTGCGCTTGTGGGAACGGCTTCCTCTCAGGAAGGCGAGTTGGGGTGGCCTCGGGAGATTGATGATCCTCGGGCCCGGATTCTCATTTATCAGCCTCAGGTCGATTCTTTTGTTCAGAACCATTTGAAGTCGCGGGCGGCGATTTCGGTCACGACTCCCGACTCGGAGCAGCCCATTTTTGGGGCGATTTGGATGGAGTCTCGGGTCTTGACGGATCGCGACGATCGTCGCCGAGGAGGGAACTCATGAGAACAGCCTCGAGTGCCACCCCTCTTGGTCTGCAGTATGGCTCGGACTGTCCTGTCGAAGCCCGAAACGGTAGAACGGTAGGCGGACTTGTCTCGCCGAAGCCCGTAGGGCGGGCGGATGAACCTATCCACCCCTTCCGCAGTACTACTAGGTG
>SMYC01000210.1 GCA_004356105.1 Acidobacteriota bacterium | reverse complement strand
CGCTCTCACCGAAAGCATGAGGCGCGACCTCACGACAGCGTTCCGAGCCCTCGGCTTCAAATTCGTGACGATCGACCTCGAAGGCTATCGAACCGGAAGCCTCAACGAAGTCCTGTAAGGTTCATGCATGCGCGTTATTTTTCTTGGGACGGGGAATGCTTTTGCCAGCGGGGGGCGGAACGCGATGGCCATTCTGCTGCTCACGGACGGGCTCGGGGTTTTGCTCGATTGCGGCCCCACGACTCTTGTCGCCCTCAAGAAGCTCGGGCTCTCACCTTCCGATGTCGACGTCATTCTTTTGTCGCATCACCACGGCGACCACTTCGCAGGCGTACCGTTTCTCGTTCTTCACGAGCGCTACGACGGCTCTCGGACGAAGCCGCTTTCGGTGTACGGCCCCGAAGGTACACGCGAGAAATTGACGCAAGGTCTCGAATGGTTGTTTCCCGGCATCGGCACGCTCCCCTTCGCGCTCGAATATTGCGACCAAAAGCCCGGGGACGTGCTGCGTGCGGGTGCTTTCGAAGCGCGGCCGTTCGAAGTTGACCACTATTCGCGCGGGACAGCCTTCGGCTATCGGGTGAGCCTCGACGGGAAGGTTGTCGTTTTTTCCGGAGATACCGCGTGGACGGAGGCGCTCGTCACCCAGACCGCCGGCGCGGACCTCTTCATCTGCGAATGTTCGAGCTTCGAGCGACCGTTGGAAAAGCACATGACACATCGAGACCTCGAGAGGCATCAGGCGCGTATCGGCGCCAAGCGCACGCTTCTCGTCCACGCGGGCGACGACGTTCTCGAGCGCGAGCGGGACCTTGTTTTCGAGCTCGCGTATGATGGAATGGAGGTGACGTTATGATCCCGGCAATATTGTTGGCGCTTAAGAAACTCGCTTACGGTAGGGCTCGGGATCTGGCGCCCCTATTCGAAAGATTCTTGTCGCCGCGGGGCTCCGTCACGTTCGACGGGCGCACCCATACCTTGATTATTGTGGATGTCGCACGCTAGGCCGCGGTCGCGGCCAGACTAAATTTGACTAGGCTTGCGATTCCTCGTTGCTCTTGTCTTCCGGCGCGTCGTCGCTAGAACCCTTGATCGATTTCTTGAAGTTCTTGATGCCTTCGCCGAGCCCGGAGCCGAGCTGAGGAAGCTTGTTGGCTCCAAAGATCAAAAACACGATGGCCAAGATGATCAACATCTCGGGTAAGCCCAGCGTACCGATCATAAGAAGGTGCAACATGACATTCTCCTTCGGACACGAAAACCGCCCGATCTCAGGGCTACTATACCACGTGGCCGGTAGGCAGCCAACGGGACCCGGAAATGCCAAGCACTCCTTTGATCCTGACGGCCTGACGGCGTAGGATACTCTTCGCCGTGGCAGCGCCGAGTAAGCGTCTCACCGTAATCGAAGAGCGGGTACATATCGATAGAGCACCGCGGGATGTTTTCGCGTTCATCGACCGCCCTCGAAACGTCCAACAGGTGACCCCGAAAACGATCGCGGTAAGCCTCGAGTCTCATCCGGAAGACCTTCGCCTGGGGACGATTTTCGCTTATCGCCTCAAACGCTGGCCGGTGAACTTCGCCTGGGACGTCGTCGTCTCCGAATACGCGCCGCCTCGAGGATTCACCAACGTGAAAGCGAGGGGCTTCTTCCGGAAATGGGCCCATCGATACTCGATCCTCCCCGAAGGAAGCGGAACCGAGCTCTTCGTCACGCTGAAATATGAAGTACCTTCCGGCCTCTACAACGCGCTCACCAACAATTACGTGATCGAGTCCGCCATGAGAGAGCTCGTCCAAGAACAATCCCGCGCCATCGCGCAAGCCCTCGAGCACCAAGGAAGCTAGGCTCTTAGCCCGCCAGAATCAGGAATCCGTTCACGCGTTGGAGGTAGTTGCCTGACTCGCTACCTTCTTTTCTTATCCCCACCTCTCCTCCTATCCCCACATCTCCTTGCTTTTTGAAGCTGTTCAAATCAATGGGGATGTGGAGATAAAAGCGGGGATGTGAGGATAGGAATGGAGAATCGGCTTGGCGTCTTTGCGGTAGCCATTTTCCTGGATTTAGACGGCGTGCGCGAAGACTTCGTCCAGATCGATGGTCCGCGCCGTCATCGCGAGATAAGACTCCGCTTCCCGACCGCCGAGTCCTTCTCCGCTCTCGAGCCGGCCTCGGATACGGGCGAGCAGGCGGCGAATACGTGCGTAGAGAGGTTTTGCGTCCACGTCCAGATTTGCGGCGATTTCAGGTACCGTCCGGCGCTCGCTGAATCGCATCTTCAGAAGGCGACGGTCCTCACGGTTGAGCTCTCTCATCGCTTGGGTGAGCTCCGCTTGCAGCCGGCGCGCGCCGACTTCGCTTTCAAGCCGCTCGATCGGATCCACCGCGACCGTTGTCCCGCACCCACAAGCCTGATCGTCCGAGACGAAGCGAGGACGGTGACGTACCGGAAGCGCATAGGCCAGGCGAAGAAGATCCTCTCTCGAAGCGTAGACGTGACTCATGCCCCGGAGCTGCTCGACCGCCTCTTGCACGGTGTTCCCATCGCGATAGATGAGGCGTTCGAGCTGTACGGCGATCTCACCGCGCCGGCGCGCTTCAGCCGAGGCGTGCCATTTACCCCACTTGCCGATCTGATGGTCCAGATAGAGCCGCTGAATCACAACGTGCAAATAGGCGGACATCGAACCCTCGGCCGACTGCTTGCGAAGCCGCGCATAATCGTTCTCGATCAGCTTCAACGAAACGTAGGACCGTAGCTCCTGAAGCTCGATCGGTGGCAGCCTCCGACGAAAAGCTACGTAACGTAGAGCCTCTTCGATCGATGCGTGTGACTCCTCGAACAACTTTGCTCCCGATTCGGCCATGACCGCCTCCAAAATGCTCGTCTTGCCTCTCTCATCAAGACACGCGCAAAGGAGCGCCGAAAAGGCTCAAAAAAGATAGACGGACCGAATTTTAGATTTTCAGGAATTGTTCGGGAAGAACACTGGAGCGTTGACGACTGACCGGGAGCTTCTTTTGGTTGGAGAGAGTGACGACGTAAGTGCCTTCAGGCATTGGACTAACGGACTGGACGCTCTCCAGATGGACCAAGGCTCCAGGAAGAAAGAAAGCGAGTGACCGCAGAGATAGAGCTGATTCTCCGGGAGGTGGAACCTCGCGCGATGAGGTGCGAGCGGATCCGACGCGTCGAGGGCGCGCGCGTCTTCGAGAGTCGAGCTCATGAGAGAAAAGACTCCTTTTCGAGCGCGAGCCAGTCGAGCGCCGCGCCGTGTAAGAGATCGCTCCGTTCATCGGATGTAAACGCGGCCGACTCGATGAGCGTTCCGGCGACCGCCTCGCCGAGCGGAAAGGGGTAGTCGCTTCCGAGCGCGACCTTGCCGGGACCGAGAAGCTCCATGACGTAGCGCAACATCCGCGCGTCATGGACGAGAGAATCGACCGAGAAACGGCCGAGATAGTCTTTCGGTGAGACCGCGTTGTCCACGGCGCAGAGATCGGGCCGCACTTCGAATCCGTGCGTGATGCGCGCCACGGTCGCGGGAAAAGCCCCGCCGCCATGCGCAAAAAGCACCCGGAGTGCGGGCAGACGCTCGAAAACGCCGCCAAAGATCATCGAGCAGATCGCGAGCGCAGTCTCCGCCGGCATGCCAACGAGCCACGGAAGCCAGTATTTGGGCATCCGGTCGCGGCCGAGCATGTCCCACGGATGCACGAAAACCGCCGCGCCCAATTCGGCCGCCGCCTCGAACACGGGAAAAAGCTCGGGGTCGTCCAAATTCTTGCCGTTGACACTCGAGCCGATCTGTACCCCCGGCAGACGCAGCTCCTTGGTCAAACGCTCGAGCTCTTTCACCGCAAGCCGGCCGTCCTGCATCGGCAACGTACCGAGCCCAACGAATCTCTTCGGGTGAGCCTCGACGAGACCCGCAATGTGGTCATTCAAAAAGCGCGCAAGGTCGTGCCCGTCCTTCGGCTCCGCCCAATAGCTGAACATGACGGGAACCGTCGAGAGAACCTGAACGTCAACCCCGTGCGCGTCGCACTCCGCAAGCCGCGCTCCCGCATCGTAACAATTGGCCTGCACCTCGCGAAAAAGCTCGCCGTCCCGCATCATCCGCGCACAGCCAGTCTGATGATGCTCGAGCTGCATGAACCCACCATAACCATACCGCTCCCGAAGGTCCGGCCAGGCGTCTGGGAGCACGTGCGTATGCACGTCGATCTTGAGCATCAGGATGGTTGCTCCATGACGCTGCCGCATTCGCTGCAAGTGCGATGCTCTTCCCTCCCGAAGAAGCGGTCGAATACCGGAGGAAAATCCGTTTCGACATTCTGCAATTGAAAGTACTCCTCGTAGAGCAAGTGATGACAGTCGTCGCAGTACCACTGAAGGCCGTCTTTTTCGTGCGCATGCCGCTGCCGTTCGATTACGAGACCCACCGTGTTCTCGAAGCGCTGCGGCGAATGCGGAACGCGCGGCGGTAGCAGAAAAATCTCTCCCTCCGCGATTGGCACATCAACAGGCTTCCCGTCCTGCATCGTCTTGAGCACCATGTCCCCTTCGAGCTGATAGAAGAACTCTTCCCCCTCGTCGACGTGGTAGTCCTTCCGCTGATTCGGCCCACCCACGACCATGACGATGAACTCCGTATCGGGAAACACGAGCTTGTTTCCAACCGGAGGCCTGAGCAAATGCCGATGCTCATCGATCCACTTCTTGAAATTAAACGCTTGCAGCTCTCTCATGAAAATACTCCAAAGAAAAAACCGAGACGCACTTAAACAACATCGATAGAAGCTATACATTTCAGTTCGATCGAGATCGCCGTCGGTAGCCGATTAACCTCCACCGTAGTCCTGCACGGCCGGGCTTCGCCGAAATACTCCGTGTAGAGGCGGTTATAGACGTCGAAATCACGCTCGATATCCGTAAGAAACACCGTCACGTCGATGAGGTCCTCCCACGCTGCTCCCGCATCTTCGAGCACCTGACGCACGTTGTCGAAAACCGAACGGCACTGCGCTTCGATCCCTTCAGGGATTCTGTCCGTGCCACGGCGCCTCGGACCGATGCCTGAGAGAAACAGCAAGTTCCCCACACGGCGCGCATGCGGGTAGGCGCCCACCGGCTCGGGTGCGGTCTCGGAGTCGATAATCTCTTTATCAGCCATATTGAATGCACACGTTCTTGGCCTCGGTGAAAAAACGAAGCGCCTCGAAGCCGCTCACCGAGGTTCCCTTCGAGGCCGTTCGTCACGGCAAGCCCGATATAAGCGAGCGTCCAACCGCCGACAACGGAGTAGAACTACACGATGGCGACCCCGGAGACGACACCGAGCGCTCCAATGAGCCACCACTTGAAGCCGGGTCGGAACCGCTCGAACGCCTCCACGGGGAAGCTCCCCGAAGCGCGTCCGAGAGCGAGCTCGGCAATCATCACCGGAGCACAGATGAAAAAGATGCACAAGCGATAATAGATGACCACGAACGCCGCACCACCACCTTGGCCCACGCGGGTCGAAAAACCCCAGATGTTTCCGAGACCGATCGCCGAGCCCGGGGCAGCCATGATGAAGGCCAGCCTCGAGCCCCAAGTGCCCCCTCGTTTCCGTCTCCGCCATCAACCTTTCGCCTCCTCGCCCACCAAAAATAGGAAACCCCGCTGGGAATGACGAGGTCATTCTCACCGCCGGCCTCGTTCGCGG
>SMYC01000209.1 GCA_004356105.1 Acidobacteriota bacterium | reverse complement strand
TCGGCGTTTGAAATCATGGACTTACGCGCCCTCCTCGCCGCGGTCACAGGGGGGAGCTCCCGCTTGAGATCAGGGAGCGGAAAAGGCAAACTCCGCCGCCATGCTCCGTGTTCTCATATTCCTCGTCTCTCTCGGCGCGCGCGCGATCCGGGCGATGTGCCGGCGCCGAGCCGACCTTGTCATCGAAAACCTGGCTCTGCGACAGCAAGTGACTGCGCTGAAGAAAGAGCGCCCGCGCCCGCTGCTTGACCACGTCGATCGAGCATTCTGGGTCGCACTCCGGACCTCCTGGCCTCCGTGGGCCACTCGTCTGGTCATCGTCAACACTGACACCGTTGCCCGTTGGAATCGTGAGCGGTTCCGGAGGTACTGGACTCGGATTTCCAGCAGGCGATATCCCGGGCGGCCGAGAATTGACGCCGAGATTCGTCGGCTCGTCCGGACGATGGCACAAGACAGTTGGGGTGCGCCACGAATCCACTCGGAGCTCACGAAGCTCGGGTTCGTCATCTCTGAGATCACTGTGTCTCGGTATTTGCCGCGGCGCCCAACGGAGCCCGACCAACTAAAGCGATGGGTTGCGCTCTTGCGGAACCACAAGGGCGAAATCGCCGCGATGGACTGGTTCACCGTGCCGACACCGCGTCGCTTCGACTGCTGTACGGCTTCTTCGTCATCGAGCACGGCCGTCGGCACATCGTTCACTGCAACGCCACGTTCCATCCGACGTCCGCTTGGGTGATTCAGCAATTACGTGAGGCGTTTCCCTACGACACGGCGCCGAGATACCTCATCTTCGACGGCGACGCGATCTTCAGCCCGGCGGTCGTCGAGTTCATAAGGGCCATGGGCACAAAGCCTATTCGCATCTCCTATCGCAGTCCTTGGCAGAACGGAACCGCTGAGCGCTGGATTGGGAGCTGTCGGCGCGAGCTCCTGGAGCACGTTGTGGTTCTCGGCGAGCGCCATCTCGTCCGACTCGTGCGAGCTTACATCACCTACTATCACGAGGACCGTTGCCATTTGGGGCTCGGTAAAGACACGCCGGACGAAAGACCGATCACGCCGCGACCGTCACCCACGGCGAGGGTCGTCGCGCTGCCGAGGGTCGGTGGACTGCGCCATCGGTACGAATGGCGAGGCTGCGTAGGGCAGCTTGCGTTCCCGGCAAGAAATCGCTCGGCCGGAGCACGCGAGGACCGCGTTCTTCGGCTCTTGAACCCGATCCGGCACCGTCTTGAGTGCTAACTGTCATCGTCAGGCTTGCAATGGCCTTTTGTGCTAGGCGGAGTAATAACAAGGTAGAGAGCATTATCGATGCTAAAGCCGATCCGGCGCCATGAACGAAGAATTTTGATGCGTTCGTCGGAGAGAAGGTCGTGTTCTTGTAGCAGTCGAAAGACTGTCTCCCGAAACAGAATTTCCGCGGCGTGTGTGTCGATGTGATGCGAAGACCGGACTTCAAGAGATGGACGGTGCCCGGCCCGCCTCGGAGCTCACCGACCACGCACGCGATGACGACGTCGCCGCGCAAGGGAGCGCGCCCGCGCTCTTGAAAGAAGATCGGGTCGAAAGGGGACTATGCTAACTCAAACGCGATGTTGCGATGTCCTCAATGGGCCGAAGCGTGGCCTTCAAGAATGTCCGTCGGCTGAGCTGCGGGGAGGGGAGAGCGGGATTCCTAACCCAGCCGACGGCGATGCTGGTGAAAGCGTTCGGGACGCCAAGATCACTCAGACCAGTTTTCTACTTGCAGATCTGGGACCTGAGCAAAGTCCGGATCGCTGCTCAAGACAGCTAGCCCGTGCGCGCGGCCCGTCGAAGCGATCCAGATGTCGTTCTCCCCGATGGGCCGTCCGGTTGCCCAGAGTGACGCCTTCAGGATTCCGTATTCCCGAGCGACGGCGCGCGTCGTCTCGAGCACGCCGTGGAGGCTCCCCAAGACCGCTTCGAAAGCCGTGGTCAATGCGCGTTTTCGATGGCTTGCAGCCAGACGAGCCAGACCGAATCGAACCTCGCCTTCCGCGACCACGGACGTGAACAAACCGGTGTCGGACTGAAGCTTGGCCAGGTATGTGTCGAGGGCAGCGTTTCCCGCCATAGCAGCGCTCAAGGCGCTCGTATCCAAGAGCAGATCAGTCAACGGGTGAGTTCCATTCGGCTGGCTGTTCACCCTCCCTGATCACGCGAGTGAGATCCTCCACGTCCTTAGAGGTCACGTTTTCCTTCGAGCTTTCCATCGTGGCTCGGAGAGCGGCCACACCGGTTCTTCGATCGTTCCCGTCGGCAGGTCGCGCGCCGTCTTCGAGGAGGAGTCGGATCGCGTTCTCTGGAACGCGCACGAGACCTCCTGCTTTGACGTGGCGGAGCTTGCCCGACCAGATCCATCGACGGACGGTTTGCGGGTGGCACTTCAGACGTATGGCGACTTCGTCCACCGTCAGAAGCTCCACTCTTTCCATGGTTTGATGATCCTATAATGCCTTAAATTATATAGTTTAATTCATAGTAATACACTAATTATACACCTTATTTGGGTAGAATTTGTTTGGGCGAGCTCAATGTTCGGCGAAGCCCGTCTTTGTCGCCGTCAAAATCTCCAGTATCGCCGCGAGGTCGGCTTGCGACAGGTGGGCGAAGGTTTCGCTCGTGTCCTCACCCCCGAGCACTTTCCTGAAGCGCTCGTAGATGTGAGTCTTGACCTCGCTGGCTAGCGCGTCGAACGCCTCCGAGTAAATGAGGTAGCTGCATGGATAGCGGAAAAGGCGCGTCGCGAGATCGAGCTCGGCGCAGGGATCGGCCTTGGAGATCGCGGGGAACTTTTTCGGCGAATGTCTCGGCAAAGTTGGAGCGGCCGGCGAAGGGTGCTTCGAGCTCCGCTTCAGGGGCAAAGAGCATGGTCTCGACGAGCGGCTCGGCAATCTCCTCCATGGGCTTGGACGTCGACCGAGAGCGCGCCTGCCAGCTCACCCGCGTGATGAGATTCTGAAACGGGGACCGTGGCGTGGCGGCGTAGCGCTAGACTAGAACGGAGTGGGCCATCGTCGGTTAGTGGTTTGGAGGAGCGCGGGCGTCGCCGTTTCGCTTGTTCAAATGGTCGAGAATTTTGCGAATGACTTCTGTTTAACCCGTTCAGGCGCCCTCAAAAAGCGCGATCGTAGAACGAAGCTAGAAGGGCGTCGAGTCCTGAAGACATCCGCCCGAGAGCGCGCTCGATGCGGGCCGCCTCGCGCGCGACATCGCTCTCGGTGCCGCTTTCGATGGCGCGAGCGAGGCCGGGGAACGGTTGGCCGGAATAAAGGGCATAGATGTTCCAACCGTAGATCACGTGACGGTACCAGCGCTCGTCAGCGGGCTCGCTTTCGTCGATGAGGGTATGCTCGAGCCGCATGAGACCGTCGTTGAGCCCTTCGGGGAGCGATGCGCTCGCGTCTCGGATGCGTCGTTCGAGCTCGGTACCCTTTTCGCGAATGGCTTCCGCTTGGGCTCGCAGCGCGTCGAATCGATAGCGTCCCTCGCTCCAGCTTTCCGCGAGGTCGACGAACGCGCTCATCGTCTGGCCGTAATACGAGAAGCGATAGGGCAGCACGGGAGCGTCGGCGAGGCGGATGGCAGCGCGTCCGAGCAGTCGTGCGAGCACGGCGCCCTGCCGGAAGTCGTCGTCACCGTGGCGGGTCATCCAATAGCGGCTGTCGTAGTTCGAGTGATAGGTCCCGAAGCCCCATCCGCCTTCGAAAAGAAACTCGAGGGACAGCGTGGGGAGGCCGACGAAATCCTGAAAGGGAACGAAGTCGGCGCCGCTTCCGAGGGCGTTGAGATCTTCCGCGGTGAACGCGACGTCGGGTATGTCGGCCGTTAGCTCTTTGACGAAGTCGCGTAGCGTTGGTGTGCCGCCGGCGACGAAGCGCGTGCCGTTATACATGTCCGTATTGATGTAAACAGCGACTTTTTCGCGCAGCTCGTCTATTTTGTCTTCGGCGAACTCCGTCGAGCCGACGAGGCCGTATTCCTCCGCGTCCCAGAAGGCGAACACAATCGATCGTCGCGGGCGCCAGCCACCCCTTTTCATCGACTGCAGGCTATAGGCGACCTCCATGAGCGTCGCGGTCGCGGAGCCGGGGTCGACGCCGCCAAACGTCCATGCATCGTGATGTGTTCCGAACAAGATCCATCGGTCGGGCTCTTCGGCGCCGCGGATGGTGGCGACCACGTTTCGGATCCTGCGCGGGCCGTCATCCATCTCGACGCTCATGCGCACGCGCGCGCCGCGGTCGATCTTCGCGGCCTCGCTCGCTGAAATGGGGATGACGGGGATGAACGGAAGCGTCGGCGCCGTTTTCGGGTCCAGGCGCTCGGCGTCGCGCGTGGCCGGAGCTCCCGGTGTCAGGGGATCGCCGTGCCAATACCAGCTGAACTTGGCGTTGCCGCGTTGCAGCTGGTGCGCGCCGCGCCAGGGGCCTTCGGGCCAGGTCGTGCCGCGAAGAGCGCCGTCGTCTTCCGGGTCGCTATAGAGAATTACGCCCAAAGCGCCGCGCTCTTGAGCCGTGTGCACTTTGACGGCGCGATGGCTCCGTCCGTATCGTGCGAGCGCTATCTTGCCATCGACGTCCACACCGAGCTCTTCGTAGTCACTTGGGAGCCCGTAGCCAACATAAACGACGTCGCCGGTAACGGTGCCGGAAGCGGAGTAGGCGACGAAACCCGGCTCGAGCTCGGGATGCGTGCTCGAAGGATCGCGCGGATCCGGCGGCTCCCAAACCGTGAGCTTCTGCGGGGACGGCGACAGCACTTCGATCTCGATGCGCCGCGGAGACGACAAGTGCGGGTAGTACTCGAAGACTTCGACTCCGAGTCCCATATTCTCTAGGGTGGTGGCAAGATATTCCGCGACGGCGCGAGAGCCTTCGGTTCCCGCACGATGGGGGCGCGCGGTCAACCTTTGATGAAAGGCCGAGATGCGTTCCCTCGAGATGTGCTGATCGAGCTTTGTCTCCAGGTTCTCTTCACGAGGCACGATCGGCAGGATGAGTCGCGAGGCTCGTGTGCTGTCGTGGAAGATCGTTTGCTCGGCGGCGGTGAGCTCGGCCGACTGCGCGAAAACGCCGCCTGTGTTCGGGTTGCGATCGTAGCGCGGGAAGTTACTGCTCGAGACCTCGAGCTGGATGCGATGTCCGGGAAGAAACACGTTGCTCGTTGCGCCAAGCTCGATGCGCAGCTCCACGGGCTCACCCGACGTGAGAAGCTCCGGCTCTTCGAAGCCGTTCCGGTAGCGTGCGCGCAAGATACCGTCCGATAAGGCGCGCGACGTGCCGTCAGGAGACACGTCCAAAACGCGTCCGGTGAAATCCGTGTCCCGTGCCGAAGACGCGGTCCACAAGATGAGCTCAACGTAGCCCGTGACCTCGATCGCTCGATCGAGGGGCGGCGTCGTGTAGACGAGAACGTCGTCCCGCGTCTGGATGTCCCGCGTCGCGTCTCCGTCGGGGGCACGCGAATAGCCGGCATGGGACGGCGTCGGCACGGGGTCCGATGGGTCGTAGTGAAACCGGTCGGGGGCTTCCTCGCCCGGTGCGTCTTCGGAGAGCGCGCCTTCCCTGTGGAGATAAAACGGGGTTTCGACGGCGCGCTCGAGCGGCCAACTTTCTTCGTCGCGCCAGCGGTTTTCTCCCATCACGAAGAGGCGTACGGGTGGGTCGGTCGCGACGTCCTCGCTTTCTTCGACGAGCCAGTGGCGAAACCACGCGATCATCAAGGCTTCCGCATCGAGCCCGGCCGCTGGTCCGAAATCAACGTCACCGATATGGGTACTGTCCTTCGACGGCCGTGCATGGGTCCAGGGGCCGACGATGAGGCGCTGGCCGCCCCGGGGCTCGAGACCCTCGAAGTTTCGAAGCGTGCCTACGAGCAAGCTGTCATACCAACCCGTCAAATGGAAGGCGGGGACCTCGATGCGGTTGTGGCGTCGGGAGATGTCGAAGCGTTCCCAGAATGCGTCGTAGCTCGGATGGGCGAGCATATCGAAGTAGCCGGGAGCGTCTTCGCGGATCGATAGGGCTTTCATCGAAGCGAGCGGCAATTGCCAGACCCAGCGCTCGCGCACGGTTCGTTGCTCTTCGGGCGAAAGCCAGATGGGACCGTCGCGTTGGGCCTCCGGGTCGAGCCTTCGGCGGCGCACGTCCGCGGCTTGTCCCAGATTCCAGCGCAAGCCGTCGAGCAAGTAGAAGGCGCCCCCTTGAAACACCATGTCGTAGCGGCTCGCATAGGAGGACGCGGGGAAGATCGCCACGAGGCCGGCGGGACGAAGGGACGCCGCCGTCAGTTGCGTCGTGGCTTCATAGCTGCCGCCGAACATCCCGACTTTGCCGTTCACGTAGGAGAGTCCGGCGAGCCACTCTACGGTGTCGTGTCCATCTTCCGCTTCGTCGTGAGGCACCGCGACGCCGTCCGATGTGTAGCGGCCGCGCGTGTCCTGAACGGCGACGACGAATCCTTTGCTCGCGAGCCGGCGGTAGAGAGACCGATCGCTCGAATCCCCTTTCGAGTAAGGCGTTCGCTTCAAGAGCGCGGGAAAGCGGCCGGCTTCGTCGGGACGGTAGATATCCGCGCGGAGCACGACGCCGTCACGCATCGTTGCCTCGATGTTCTTCTCCACGACGACCGCGTGCGCCGCGATAGCAAGTAAGATTGATGTCAGCACAGAACTCTCCTGCGAGCCGCTAATAACGCAGCACACGCCCCGGCTAGGCCCCGGTGTGCTCCCCTCTTGCGATCACGATTTCGCCCCTGACAAGAAGCCGACCGCCAGCGGATAAGGGTCTGCGAACGTCACGCGGTCCTGGATGTAACATATGTGCGATTCACGGGAGGTGCGTGCGATGCTGGCCTTGCTACTGACAACTCTTTTGGCCTCGGTTTCCCAGGACGACGAGTCCGACGTCAGCTGGATACGGGTCATTCCCTACGAGGAGTCGACGGGCGAGCTGCGGCGTCTCTACGATGTCGTCAAGGGCGCGAGCGGCAATGTCGACAACGTCGTCAAGGTGCATAGCTTGAGACCGCACACGCTCGAAGGCCATTATGCGCTCTACAAGTCTGTCCTGCATCATCCTGACATCCAGACCCCTGCCTGGTTTCTCGAAGCACTGGGTATCTATACGAGCCTCACGAACGGGTGCGACTACAGCGTCTTGCATCATTTCGAAGGGCTGAGGCGACTCCTCGCCGACGACGAGCGGGCGGAGGCGATTCGCGCTGCGTTGTCCGAGGGTCGGCCAGAGGCGGTGTTCTCGGGTAAAGAGCTCGCGCTCCTCCGTTACGCGCGAAAGCTCACGCGCTCTCCGGCGGAAATGACCAGGGAGGACTTCGACGCGCTTCGCTCCGCTGGAGCGACGGACGGCGAGATCCTCGAAGCCAACCAGATCATCGCCTATTTCAACTACGCGAACCGTGTTCTCAATGGTCTCGGCGTGACGACGACAGGCGACGTGCTAGGAACATCGCCGCGTACGGGTAAATAAGACGCCATGTCTCGTGGGCCTCAGTGCCATTGCTCGACAAAGAGTCGCGGATTTGCACGAATGAAGCAGATTCTCAGGGCGATGAGGTCTTCGCGCAGCGTATCGAAGTCCTCGTCAAGAACCCTCAACGGGCTATCGTCGTAGGATTCGGAAAAAGCTTGGAGCGTGCCACGGTTCCGGAATTTCTGAAGTCTTGGCTTGTCTACCTGATGAATGGAGATAGCTATCCATAAGTTTCCTCCTTGTCCATGTCTTATCTAGACGAGAAAGAATGCGATAAACCTCCTAGTCGGTCGGACTTTCCTGTGATCTGCGTGTGCCATAGACGAATCGCTCCATCTCGCCGTGGATACGCCACACCGTCTCCGCGGAGGGCGGTTTCGTGAAACGCGACACGGCAGCGGCAACCATCCAGTTGAGAGCAAGAGACCAGACGGCACCGTGGACGCCGAAAGGATGCGGTTTTATGACGAGCGTCAAGAACAGGCAGGCGAGTCCAGCCCCGATCCCGGCCAAGACGCCGACTCGGGTCAAAAGAAGCTTCGAGGGAAAGCAGACGTTGACTACACTGGGGGCGAGTTGCAGTGCGCCCGAGCCCGAAAGCGAGACGAGCACGACGAGAGCCTCGAACGTCTGGATCGCGAGTACGTAACCGATGACGAGAAGCCCGAGAACCACGAAACGACCGACCCGCACGTAGTGCGCGGGGCTCGCTTCGGGGCGCACGTAACGTTGATAGATGTCGCGCGTCAGCACGGTCATGTTCGCGTGCAAGATCGAATCGAGCGTGGACATGGCGGCGGCGACCGCGCCTGCGAGGATGATTCCCGTGAGCCATGGCGGCGCGTAGCGAAACAAGAGCTCCGGGAATATCTGGTCGGGGATGGCGAGATCGGGTAGCACGAGCGCGCCCCCGAGACCAATGAGAGCCGTCGGGATATAAAGCGTCATCAAGTAAATCGGCGTCGTCGCGCCCAGCCATCGGATCGTGCGGTCGGAAGCCGCCGTGTAATAGCGAAGCATCATCTGCGGCATGAAGAGA
This sequence comes from Acidobacteriota bacterium, assembly GCA_004356105.1. Taxonomy (GTDB): domain Bacteria; phylum Acidobacteriota; class Vicinamibacteria; order Marinacidobacterales; family SMYC01; genus SMYC01. The sequence goes on along the minus strand of SMYC01000209.1, from coordinate 5,100 downwards.
ACGCCGCAGAGCGAGATCATCATGCCGAACCACATGCCGGGCGTGAAGAAGCCTTTTGGTCCCGGCAGCGTCAGCAGGTCGGGCCGCTCGATGGCAACGCGGCGCCAAAGCTCAAAGGGTCCACCAAAAAGCTCGAAGGCGAGCACGAGCGCGCCCACCCAAATGGCCACGTACATCCACACACCTTGGACGACATCGGTCCAATAGACTGCGCGCAAGCCTCCAGCCGCGAGATAGGTCGCCGCCACGACGAGAAGGATGAACGTCCCGACTGCATAAGGAATGCGCTCGCCCGAGGCGACCGAAATGATGTAGCCGAGCCCTTGGGCCTGGACCTGTATATAAAGGATAGTGAAGAGGACCGAGACGAGCGCCACCACGACCCTGACGGCCTCGCTCTCATAGAAGTCCGCGAGCAAGTCGGCTGGCGTTACGTAACCGAATTTCTTGCCGAGCGCCCAGATGCGGGTGCCGATCACGTAGCTGAAGGCGCCGACGAGGATCGTCCACGTCCCCGCGTCCCAAAAACCGATCCCGTGTGTATAGAAGAAGCCGCTCGAGCCCAGAAAGGCAAACGCGGAGTGATAGGTCGCCACGACCGTCAGGTAGAGAACGCCGAATCCAGCTTTGCGGCCATAGAGAAAGAAGTCGTCGAGATCGATCGTTAGCCGACGGTTGGCGACGAAGCCGAGCACGAGGGTCACGAGGATGTAGAGAAAGATAAGCCCCGTCGCTATGACCCACGGCTCCACCTAGACGTCCCCTTACACGTCCCGGTGATGTATCCAGAGAAGCACCGCAATAAGCGCGATGTAGACGGCGAGGAGGTAAGTGTAGAGAAACGGCATCCCGAGGACAAAGGGCTCGATGCGGTTCGCGAGAAGCAGAACGGGCGGCTCCGCGAGCGCGAAAAAAATAAGGAAGAGCAAGAGCCCGCGTCGCCCGGTGGTGGTTCTGGGAACGAAGTGCGATGCGAAGCGAGGGTAGTCTCGGCGGTCCACGATGCCCAGTATTCTAAACGAAGACGCGCGTGCTCAGTTACGCCAGTGCCGTGTCAGGGTCATCACTTTGCCGTCCCGATCGCCTCCGCGAAGATAGCGAATGGAAACATGCACGATGCCTTCGACAGGTTTGCCCTGGATCTCGCCAGGCTTGAATTTCCATTTTTCCGCGGCCTCGAGAGCATTGGCGTCAAGCTCATCGTGAAGCTTCTCGACGAGCTCGATCGTGTGCGGCTTTCCGTTTCGCCCCACGACCATGCGAAGCAGCAACGTGCCATCGAGGAGCGTCTTCTTTAGCTCCTTCGGTATCTTGGGTGCTTTGTACTTGGTCATCCGCGGCGTTTTCTCGAAGCGGTCCACCGGAGCGCCCCCGTCGAAAGGGTCGGACCTGCCGGAGCCGTCGGCGCCCGACGCTTGCAGAAGTGACTGAAGCGACGTGTTCTTACCCCACAGCGCCCAAGTCCAGGCGGTGCGCTCCGAGGCGTCTTTGGCATTGAGATCGGTGCCCGATTCGATGAGTTTTCCCGCGATTCGGCTGAACCCGTATTTGGACGCCAGGATCAGCGCCGTCTCGCCTTCCTTGTTCGACAGATCCGCGCTCGCGCCGGCTTCGAGCAACAAGTCGACGACGTCCTCGTGACCGTTCAGTGACGCCACCATCAAGGGTGTATCGCCGTCGGCATTCTGCATGTCCAGCGGAACCTGGCCACTCTCGACCGCGCTTTTCACGGCATAGGTTTGCCCGGTCCGTGCGCCTTCGAACAAGCTGCGTGCGAGGTTCTGGCCGAATAGGGCGTTCGGGGCGAACGAAAGAAAGAGGTACAAGCAAAATCGAGGCCACATTAATGTCTACCTCCTTGTTTGCAATTGCAAGATAGGCGCTATTTTAGTGAGCGCTCGAGGCACCCGCAAACGGAACAGTGTGCCTCACGCGATCCAGTGGATCGAGTGCGTCTTGATAATGAGGTGTACAGGTTGGCCGTGCTCGAGCTCGAGCTGCGCGACCGCCCGATGCGTTAGCCGGACGTAAATCGGATCGCCTGCATCCACGCACACCATCGCCACGCCTTCACGTTCTTCGATAGCGCTGATCGTCCCTGGAACGAGGTTTCTCGCCGAAAGTCCTTCGGGCGCGGTCCGCGCGAGCAAGATGTCCTCCGCGAGGATCCCTACGAGCGCGCGCTCACCGACAGGCACTTCCCGGTGCGGCGCGAAGAGCTCGAGGCCAGCCTCGGTCTTAACCCTAGTGACCCCTTCTTCCGGTGATTGCTCCGCGACGCGCGCATCGAAGACGTTCTCGAAGCGTCCGCGAAAGAAGGCACCGCCGGGGCGGGGCTGGGTGAGCACTTCTTTGGGCGAGCCCTTCGCCTGGATCCGTCCCTGATCGATCAGGATGACTTCGTCGCACAAAGTGAGGACGTCGAAGACGTCGTGGCTCACGACGATGGCCGGGATGTCGTAGAGCTCGCGCACGCGGCGGAGGTAAGGAAGGATGCGCTCTTTGAGCTCGAGGTCTAGAGCCGCGAGCGGTTCGTCGAGAAGCAGCAGACGCGGGCGCGTGAGAAGAGCGCGCGCGAGGGCGACGCGTTGGCGCTCACCCCCCGACAACCGGCCGGTGTCGCGCTTCAAGAGATGTCCGATCTCGAGCGCTTCCACGACGGAGTCGACCGTAATCTGGGGGTCGTCGCCGTGGGCACCGTAGCAAATGTTGCGAAGGACGCTCAGGTGTGGAAACAGTAGCGCCTCTTGCGGGACGAAGCCGACGCGGCGACGCTCGGGCGGGACCAAGACGCTTTCGCTCGACGAGAACATCACGTCGTCGCCGAAGCGGATCTCGCCCTCGGAAGGTTGCCGTATGCCGGCCAAGGTCTCGAGAAGCGTCGTCTTGCCGACACCCGACGGACCGAAAATTGCGGTCACGGGACCGTCGAGATCCATGGTCACATCGAGATCGAACGACGAAAGCGGAACCCGGACAGAAACGTGGATCATGTCCGGCTCCTGGTGAGCCGCTCCGAAACAAAGATCGCCGTAAACGCGATGAGCACCGTCACGACGGCGAGGCGGTAGGCCTCGGGGTCGCGTCCGAGCTGGACGAGCTGGAAGATTGCGAGCGAGAGCGTTTGCGTCTCGCCCGGGATGTTGCCGGCGACCATGATGGTGGCGCCGAACTCGCCAAGAGCTCTAGAAAAGCCGAGGATGACGCCGGCGAGGATTCCGCGCGCAGAGAGAGGCAGCGTGATGGTGAAGAATACGTAGAGCGGCGGTCGTCCGAGCGTGCGCGCGATGGCTTCGAGCCGGGGATCGACAGCCTCGAAGGCGGCTCGGACCGTGCGCACGAGGAGCGGGAAGGCGACCACGGCCGAAGCGATCACGACCGCGCGCCACGTGAACGCGATGCTCACCCCGAAGCTCTCGTAGAGAAAACGGCCGATGGGGCGGTTGCGCCCAAACAGCTCGAGCAGCACGAGGCCGACGACCGTAGGCGGCAAAACGAGCGGCAAAGTGGCCAGCGTCTCGATGATGGATCGGCCGCGGCGACGGGTCCGCGCGAGCCAAAACCCGAGTGCTACCCCAAATGGAAGCGTGATGAGGACGCCGGCAGCGGCTATCTGAACGGTGAAGCGGACGAGCCAAGCGAGGTCGATCGTCATGTGACTCGAGCGACGCTACGCTCTTCACCCATGTTGCGGACGTCATAGCCGGGGAGATCTTGGAACAGGCGCTTGAGCGTCGCCTGCTGCATCGTTTTTCGTAGCAAGGCAAGTGCTGGGTCGCCGCGAAGCTCTTCGGAGTAGCAGAGCTCGTAATCCTCCCGCTGGATTACGACGAAGTCGAGGCCGGCTTCTTCGGCGGCGAGTCGCACCGCAACGCCCGCTTGCGCGAACCCGCTCCGGATGGCGAGGGCGACTTCCCGGTGATCGTAGGCGACGTAGCGAAAGCGCTTACGCGACTTCGTTCCCAGGAGTCGGTCGAGGCAGTGCCGGGCGCCCGAGCCTTTCTCCCGCGCCACCCACCGCAACCGAGCTTTGGTGATGGAGCTAATCGTACGCGCCCGCACCGAGGTGGCGACGGCGATGCCTTCTTGCCATCGCGCGAGATGGAGTAGGCCGTACCCGGCGCCTAGCCGCTCGCGAACCATCTTGGCGTTCGCGTCCTTCACGGCACCTTCGCCCCAGTGAATGCCAGCCGCGTGAACGAGCCCGCGGCGCAATAGCTCGAGAGCTTCGCTGCTTCCTCGAGTGAGGGCTATGAGCCGCACGCCTTCGCGCCGCGCGAGCTCGGCCGCTAGGAGCCCCACCGCCGGGTCACATCCCGCGACGACGAGCGTCCTATCGGGGTCGCCCCAGACAGCGCTTTCGACGTGACCCCTACGAAAAGTACCGTCGTGAGGAAGCTCACCCACGGCCGTCGGCTCGACGGGATAGCGCAAGAGGCGAGCCCCCACCTGCGCTTCCCAGAATCGGCCCACGTCGACTTTGGGCTCCCAGGCCCACCCGGCTTCGCGCTCGACTTCGGCGAGGGTGAAGAGCTGTTCCACGCTCATCGCGAGCGTCTTTGCTAGCCGCAGCGCGGTCGCGGTCGAGGGCGCGAGTCGCCCGGTCTCGATGGCGCTCACTTCCGCCCGCGAGATGCCGCTCGCGTCGGCGAGCTCCTGTTGGGACCAGCTACGCGCTTGACGCGAAGATGAGAGGGTGTTGCGAATGGATATGTTCATGTCGTGCTGTCGACACGATCATATCATCAAACGAGATGTGCAGGCCGAGCTAGACACCCGGACCGACGGGTCGCCATATGATAGGGCGATGTGGCGCCGCAATCCGCTCCTGCAATTCGCCGCCATCGGCGCGTTGTTGTTCTTCGCCTATGGCTTTCTTCATGACACGCGGACGGGCGACGTAAACCGTATCGAGCTGACTTCGGCCGACCTCGACCGTATGCGCGAGCTCTGGGCGATGCAGTGGAAGCGCCCGCCGACCGAGATCGAGCTTCAAGGGCTCGTGGACGCGCATATCCGCGAGGAAGTCCTCTACCGGGAAGCGCTCGCGATGGGTCTCGACGAGGGGGATACCGTTATCCGGCGCCGCTTGGCACAAAG
>SMYC01000208.1 GCA_004356105.1 Acidobacteriota bacterium | reverse complement strand
CTTCCGGATGGAAGGCGCCACATCCGGCTTCGGCGCAATCTCTGCCACCAGCTTCTGGATCTCACCCTTGGTCTTGTGGGTTGCTCGAGCCAAGAGCTCTACGCAATTGCTGTTTGTGAGATGCGGCGCCAAGACGGCGAGGCCGCTCAAGTGCAGACGTCCATCGTCGAGCATCTTCAAAAGCACGGGATATCGACGTGACGCGCGTGCGGCGGTAATCCGTAGAAACGCTTCCGCGTCAGATAAGTTCAACACGTCGGTGCAATATTTGTGCATCGATGACGACGCTTGGCTCACAAAAAGTCCGCGTGCATCGACTTCGGCGATGTGCGCAACGAGCACCGACTCGACACGGCGCGACTGTTTCAACACCTCGGCGAGTTTGAGAAGAAGGTCGCTATCCGGAAGGTCTTGCAGTTCGTATTTTTTCTCCATGCGACTTTTATAGCATGGACTTTCTCGAGCCTCTGTGCTCGCGCGGGTTGCACGCACAGGCATCGAAACACTTTCGAAGTCTCGCCACGTACGCAAGCGCGGCTGTAAGGTCCCGACCGCGCATACAGGTCCACTACAGAACGTAGCTGCACTTTTTGTCGAGGCGCCTCGAAAAAGCTGTCAACAAAAAAGTGAAATACTTTTTGTCCGCGAACGGTACGTGAAGCTCGACTCCCATGTCGACAAGCGGACCATGCCACGTAGTTGTGGCCGGGTCGTCGCGTCGGGGAAGTGACGACGTTTCGCGCCGCTACCCAGGCGAGCCCGCGTTTTTCTGCGTGATGCGCGGAGTTTATCGCATAATGCTCCGATGACGGACGAAGCGAGCACGGAGCGAAAGAAGAACGAGCTTCTTCGGCGTGATATTCAGACGTTGGGACGCCTTCTCGGCGCGACGTTGAAGCGGCATGGCGGCCGCGAGCTCTTTGGCGTCGAAGAAAAAGTGCGCGCGCTCAGCAAATCGCTTCGCGCCAAGCCCGACCCGGCCCGAGAGAGAGAGCTCTTGACGCTTCTGCGCGGTCTCGACATGGACGAAGCGAACGGCGTCATCCGCGCGTTCTCGGTCTATTTCCAGCTCGTGAACATCGCCGAGCAGCATCACCGGATCCGCCGTCGGCGCTACTACGCTCTGCACACGCCGAACCGTCCGCAGAAGGGCTCGCTCGCGGAATGTTTCGAGCGCCTGAAGACCTCAGGCCGCAAGCCGGCGGATATACGGAAGGTAATCGAGGGGCTAGAGATCATGCCGGTCATGACGGCGCACCCGACCGAAGCTACTCGCAGGAGCCTCCTCGAAAAACATCGCCGCATCGCCGACCTGCTCTCTGATCTCGACCGCTCCGATCTTCCCGAGCCCATGCAAGAGGAAGCCCTCGCCGATCTAGAGCGTGAAGTCGAATCGATATGGCTCACCGACGAGCTCCGCCAGTTCCAGCCAAGCGTTCTCGACGAAGTGGCCTATACCCTCTATTTTTTTGACGCCGTGCTCTTCGAGGCCGTACCGGACTTTCTCGAAGAGCTCCACCGGGCGGCTCGCCGCGTGCCGCGTTTGAAGCTTCCGCGAGATCTCGCGCCCTTACATTTCGGGACTTGGGTTGGAGGCGACCGGGACGGCAATCCGAACGTCACGCCTGAGGCGACGTGGACGGCGTTGCAGCTTCAGCGAGGCTTGGTGCTGTCGAAATATATCGATGCCGTCGACAACATAGCGGGCCGCGTGAGCGAGTCTTCGAGATTCTGCCCGCCGCTTGAGCAGCTTTCGATGGGGCTTGCCGCCGACGCGGACGAGCTTCCCGAGGTTGCGCTCGTGGTCGAATCGCAGAATCCAGAAGAGCCCTATCGGCAGAAGCTCGGTTATATGCGCGCGCGGCTCGAGCGAGCCCTGAACCAAGAAGAAGGCGGTTACGTCTCCGCGGAAGCGCTCTACGACGATCTAGACCAAATACGCGAGAGCCTCGAAGCGGGAGCCTCCCGCTCTGTGGCGCTCGTCGAGCGCCTCATGATGCAAGTCGCGACCTTTGGTCTCCATCTCGCGACGCTCGACTTGCGGCAGCACAGCGCGCGACATACGGACGCCCTCGCCGAGCTCGCGCGCACCGCGGGTGTGGACCACTACGCTGACATGAGCGCGATCGAGCGCACGGAATGGCTGACGACGGAGCTCGCTACGCCGCGCCTTCTCGCATCGCCCTACACTCCGATGAGTGCAGAGACTACAGAGACTCTCGGCGTTTTCGCGGTTGCTCGGAGAGCGCTCGACGAGCTCGGCGACAAAGCCCTCGGCACCTATATCGTCAGCATGACTCGCGACGTGAGCGACCTTCTAGCCGTGCTCGTGCTTGCCAAAGAAGCTGGCCTCTATGCCCCCGCGACGGAGACGAGCCCCGTGCTTGCGCGGATTTCGGTGACGCCGCTCTTCGAGACGATTGAGGATCTCCAGCAAGCGCCCGCGGTGCTCGCGCGACTCTTCGACAATCCCGCCTACGCGCAGGTCTTGGAAGCTCAGGGGAATCTGCAGGAGGTCATGCTCGGCTATTCCGATAGCAGCAAGGATGGCGGCATCCTTACGTCGAGCTGGGAGCTCTACAAAGCACAAGAGGCGCTAACCGAGGTCGCGCGGGCGCACGGCGTCGAGCTCCGTCTTTTTCACGGCCGCGGCGGGACGGTGGGGCGCGGCGGTGGACCGAGTCACCGGGCCATTCTCGCGCAGCCGCCAGGCACGGTCGGCGGCCGCATCAAGATCACGGAGCAAGGTGAGGTTATCTCGTCCAAGTACGGGCTTCCCGAGATTGCGCTGCGCAGCATGGAGCTCGTGACTTCGGCGGTCATCGAAGCGAGCTTGCCGCGGGCGCGCAAGTCCCGCCGGCCGGAACGCTGGTCCGAGGTCATGGAAGCGCTTTCCGAAAGTGCTACCGACGCTTATCGCGACATCGTGCACGAGTTGCCGGGCTTTACGGATTACTTCAATGAGGCGACGCCCGTCGGAGAGCTCGCGCATCTCCGCATGGGTTCGCGGCCGGCTCGGCGGCAAAAGCGCTCGAAGAGCATCGGAGATTTGAGAGCCATCCCGTGGGTCTTTGGCTGGACGCAGAGCCGACATCTACTGCCGGGATGGCTCGGCGTCGGCCGCGCGCTCGCGCAGTTCATCGAGGAGGACCCAGAGGAGAACCTCGCGCTTCTGCGCGAGATGAACCGGAAGTGGCACTATTTTGGAACCACGTTGTCCAACATCGAGATGGCGCTCGCGAAAGCGGATTTTCAAATTGCTCGGCAATATGCCGAGCGTCTCGTGGACCGCAAGCGCCGCCTTATCTTCACGCGTCTCGAGAAGGAATATCAGGAGACGTGTGATCTCGTCTTGCAGGTGACCGAGCAACGTGAGCTTCTTGCGAACAGCCCGGTGCTCCGGCGCTCCATCGACGTCCGGAACCCTTATGTCGACCCGATGAGCTACCTTCAGGTCGAGCTTCTCTCGCGCTTTCGGCGGGCCAAGACTAGCGCGTCAAAGGACGCTTATCTTCACGCCATCCTGCTTTCGGTCAACGGGATTGCCGCCGGCCTCCGTAATACGGGATGAAGCAGTAAACTTGACTAGAATGGGAGTACGAGGTACGAATGCATGATGCTTGCTGAAGGCTCGATCCATGAACGCGGTTCCGCCAAGCTCGGCTGCCTGATCGCCGCCGGCGTCGTCCTTCTGATGGGACTGATCCTGGCCGTGACCTTCGCCGGTCGCTACAACTCGCTGGTTGCATTGCAGGAGAGCACTGAAGCGGCCTGGAGCGAGATCGACAACCAGTACAAACGCCGCTACGACCTCATCCCGCAGCTGGTCTCCACGGTCAGGGGCGCTGCCGATTTCGAGAAGTCGACTCTCGAGTCGGTGACGGAGGCGCGCGCCAGTGTTGGGAGGGCCCAACTTCCAGCAGGCCTGCCGACCGACCCCGCGCAGCTGCAGTCCTACATCCAGGCGCAACGAGGCCTGGGGGCCGCTCTGGGCAGAATGTTCGCCGTCGTCGAGAGCTACCCCGAGCTGAAGGCGAATCAGAACTTCCTCTCGCTGCAGGACCAGCTCGAAGGCACCGAGAATCGTATCGCCGTCGCCCGGCGCGACTACATCGAGGCCGTGCGCCGGTTCAATACTAACCGGCGAAGTTTCCCGACGAATCTCGTGGCCGGGATGTTCGGCTTCGAGAGCGTGCCGCAGATGCAGTTCGACGAAGCCGAGCGCGAGACGCCGCAGGTCGAATTCGACTTCGGTAGGCGCTAATGCAGCTCCGCTTCTTCAGGAAGGCGCTGCTTCTCTATTGTCTGCTATACGCCACGGCGACCCTGGCCCAGCAGGCTATTCCCAAGAACGACGGCTGGGTTACCGATGGAGCGGGCTTCCTCACGTCACAACAGGAGCAGGCGCTCGAGGCGTTGATGGAGTCGTACAAGGTTGGAAGCGGCCATGAGATCGCTCTTTTAACCGTTGCCGACCTGGGTGGAAGATCGCTCGAACGCTACGCGCTGGAGGTCTCCCGCGAGTGGGGTCTCGGAGAGGAGGGCCGCAACAACGGAGCCCTGCTATTTGTCGCCAAGGCCGAGCGGAAGATCCGCATCGAGGTCGGCCGTGGCCTCGAGGGCAACCTGACCGATTCGATCTCCGGCCGCATCATTCGCGACGTCATCGGCCCCGAGTTCAAGCGCGGCCGTCTATACGAAGGGCTGCGTGGCGGCATCGAGGCGATGCACGCCGCTGCCGGCGGCGAGTACGGGCAGATCACCCGTCGCAGTAGTCGACGGCGATCTGGGGGCGGCATCGGAGTGTTGCCGATGATTTTCTTTATCTGGTTCATGTTCAGCCTGCTCCGTCGTGGCGGCCGTGGTGGCCGTGGTGGCCGCGGGGGCATGTTTCTCGGCGGGATGCTCCTTGGCTCGGCAATGTCAGGTCGTTCCCGTGTTGGTGGCGGCTTTGGCGGCGGTGGCGGCGGCTTCGGTGGGTTTGGCGGCGGTGGCGGTTTTTCCGGCGGCGGCTCCTCGGGAGGGTGGTGATGAATCTCGACTCTGACTGGACGGCTGCCGGCACGCAAGTGTCCAGCGATTTCTGGCGCATCGCCGGCCTTGTCGGTGCTGTGATATTCGCGGCGCTGTTGCTCTTCCTGGTCGTCCGCGCGATTTTTCGGCAGCGCCGCTATCGGGTGGTGAGCAGCTTCACCGAGGACGACCGGCGCGCCGTCCGTGAAGCGATCACCGCAGCCGAAAGGCGCACGGTCGGCGAGATCCTGCCGGTCGTGGTCGAGCGCTCCGACCCGCACCCGGGTGCCGACTGGCTCGCCGCCTTGTGCTGCCTGCTGGTCGGTACGTCGTTGCTCGCCGGTTGGTTGCCCTGGGAACAGCCGGTATTCTTGCTGCTGTCGCAGTTCGTGATGGCCGCCGTCGGTTTCGGCCTCGCTCGTATCCTGCCCGACTTCAAGCGTGTCTTCATCTTCGAGGACCGGGCCACAGCGGTGGCCGAGGAGCAGGCTTTCCAGGAGTTCTACGCCAACGGACTTCACAAGACCGAGGCCGCCACCGGCGTCCTGTTGTTCGTCAGCGTGCTCGAGCACCGGGTGATCATCATGGCCGATGAGGGTATCGATTCGAAGGTCGACGCGGACTTCTGGGCCAACACGGATGATGCGATCCTCGATGGCATCCGGCAGGGCTCGCTCAGAGACGGTCTGGTTGCGGGCATCGAGCGCGCCGGTGAACGCTTGGCGGAGTTCTTCCCCTGGCAAGAGGGGGATCGCAACGAGATTCCGGACCGGGTCATTGTGCGGCGTGAGTAGACCGAACTGCGTTCCCCGGGGGAGACCTCATAGACAAGGGCCTCGCCGACCTCACGGAAGGTTGCGAGACGGTGGAGTCCCTCCTTGTCTCCATCGGTGCACCGCGGCTGAAAGATGGCGGCGTTCCGCTTCCTCCGAGCGTTATCCTCTGTGCCGACCCCGAAAGACGGCTCGATGATTTGCTAGCCGTCGACGATTCCGATACGGCGCACTCACGATCGAATGCGTCGGCCTGTCGACAAAACGCTGATCGGTCGCTTCTGCCGGGAGCTTGGCCAAGAAGCGATGGCCGTGTCTACTTCATCGTCGACGCGCCTCGGCTATTGGAGCTTTTCCAGCGAATCGAAAGTGAGCTCTACCGTTTCCCCGCGGTGGACCCTCCCACACTTCGTCGTCGGGTGGAGTCTCTCGCGGCTGACTCCTGAGCCCGAGAGAGAGCTCGCTACTTCATGTTCCAGTCCCAACTGACGCCGACGCGAACGGAACGTCCGAGAGCAGGGTATCCGAGAACTTCCTCGTATTGACGGTCGAACAAGTTCTCGGTCACGACGTAAGCCTCGAGGCCGCGCGTTAGAGCGACGCGCGCGCGAAAGTCGAAACGCGAGTATGCCTCGTTCGTCGTGAGGCCTAGAGCGAGGCTTATGAAGTCCGCTTCCGCGCGCCGCTCACCGACGAAGAGAAACGTGCCGCCAAGGGTTAGCCGACCCAACTCGCTTCGGGCCGAAACGGAAATCTGATGATGCGGCCGGTTGGGAAGGGGATCCCCCTCGATAAACTGGTTGTTGCCTTCGAGCACCGCCGTGTCGAGCCACGTATAGTCACCACGGAAACGGAGCGCTCGAAAGGGACTGCCGCCGAAAGACAGCTCGAAGCCCTGACCGCGCGTCTTTCCCAAGTTGGTGTAGGTCGGGCGAAATTGATCGAAGTCCACCTGGAGCTCGAATCGCTCCAGTTCGCCTGCCCGGATCTGTCGGCGAATCTCTTGCCGCTCCTCGGGTGTCAGGTCCGCGAGCCCGGAGAACTGATTGCCAAGCTCTGACACATCGATGTTGCCGAGCACGATCGGATCCTGATACTGATGATAGAAGACAGTACCTTCGGTCCAAAAACGACCGTCGAAGAAGTCTTGACGAATTCCAGCGTCGAGCGTACGACTGCGCTCTGGCAGCAGGTCGGGGTTTCCTTGAATGCGAAAGCTGCCGCCGAAGGATTGCTCCAGACTCGGCTCCTTGAGCCCCATGCCGGCGCTCGCTTTGAGCGTCGTAGCCGAGCCTACGCTTACGGCATAGGCCGCGCGCGGAAGCGCCTTGGTTCCAAAGCTGCCATTGCGCTCGACGCGACCGCCTACGGTGAGAAGCATGGAGCCGACCAGGATGATGCGGTCCTGGATAAATCCCGCGACGTTCGTGCGCTCGGGGACGTTGGCTTCGGCGAATTGTTGAAACCGGGCCAGAAAATTGCCGAAGCCCTGCCGCGGTGTCTCGGTGTCGGTTGGAGCTGGCGACGTGTCGATGCCGAACTCACCCTTCTGTTTCTCCACCTCGCCGCCGACGCTGAACAAGTGATTGCCGCGCTCTACGTCCGCTTGATAGCCCAGGTTGTAGCGCTCAGTGTTGTTGGTGAGGCCGTCCGGGCTGGCGAAGTCGGGGACGACGAAGCGAAACTGAGCTGCATCGCCTTCCGGCGGCTCGATGTCGATAGGCCCCGAATCCTCGGGGTTCAGAGCGAGCTTGTTGGTGCGCGAGAACCCGCCACGCAAAATATGTTCCGTTGCGCCTTGCTGATGGCGTAAGGTTGCGCCCATCACGACGCGGCCTTCCTTGTCGCTCGCGTCGAGATCGGGACGAATGAGCGACGAAGGACCGGGTGTGCCCACTTCACTCGACTCACCGCGAAAAATGAATCGCAACGAAGTGTCGTCGCTGAGTTGCGCGCCGAGCGATCCCGCGGCTCCGATTTGCGAGAAGGCATTGTTCGGAACTTGATTGTCCGTCTGTAGATGAAGGAAGCCCAGGTTCCAATCGAGCCTATCGGTCCTGCCGGAGGTTCCGCCCTGGACGCGATTCCAGGAAAACCCTCCGCCTTCGCCGGTCACGAAAAGCTTTCTTTCATCTGGGCCCGCCTGGCGAGTCGAGAGCTGCACGACGCCCGATAGAGCCCCACCGTAAATGCTGGACGCGGCGCCACGGGTGACTTCGACCCGACCGATCTCGAGAGGGAGAAGCTTCCCGAAATCGAAGGCTCCTCCGGGATCGTTGACGGGCAAGCCGTCGAGCAGAACGAGCGCGTAGTTTTGGGCGCCCCCACGAATATAGGCGAAGGTCTCGCTGCCAACACCGCCTTTGCGGCTAACGGCAACGCCGGGCAGATCACGCATGATGGCGACGAAAGACGACGCCTCGCGCGCGTCGATCTCGTCCGCTTCCACGACGCGCGTGCTCATCCCGGGCGTCGAGGCGCCGATGGTAGCTTCGGGCGCGAACGCCACGACTTGCACTATCTCGTGCAATGTCAAGATCAGATCGAGGTGCGTTTCTTCACCCGGGTTGATCTCTATCCCGTCGCTATCGTCGAGCGCAAAACCTTGGTCCTCGATATGGATGCGATACATGCCGGGAAGAAGCTCTCGCAGGAAGTATTCACCCGCATGCGTCGTCACGACCTCGTGAGACCCCGCGGGACCGGAAATGGTGAGCACGATGCCCGAGGCAGGACTTCCTTCCGCGGTGCGCAACACCCCGGACAAAACGCCGCGCCGGACCGCGGCTGGCCTTGCCTCTTCTTTGAGCGTGAGCTCCAGGTTCAAACGTGTGCTCTCTGAGACGAGAACCCGTACCGGCTCTTTGAGGCGGTAGGCGGGGTCTCCTACCGTGACCGTATACATGCCGGCCGCGAGTCGGTGAAACGTAAACTGGCCGGCGCTGCCGCTGACGACCGTACTGGAGCCGCTGGGACTACTAATCGTCACACGCACGTTGGGGATGGGTTGCTTGTCACGTGTGTGAACGATGCCGAATAGAACTTCAGTCCCGCTGCTCTGGCCGCTAAGGGACACCCTCGGCGAGACCAGCAACGCCATCCACGTCGACGCCACGATAAAAATGCTGCGCTTCATCAAACACTCTCCTGGTTGTCGGTTGGCGCGGCGGCGCTCGAGATGAACAGTACTGCGGTGCTTCGCGGGAGTCTTTAGGAGCGTGCAAGAAGATCGTTAGAGTTGTTAGCCCGAGATCGTCCCCGGGCTTACGTTTCTTACAACTTCCTTTCTACAGTAATCACCCAACCGGTCGTGGATACCCGCACCATCCAAGCCGACCCATCCTTTCAACTCGTGATTCAGGAGGTCTTCGACCGCCGCGGTTGCACGAGCGTGGGGTGGCGTGGTTGTGCGCTCGGCGGAGGGCCCGACTTGGGAACCGGTGCGTCCTTCGCGGCGCTCGTGAACGTCCCCGCGGTGGCCGAGACCGGGCTGCGTTTCCAACGCAGTCAATTCTTTCGGACACCATGATTATGCTGAGCTGCGAGCGTTGAATTTGGCATGGCTCGTGCATTCCTTCTTTTCGACACCCGCGCCACGCTCCGTTTTGTCTACTATGAAGGACATCCGGAGCAGGAGAAGAGACATGAGCTGGAAAACACTGACGTTGACCTATGCACTGACCGGTGCACTCGCCACCTTGTCCGCCTCGACCCTGGCCCAAGACTCGAAGGGCATTATTTTGTACAAGGAAGGCAAGTTTAGAGAGGCTTCGCGCGTCTTGAAGATTCAAGTAGAGAGCGAGCCGAAGAACGAGCTCTCGTTGACCTATCTCGGTCTCGCGCGCGTTCACTCGGGGGACGCCCCCGGTGCTGTCGAGCCTTTGAAAAAAGCCATCGAGCTCAACGAGAAAAACGCCAAAGCTCATTACGGAATGGGGCTCGCGAGCGCCAAGCTAGGCAAGCTCGACGACGCCATTGTCGAGCTCGAGAAAACCTGCGCGCTCGCTCCGGATGACGCTTATGCCCACTACCATCTCGGGATGGCGTACAACCAGAAAGGCAAGAAGGATCTCGCCATCCCTCATCTGCGCCGGTTCGTCGAGCTCGACCCCGACGCGCCCGAGGCGCCGGCGGTCCGTTCGTTCCTGTCAAACATGTGATCGAAATGCTCGGTCAAAACGCGGCCTATTCCTGGATTGGTCGGCGATCACACGTACCCTGATTGAGTCGGAGTCATTCGTGTAATACGGCCGTGTCGACCCGTATTCGGGCCTGCCACGCGGTCGACGTGACGGAACGAATTTCTTGACCAAACGAGATTAGAAAGCGACGACAGCCGTCGTCGATAGGTGCGAACTAGAAGTCTGGGGTAAGGTGAACGATCGGATAGTCGGGATGGAAGGGTTCGTCTTGCTCAGCCAATGCCTCAAACTTTTCGAGGATATCGCCGTCAGTCATCCGGTCGTAGTGGACCTGCGGCCAGGTGATCATTGCTCTGAACGAGCGTCCCTCTCTTAGCCAGCTGTGGGCGATATCGATGGAGGGCTGGTCATTGGTCACGAGTACGCGGTCTAGCTCGGCTGCTTTTTCAAAATGTGGTTGGTCCGGAGTCCCTGCTGGAAAGAGGTCTATTGCGCGCACCACATCCCAACCGCGCTCGATGAAAGCTTTGACAAGGTGACCACGGACGTCGGCGTCCGTGTACAGCGGGAAGCGTCCTGCCACTCTAGCGATGAGACGACGAAGAGCGCTTGCTCAAGAACTCGGCCTTGTCCCGCTCATGCCTCTCGTCCCAGGCTTCATCCTCTTTGATATAGCCTTCGATTTCTTCACTATGGTCGTAGTAGTAGGCGAGCGCGGCGTGGACTTGAGCGAGCGTCAATGGATACTCCTCGAGCATCTGCTCGAGAGTGTAGCCTTGCTTGTGAAGGTAGACGATGTTCAGTACGCGGACCCGAGTCCCATCGATAGCGGGCCTTCCTCCGCACACACCGGGTATCTTCGTGATGTGGGAGTACACGTAACCCGACGATTCTGTCTTGGATTCCGTCGTCGTTGCCATGACTCTTCTATTGTATCGCGGGCTCTGGATTACTTCTTCTTTTGCCGAGGATGGGTGATGCAGCAACTGCGTGAGGCGTTTCCCTACGACACGACGCCGAGATACCTCATCTTTGGTGATCGAAACGCTCGGTCAAAACGCGTGGCCGAGGCTGAAAATGAAGCGCCACGGCTTCTCACCTTCGCGCCGATCGAGGACCCGGGCCCAGTCGAATCGAAGGAGGCCGAAGGGTAGCTCGAAGCGCACACCCAGGCCCGCGCTCTGGCGGAGGTCCCGCAGGCTCATATCGGAAGCGGTCTCGAAGACGTTCCCCGCGTCGTAGAACCCGGTTCCGCCCAACCTCCATAGGAGCGGAAAGCGGATCTCCTGGTTGAAGATGAGCACGCCCGCACCGCCGATAGGGCGGCGCAAGATCGGGTCCACCGGCCCGAGCGTGTTTTGTTCGAAGCCCCGGACGGTGTTGGGCCCCCCGGCCTGGAAGCGATCGTCCCCCGCAAGACGCTGACCGAAACTGTTGGCTGCCCCGACTCGAAATCCCGACGCCCAGACAACGTTGCGCCCGAGTGGCATGAAGGTGAAGAGCTGGCCGAAGAGCTTCACGAACTCGAGATCCGACCCCAGAGCTTCCGGAGCCCCTTGCGCGGTTACGCTCCAGAGAACTCCACGGTGCGGGTCGACGATCCGGTCCCGGTGATCTCCGATGAGCGCGCCCGTCACGATGGCGCGGTTCACGGTGAATCTGGGATCGAAGAACCCGCCCTCCGGAACTTCGAGCTCCGTGACCACGTGCTTGTAGGAATAGCTCCACTGCAAGCTCAACGCGTTTCCGAACGCACGCCTCTGCTGAGCGGTGATCGTCCAGGTCCGGTCGGTGAACGGGACGAAGTCCTCGTCCTCGTTCGGAGAGTCGGCGCGGGTCTTTCGTTCCATGAAGATGTCCGTGCTCACGCGATAGCGCCCGAGATAGGGCACGGCGTAAGTGAAACGGAAGATGCGCTGGTTCGTGCCGACGAGAGCACGGAACCCGCCGCGGTGCGCTCGGCCGAAGAGATTAGGCGCCTGCACGTCGCCTAGAGCTTCGAACAGACCGTTCGTCGTAAATCGGAGACCGTAATCGATACTCACGTCGGGCGCCTCCACGACGTGCACGACGACGTCGCGCTCCCCGGTGCCCGAGCCCGGCTCGGTCACCACGACTTCCGCGGAGCGGAAGATCCGCAGCTCGGCGAGGCGTCTCTCCGTCAAGTTCACGTCCGAGAGCCGGAGCGGCGCCCCCGGCTCGAGAGCGAGCTCGCGCCGGATCACGCTCTCGCGCGTTGCCGCGTTCCCGACGATCGTGATGTCCTTCACTTTCAGACTCGCCCCTTCGCGAACCACGAACCGCGCCCGAAGAAGCTCTGGTCCTAGGCCGGGCTCGACGGCCTGGTCGACCTCGACGTCCAGGAACCCTCGGCTTCGGTAGAGGGTCTTGAGTGACGCGCGGTCCTTCACGAAGTCCGTCAGACGAAACGGCGCACCTTCGCGAAGCGATAGGCTGGCGCGCACCTCGCGCTCATCGAGCGCCTCGACACCGTGGAGCTCGATGCTCTCCACGATGGACGGCTCGCCTGCCTCGACCGGAATCGCCACGAGGAGCGTTCCCGTCGCAGCGTCGAATCTTGTTTCGGGCTCGCCAATGACCGCGCGAAGGTAGCCCATCGATGCGCAACGAACTCTCAAGCTCTGCTTCAGACGCGGCCGCTTCGACGTCATCCACTCGTAGAACTCGGAGGACGAACGCTTCGGAAGGACCGCAAGGAGCACCGCATCGGGAATGGCTTCGCTTCCGGGAAAGTCGACCGTGACACGCCTGCCGCGTGGGCCGCGCCGTACGTTCACCGAGACGGTAATCTCTTCCGCTTCTTCCCGAATGCCAACCTCCACCCGTGACAGGTAATATCTCTGCTCGAACAGGTTTCCTTCGGCGATCCGAGCGAGGTCCGACTCGAGAAACGCGTCCGTGGTGTAGCCGTCCCATGCATTCGAGAGCGCCTGACGCGTCGCTTTTTCGATAGGGTCACCGTTCCAAACGAAGCGGACGGGTTTACCCGTTACGACGACCACGTCGAGCGCCACCGAGCTCGTCCCGCGCGACACGGCGTCGAGATCAACGGTGGCGGAAAGGAACCCCCGCTCTCGAAGCCATGCCCGCAATCGTTGTGTCTTTTCCCAAGCCTTCCAGTAGTCGTAACGCTCTCCGGCCTCGAGGTCGAGGCGGTCCCTCGCTTCGTGCTCGAGCTCTTCGGGCTCACCGCTCACGAAATAGAATCCCACTCGGGCGAGGGCGACGCTCGGTTGCCGCGGCGGCCGAGACCGGTTCCGTAAGTCGAGTTGGATCTGCTGGGAAAGCGCGGTCGTGAATGTGTTGTCTTCCTGACGCACGAGCTGGGTCCTGGCGCGCCCGGGAAGCTCATAGTCGACGATCCAGATCTGCTTCTCGGTGTCGTCGAGCCCGATGGAGTAGACCACCGATAGACGATCGTTGAGTGCCGCCCCGATGGTGAAGCGGGCACTGGGGTCCGCCTCACTCTGGATCAGAGCGGGCTCAACCGTGACGATACGAAACGGCAGAATCGTCCCGAGTCCGGTCTGGACGAGATCGGCCAAGCTCGAGCCGGCATAGGCCGCCATCTGCTCCAATACGATCGCACGTCCCTCGGTCGAGACCTGGTCGATCTTTCTTCCAGTGAGGAACAGACTCATGGCATCGCCGCGCGACAGCGCGGTCTGGTCGACCCGGGAGACACCCGTGAACTCCGTCACGAGATCATCGGTGGGCCCACGGACGCTCAACCGGATGTCGTCGTCACCCACGGAAGTGCGCGCCTGGATGTCGAGCTCAGGCGGCTCCATCGGATAACCCCGAAGCTCGATCCGCGCCGACTCGATGCGGGAAACGTTGCGGCCGAAACGGAGCTCCCCACCGGGACGGATCGAAACGTCACCGAAGAGCTCGGGCTCCTCGAGGGTGCCCGCGAGCCTCAGATTGGCGGATGCTTCCAGGCGCGCCAAGTTGTTGTCGATGCGCAATCCGTCGACGGTGCGGATACGCATGTCGAGACGAATGCGGTGCTTCTCCCCTTCGGCGGGAGTCCATCCGCTCAGTTGTGAAAGCGACTGCAACAGCTCCGTCTCGAGACTGAAGTTGCGGCTGAAGATCCCGCGCGTGACGTCCACGTCGCCCGTAAGAAGCAGAGCGGTCGGGGCCCCGGTCAATCGAAGCTGGCCACTGACTTCACTTCTTAAACCCTCGGGATAGCTGATGCGCACCGAGTCGGCGCGTCCTTCGAGCTCGATCTCCCGAATGGAAGCTCCCGAGAAGAGAACGCGCCCGCTCCCCGTAAATCTGCCGCCGCCCACGTTCGCCTCGAGGCGTGAGAGCGAAAGCGTTTCGTCCTCGATGCGAAGCTCTCCGTTGAGCGCCGTGAACGTGACGGCGGGCTCCCGAAGGGACAGGCGGGCATTCGCCACGGACGCATGGCCCGAAACACGAAGGGGCTTGCTTGCCTGATGGGCCTTTAGATCGAGGTCCACGATCCCACTCACGCGAGCCCCCCGCTCCGCGAGCATCGATGAGAGTAACGCCAAATCCAATCGACCCCGGGCGCGGGCCTCCCATTCGAGCGTCGAAAGGTCGGACGCGCGGACCTCGGCCTCACCCTCGAGCTCCAGATTCGTCTCACCACCTTGAAGACCCCGAAAGCGAAGTCCGGAAGCGAAGACGCGCCCCCGCTCGAGTTGCCACGAACCGACCCCTTCGCTCACGAGCTCCGCCGTCCGGCGCCCAAGGCTCACGCGATCGAACCGCCCTTCGCCGCGCCACTGAGACGGCTCGGCGACCGCCCCAAAAAGCTCACCAGAGACCGAAACCCGGGCGTGCGCTCCACGGAGCTCCTCGGGGCCGGCGTCGGCAAGATCAATGGCGAGCGCTAACGGATCGATATCGACGAAGGCGAGCTGCACCCTCGCATCGCCCTGATGCAGCGGGACTCGGCCGGTGACATCGAATCTCCCACCGAGAAGCTCACCACGAAGCCTATCGATCGTGAGAATCGAGTCGAGAGCGCGAATACGGGCATCGACGCCCTCGATAGACACGCGGCCTATACGCGCAGCTCCCTCGGATATAGAGACGTCCCCGACGACGTCGGGTCTCGGAAGCTCCCCGGTCCATCGAACGTCCAGATCGGCCCGTCCCGCAAGCTCGACGTCGGAAACAAAGGCGTTCAAGAGCTCGAGACGCGCGACGCCACGAACGGCCAGATCCACCGGGCCCGACGCGGCCAAGGGAAGCGTCCCTTCGATATCAATAGCGGTATCCGTACCGGTAAGCGTCAGTCCTCGAATAGAGAGCGTCTCGCGATTGCCCTCGACGATAAACGGCGTCCCCGCACCGAACCCGACACCGCGGTAAGACCCGACGACCCTCTCCGCCTCGAGCCGGTAGTGGAACGTGCTCGACGCAGAGAGCTCGCCGGAGCCTTGCAAACGGCCGGCTAGCTCGAGCTCGGTTTTCTCGAACCCCGGAAGTGTTTGGACGAGCGCTCCGATGGGGAGGCTCTCGAGATTTACCTCGACGTCGAATGCGTACGGAGCTGTTGTCGCGACGTTTCCCTCGAGAAGGTCGTCGCCACGAGGAGAGTGTGCCTCGAGCCGCACGCGGCCGGCGTCGAGCACGGCTTCGACCTGAGCGTCCGGAAGGGAAACCCCACGGACCCGCACGCGGTCGAGCCGCGCGGAGATCGTGCCCTCGAGCGAGCGGATCGGTCCTTCGAGAGCAACCTGCATCGAGGCCAGATTCGCCTCGAACCGGGGACGGCCATCGAAGAAGAAACCTTGGCCCTCACCGCGAAGCGAAAGGGTTGCCGTCAAGAGATCGACACCGCCTCGAAAGGTCAACATACCGCCCGTACCGCGGCGAAACGTCAGCGCGTCGACCCGGATGCGCCCGGGCTCCCAGCGGAGCGCCCCGTCGACGTCGAAGCGAACACCCGCGAACAACAGTCCATGGGACACGATCGACATCTCACTTCGCGGTACGTTCCACGGCCCCTCGATCGTGCCCACGATGTTGATGCTTCCTTGAAGCGGGACGTCTGCGAAACGCGCGCTCAGGAGACCGACGTCGCGCACGTCGGCCCTGTAGTCGAGATGAAGTGTTTCTCCGAGCTCACCTTCGATCGAGAGCTCGACGCCCGGGCCTTTGAGAGCGGGCGCGTCGACGCGGATTCTCCCGCCGGGCTCTAGATGTAGCACCACCCGGCCCGCGAGGGGAACGCCTTCTTGCGCCTCCGAGGCCGAGAGCTCGAGCTCCACTTTCCCCGTACCGCTTGCTAGGTCCCATCGCTCGAAGGATGCAGAAGCCTTGCCAGCGACACGGCTGGCGAGCGAAGGTGCAAGCTCGATCCCTTCGAACAA
Source organism: Acidobacteriota bacterium (assembly GCA_004356105.1). Taxonomy (GTDB): domain Bacteria; phylum Acidobacteriota; class Vicinamibacteria; order Marinacidobacterales; family SMYC01; genus SMYC01. Next base: position 6,833 of record SMYC01000208.1, on the reverse strand, counting down.
CGCCTCGAGCTCCTGATCTTCGGATCGAAGATCCGCCGTCAGACCCACGCGCGCATGCCCGCCATAGCCCGAGAGCTCCCCGTTCTCGATGCGGAGGATGTCACCCGAAAGCCTCCAGGGAAGCTGGAGCCTCACGGGTTGAGACGCACCGACCGTCATCCGGCTAGAGCGCAGGATCCCTTCGCCGTTTAGGCGACCACCCTCTACTTCAATCGTCGCCTCGCCCTCGAAAACGCCGTCCAGAGGGGGGGCGTTCGAGAGCTTTCCTACGAGCGAGCCTTCGATGGCGTGGGACAACGTGGCTTGTGCTGTGAAAGGCGCGTAGGACGCAATCCGGATCGTACCCGTCATCCAGGAGGAGCTTCCCTTTTCCAGGCGGCTTTGTGTGAGCTCGGCGCTCGTAGGACCGATACGGGCATGGGTGCGGGCCGGCCCGAGCTCGAGCTCGTCGAGGCTGGCTTTCCCGAAGGAAAGAGGTCCTTCCAAAATGCCGTCTCCCGCATCGAGCTCGGCCTCGATCGCCTCGATCTCGAGGCGGTAATCCTCACCCTCGAGAACGAGGTGCCCATCCGTGATCGTCCAGCCGAAGCCGAACAACGACGAGGGCAGGGACGCGACAGCGATCTCGGCTTCGCCGGATACCGCTACACGCAGCTCCGGCGAGCGGATCTCGATCGTGCCCGCGCTCCTCACGTGTATCCCGATCGCGGCCTCACGCGCGCGCCCGGACATCATTCCGGTCGCAGAGGTCCATGCGACCTTGCGCAACCGAACCTCGCCACGCCAGAAGCGGTAGTCCAGCTCATCGATAGAAAACGTTCCGCCGATACGGTCCTGGACGGCGGTCACGAGCGCATGCCGGACTTGGTCCTTGCCCCAGGGCGTATGAAGAATCAAGAACGACACGACGAGGACGAGTGCAAGAGAAACGGTCCCGAGGACAACCCATCGACGACTCGTGAGCGCTCGCATGCTGCGTAGAAGTTTTTCCTGCTGGTAGGCCATTGTAGCGTGGCCGGACGGGCTTCTCGCGCGCTACCGGGGAGCAAAAAGCCCATCGTCGCAAGACGCCTGTCTTTACGCTATTCTGCTTGCGATCAAAGGGATGGCCGCCAAGGGATGAAGCTTTGAGACAGACGGAATGGAAGGGCTACACGTTCGCTCCCGAGGAGCACGAGAGCGAGCTTCTCGCGATTCTCGAGGCGGTGGAGACCCTCCCGGAGTTCGAAGAACGCTCCGTCGACCGCATCCTCAGACGGCATCCCAAAAACGGAAACTCGATCTTTTCGCGGGGCGAGCTCATTGCCGGCTATCGCTTTTTCGCCGAGCGCTATCAATGGCCTAGGGCGCGCGCGTCGATCATCGAGAAGTTGCGCATGAAACCGGTGCGCTCGCTGAGCGGCGTCACGCCCGTCACGATTTTGACGAAGCCATTTCCGTGTCCCGGGAAATGCATCTTCTGCCCGAACGACGTCAAGATGCCGAAGAGCTATATCTCGCGCGAGCCCGGAGCTCAGCGCGCGGGCATGCATCAATTCGATCCTTACGACCAGACGCTCTCGCGCCTCGATGCGCTCTACCGGATCGGGCATCCCACCGACAAAGTGGAGCTCATCGTTCTCGGCGGAACATGGTCGTTCTATAGCGAGCCCTATCAGATATGGTTTCTGACGCAAACGTTCGAAGCGCTGAACGACTTCGGACGCGGCGTGCGAACGCGCCAGGATGAAAGGAGCCCGAGGCTAGATTTCGAAGATGTTGCCGATGCCGTCGATGGGCGGCTCGGTGAGAACCGCTATAACGGGATCGTTGCCGATTTCGCGAAGTCTCGGGACACGTCGGGCGCCATCGAATCGGACGAATCGGCCACGTGGGATGCGCTCGAGCATGCCCAACGCGAGAACGAGACCGCGGGCGCGCGATGTGTCGGCTTGTCGCTCGAGACGAGACCTGACTACGTCACCGAAGACGAAGTCCTCCGACTCCGCCGTCTCGGTGCGACCAAGATCCAAATTGGCTATCAGAGTCTTTCGGACGAAGTTCTCGACCTCAATCAACGCGGGCACGACGTCGCCGCTTCGCGCAAGGCGACCAAGCTTCTTCGTCAGGCGGGCTTCAAGATCCAAGCGCATTGGATGGCGAATCTCTACGGCTCGACTCCCGAGAAGGATGTGCGGGACTTCAAGCGCTTGTTCTCAGACCCCGATTTTCGCCCTGACGAGCTCAAGCTCTACCCGTGCAGCCTCATCGAGAGCGCGGAGCTCATGGTCCATTACGAGGCGGGCAGGTACCGCCCCTACGAAGAAGACGAATTGCTCGAGCTTCTCATCGCGTGCATGACGAGCACGCCGGTCTATTGCCGCTTGTCGCGCGTGATTCGTGACATCCCCGGGGACGACATTCACGCTGGAAGCCGCGTGACCAACTTTCGCGCCGTAGCGGAGAGCGAGATGGAGCGGCGCGGGCTCGTGGTGCGGGACATCCGAGCCCGCGAGATCCGGAAAGGGGAGACGCCGACGGAGGCGCTTCGTCTCGTGGTCGAGCGCTATCGAAGCTCGATTGGCGAAGAAGCTTTTATCCAATTCGTGACGCCGGACGACCATATTGCCGGGTTTCTCAGGCTTTGTCTTCCAGAGACGCCGGCCTATATCGACGAGCTTGCGGCGAGTGCGATCATCCGCGAAGTCCATGTCTACGGCGCCGCCGTCGGCATCGGGAAGCGCGACGAACGCAAGACGCAGCACTCGGGACTCGGCGGGCGCTTGATCGATCATGCTAGAACACTCGCGCGCGCGAGTGGCTTCGAGCGGATGGCCGTCATCTCGTCGATCGGAACGCGCGAATATTATCGCCGCCAGGGATTTTCCGACGGCATTCTCTACCAGCACCGCGCGCTTTGATGGGGGAGCCGCGCACATTCTGGGATCGGGTCCTCGCCAAATCAGTCTCGGCGCTCGCGTCCGGAGCGCTCCAGCCCATCGAGACCCGCAGCGTCACGCTCGTCGATGGGGGCGTGCGTTTTCTCACCCGCGTCGCCGCCAGTCTCGTCCGGCGGCAAATCGTCGCCAAGAAGCGTGGGCCGGGCTTCAATCCTTTTCTGGAGCCGGAAGACGACCTATTGATTGGCGATATCTCGGAAACGCATTACGCGCTGCTCAACAAATTCAACGTGATCGACGATCACGTGTTGATCGTGACGCGCGCTTTCGAAGAGCAGGAATCTCTTCTGAGCCAGGCGGACTTCGAAGCTCTGTGGATCGGCTTGCGCGCGATCGATGGCTTCGCCTTCTACAATGCCGGCCGGGCATCCGGCGCGAGCCAACGGCACAAACACTTGCAGCTCGTGGCGGCGCCGCTCGGCGAAGGGCCGGAGCACCTCCCGATGGACACGGCTTTCGAGCGCGAGCCAGGAGCGCTGCCTTTCCGCAACGCGTCTTGTTCTTTGGACGACTGCGTCGACCGAACGCTCGAGGGCGCGGCGGAGGAAACGCGCCGGCGCTACCTCCAGTTGCTGGCCGATGTTGGCCGCGAAAACGATCCCCGTGCCTACAACCTTCTCGCCACGCGTGAGCGGATGGTCGTTATCCCGAGGTCTCGGGACGCGTGGGAGTCCATCTCGGTCAACGCGCTCGGCTACGCGGGCGCGTTTTTCGTGCATGACGACGACGAGCTCGAAAAGCTTCGTCGTCTCGGCCCGATGAGGCTGCTTGGTGAAGTCGGGTTGCGGACGGGCTAAGCTAAGGGGACGAGGGGTTCTAGCTGACCCAAATAAATTGTGGCACTACTTGGCAGGCACCAAACGCTCTAGCTCCTGGAACCAGTTCTGCACGAGGACGAGCTGGGGTGCCTCCGTTTCCTCTTCGGCCTGTGCCAGAATCACAAAGCGCTCACCGTTTGGCGTGACATCGAAATTACTGCCCCCCGGCAGCAACACGCCTGAGGCCAGCTCTCGGGGGGTACCGGATCGGAAAGAATCGTCCTCGACAGTATAGGGAGCCATCATGATCTTGTTGTCGGTCGAATAGAAGAGCTCTTGCGCTGCGCGCGACCACACGGGTCCTGCGCCTCCGCTCGTCGAAACTTGCCATCTACTCCCTTTTTCGGGAAAAGACATGACGTAGACCTGGGTCTGCCCGGAATCATTTGATTGATAGGCGATGAAGCGTCCGTCCGGAGAAAACGAAGCCTGGCTCTCGGCGAACGGTGTTTGCAGGAAGATCTCAGGCCCGTCGCCGTCGAGCCACACCGTCCAGATGTCTTGAGAGGTATCCGATGTGCTCTCTGTGAACGCGATCTGTCCATCCGGTGATAACGAGCTGGGGGTCTGACCGTTCGGGCTCTCCGTAAGCCTTTCCACCTCGCCGGTTCCATCGGCGCGCTTTCGGTAGAGGTTGCTCGGTCCGTCTCTGCTTGATGAGAACGCAATATACTGGCCGTCGGGCGTCCACACGGGGAATCCATCGAAACCAGGGTCGGCGGTCAGGCGAACTCTGACATCTCGTTCGAGATCGAACACCCAGACGTCCCACCCAGAGGTTGCAGATGCCTTTGTCAGCGCCAGCCGCTTGCCGTCAGGCGACAAAAATAGATCTCTGTAGTTGGCGGGATCTTGTTCGAGGTGGGTAGCCTCGCCATCGCGTCTCACCCACTTCAGGATCATGTCATTGGATCGCCCACGTTTTTGGTAGACGAGAGCTCCCTCCCTCGAAAAAGCAAACTTCGCGCCGCCGGCACGGTCGGCGTGGATCTCGTTCAAGATCGGGATGGGTTGCCCTACAACCTCCAATTTGTCGAGATCGAAAAGAGTGGCGAAGAGCGTTCCTTCATGTACGTAGACCAGGTGCCCTGACGGCACATAACGCGGATACGTGCCAGCGCCGGAGAAGCGCGGTAACCGCCTCGGGCACATCCGCGGAAACAGCAGTCCAATCGGGCTCGCCTCCGATGATGGCCGCCAAGATCTCCGAAAAATCTTCACCGTCGAACGCCCGCCGGCCTGTGAGCATCTCGAAGAGCACGGCGCCAAAAGCCCAGATGTCGGTCCGCTTATCGACGGTCTTCCCCTTCGCCTGCTCCGGCGACATGTAGGCCGCCGTTCCCAAAATCGCGCCCACCATCGTCCCTTGTCGGGTCAGCGTGGGCGACTGCGAGAGAGCCGACGATTGAGCTTCCGTCCCTGCGCCCGCGTAGGTTTTCGCGAGGCCGAAGTCCAATACCTTAATGTCGCCGTCGAGAGTGATCTTGATGTTGGCAGGCTTCAGATCACGATGGATGATGCCTTTCTCGTGGGCGGCTTCGACGGCCAGCGCGATCTTGCTCGCAAAGTCGCGCGCTTCGTCGACAGGAATCGCGCCGCGCGAGATGCGCTCGGCCAGTGTATCGCCTTCGACCAGCTCGAGAACGAGGTAGTGAGTACTCTCGGACTGCTCGAGCCCGTAGAGCGAAGCGATGTTCGGGTGGTTCAGAGACGCGAGAACTTTCGCCTCTCGCTTGAATCGGGCGAGCCGTTCTGCGTCTTGTGCGAACGCGTCCGGGAGCACTTTGATCGCGACGTCACGACCAAGCTTCTTGTCCCGAGCCCGGTACACCTCCCCCATGCCACCTGCGCCAATCGCTTCGGTGATCGCGTAATTCCCGAGAACGGTCTCTGGTTTTAGCAGCATGGTCTTGTGGCGTCCGGTCGCACCTAGATTCTAGTGGCGCGCACAGTACTTATTCAACTCGAATGCGCTTCTCCTGTGAATCACGTCCTCAGTCTATCTCCGGTCATTTAGACGTTTCCGCGGAAACGTCCGCTGTGGGAAACGCCGACAAGGTGTATCCATGGCTTCGTGTTCTGCAATGCCGGCCGGAAGCGGGCGCGAGCCAACGGCACAAACACTTGCAGCTCGTGCGCGCGCCGCTCGGCGCAGGGCCGGAGCACATCCCGATAGACGCGGCCTCGACCGGGAGCTGGGAGCGCTTTCTTTCCGTCACGCCTCCTGTTCGTTTCGAGACTACGCTGGGTCGAGCTCCTCGACGGAGAAGAGCGGTTAGTCCCTCTTTGCCCAGACGCCGCGCAAGAAGTCGGCCCGCTTGTCGTCGGGGACGCGGGCCATGCAGGCGCTGCATTCTTGCTCGAGAAAGGACAGGATCTTGCTCTCCATATCGCCGAGGCGATTCGGCTCGACAGCCTTCGGATCGGTCCACTCGCTGGTGAGGCTCCACCATTGCTTCAGCTCGCGCGGACGTACTACTTCCTCGATCCGTAGCGCGAACTGTGCTCCAAGATGTGTGAAGTCGACCCCAGCGGTACTCTGTTCGGCTTCGAGAAACGTAGCTTCGAACCATCGCCGGACGGACATTTCCGCACCCTCCTTTCCCGCTCGAGACGTGATAACTGCACGGTGTCGCTCAGCTCGAAAGAGGCGGCGGCACGCGGAGGATTTCGTCCACACACGGGACAGGATTCCTGACGAGGCCTGGGTGAGAACTCAGGTCCTACGAGCGACTTCTGAGCGTGACCAAAGCATCTAAGGTCTTTATCCTTCAGCAGCTCCCCACCAAGGCCAAGAGTTAGCGGCGGGCGCACGTCACCAGTGTGAGGAAGCTCGGATCGCGCGGAAAGTAGTAGTTTTGCGAACTCGAATCCTACGGCTAAAATAGATTAGAGCTGAACCCAATTACCGCCGGGGCCGTAAACCTTCGGAAGAGCTCGACCTTGTTGTCGTGAACGCGATACTCCCAAAAATATGCGAAGAGCGTCATGGTGGCGCTCTCGTCAGCTCAAGGCGTCGCCGAGTGCTGCCAAGGCTTCCGCCAACTCTGTGTCGGGCGGTGCGCGGCCCGTTTCG
>SMYC01000207.1 GCA_004356105.1 Acidobacteriota bacterium | reverse complement strand
TCGAAGCTCCACCTGCGCTTCGACGTCAAGCCGCACCCACCCCCCAGCCTCGCGTTTCCGGGCCCACGCCGCGCCGAAACAGCGCCCGCGGAGGTGCCCTAACCGGACATTTCACTTGGGGGTGTGTCAGGAGGTCTGAGGCTAGGACTTAGGTCTCGAAAGTCCTTCATCCGGACTCTTCGCGGTCGCCCTCTGTCTCACCACGTCAGCCTAAAGGAGTTCGCTTCATGCGGACGATTTGAGGGGCTGCCGAGCTTTCAGTTTACCTGGCTAGCTCCTGGCAGAATCGCAGGCAGGCGAGACAGACTGCAGAGCCTGGGGAAGAAACTAGTGGTGACTTGCTCGGTTCCATTTCGTAGAATGGAGGTAGCTCCACCCCACAATCCATGAACGAAACAACTCCCCAAAAGAGGCGGGCCTGGCTTTGGCTCGTGGTCCTGACGCCGGTCGCCGCCCTCGGCACGGTCGCTCTGCTCCTCGCGCTCGGCGTTCTCTTCAAAGCCTCCGGCGAGACGCTCGAGCCCACACGAGAAGAACGCGCGCTCCTTCTCGACATCTGGCACTTATCCGCATGGATGGCCGAGTATACGCCCGACCTGGCGGGCGAGCGCATGACCAAGACGCGCTATTTCGACGACTCCTATGAGATCGAATACGTCTACGATCTTCCAGACGACGAAGCAGCCCCCTATCTCACCTATTCGCTAACCTTCGAAAGCACCGAAGCCGACGCCCGTGGCACCTATACGTCGATCTGGGGAGGTACAAAGATCGCGTTCATGATGCTCGGCGATACCGAGGTCTTGGTCGACGAAAGGAGCGAGCTGTTTCAGTGGGGCGATTTCTCCCGTTTCGGTGTTCTCACGACCGACGGCACCCCTTTCGGCAACGTCTTTCTCGCGCGGCGTGGAAGCATGGTCGTCTACCTCCTTCTCGCCGGTGTCTATTTCGACGAACGCGAATCCGTATCGGAGCTTCTGATGCCCTATCTCGAAAAGCTCGACGGATTCAGCGCCGCCGAGCCTTCATATGCTGGGCGACAGAACACGCCATAGCTCGGTTCTCGAGAGACAATTACACTTTCTTCTTCCGGTGCAGTACACCTCGGAGCCGCTCCATCGCCGTCGTGCGCGGGGTGCTCGCCAGCTTCTCGAGCGCACGAACGTTGTCAGGATCCATCCCGAGCGCCTCCTCGTACATTTTGCGGGCCCGCGTATCCATGCCGCCCTCTTCGTAGAGCTCGCCGAGTGCCAACATCGTGTCCGTGTCGAAATGCTCCGATTCGAGAACTTTTAGAAGATGCTCTTCCGCCCGACGGCGCCACCGAGGGTTCTTAGCAAGCGCGAATCCTAGCAGACGATGATAATTCGCATTCGAGCCGTCGAGACGCACGGCATCCTGAAACTCAGCAATGGCTTCATGGTAGTTTTCCTGGGCGTAATATTTTTGTCCGTTTCCGTAATGCAGGCGCGCCATCTGCTTCGCATCGAACGTTCGCACGGGGTCGTTCGAGGCCGGGTCATCTTTCCCGGTGGCTTGTTCTGATACGGCGACGGTTGACCGCTTTTGCATCTGTAGCTTCTCGAGGCTGAAATCGTAGCGGCGCCGTTCAGTCTCACTCGAGAGCACCTCGTAAGCGGCCTTGATAGCCAGATACAAGTCAGCGAGCACGCCGTCCTCGTCCCGAATCTTGAGACCCGCGCGATGATCGGGGTGTAGCTTTCGGGCGAACTTGAAATAGCCGGCTTTAATCTCGTCGGTCGAAGCATTCGGGGCGACCTCGAGCAACTTGTAATACGTGACTTCGTGAGCGGTGGCATGTTTCGCGTACATATCGTCACGAAACTGCTTGGCTTCCGGCGAAAGCTCAGGCTCGACGTCCTTTTTCACCGTCTCGAGCCGTGGAGGCTCGGGTGCCGGCTCACTTGTCCGGGTCACGCCCGGCGGCGCCTCGACTTGCAGTCGGGACGTCCTTTCGACCACCAAAACGCCGGCTACGACCAACGCGCAAATCATGCGGAGTGTGTCGTTCTCGCCCATGGGAGAGAGTTGCGCGATCTCCAAGGCCGTGGCTGCGCCGTCCACCCTGGAGAGCAAGAACCCTTCTTCGGGGGTCAAGCGCAAATTGGCATCAATCCACGACGAGTCTTTCGCGAAGCGAAGCGTGCCGTTGAGATCCCCGATGCCGGCACGTATGGACTCTACGTCTTCGATCGTGCGCAGGGCATCGAGAACGACATTCTCGACCGATATGTCCGAGCGCTGGAGGTCTTCGTCCACCGGGCGCTCGTTCAGCTCGGTGCGGAACGAGCCCGACTCCCAACAGATGACGGAGCGGATGATGACCTCGACCTGCCCTTTGATGTGGCCGTCGAGCTCACCGTCCGACATATATCCCAAATCGACCAGGGTTCTTCCGAGCCGAAGCTGTGATGCTTCGCGTACTTTGCACGCGAGGTCGAGCTCCTCGCGTTTGAGCCTGCCTGACCGCACGATGAGCTCCCCGAGCCGGTCCTCGCCTAGGTCCGAGTTTGCATAAACAACCCGACCGTCTTTGAAGTAGACGCGTTTGGTCGCTCCATCGCGAGCGAGGTGCAGGACTCCGGAGCGTCGAGATGCGCGAAAGCCGTCGAGGACACCTGTCAGCTGTAGCCGGTCTAACGTGCCCTCCACGACGAGACTCCTTCCCTGGCATATACCAAACGGCTCGCCCGTCCCGGCCCGAGAGGCAAATTGAAAGGTTTAGGGGCCGCGATTGTGCCGCAAAAGCAGTTCCGCGTCAAGTCGATCCTAACTATTAACTTCCTTGTATACCAGACAAATGTCTGGTATAGTCTTAACATGCCGAAAACGCCTCCTGGGGAGACGCGCGAGCGGGTCTACTGCTACGTTCGGGAGCGTCTTTTCGAAGGGCGACCGCCTACGATCCGCGAGGTCCAGCATGCATTCTCGTTTCGAGCAGTCGAGACGGCGCGCGAACATCTCGAAGCGCTCGTCCAGGAAGGCCGCCTCGTTAAAAAAAACGGTCAGGCACGTGGGTTCGCGCTGCCGGATCTCGAGGGCCTCAAGGGATGGACCACCCCTAGGCTCGTACCCATTCTCGGGCGCGTGCAAGCGGGTGTATTGAGCACCGCGATCCAGGATCTCGACGGTTACATCCCTGTCGAGTCGACCCACTCTTCTCAGGAGCTCTTTGCGCTTCGCGTGCACGGTGAGAGCATGACGGGCGCGGGCATCTTCCCCCGAGATCTCGTCATCGTGAAGCGGCAGGCTACCGCCAATTCCGGTGATATCGTCGTGGCGCTCGTGGAAGACGACGCGACCGTCAAACGCCTTCGTATTCGTAAAGGCATTATCGAGCTCCATCCCGAGAACCCGAATTTCGACGTCATCATCCCATCCCGCTATCAGTGCAGGATTCTCGGGAAGGTCATCGAAGTCCGGCGTTTTCTAGAACGCGCCTCGTCCCCGCTCCGATATTAAATTCCCATGTCGGTCTCACAAGCTTATTCGACGGGTATCTCTCCCTCCGAAGCGCCAGGAGACGCCTGGGGGCTTTCGCAAATGATGGGGCGGCTCGTCGAGATTTCCGGCCATCGCGCCGCCGCCAACTTGACCGTGGCCTTCGGTCTCGTGCTCGAAGCGCAAAGACGCGAAGAGACCGCCGTTTGGGTCACGTTGAAGCATAGCACTTTCTTCCCTCCCGACGTGGCGGCGTCCGGCATTTCGCTCGCGCATCTCGCGGTCGTGCGGGTGGACGATGCGCGCGCAGCGACTCGGGCGACGGTCGAGCTCACGCGCTCGGGCGGGTTCGATCTCGTTGTGCTCGATCTCGGTCCTGAAGCCATTCGAGAAAAGCTCGTGCGCCGCGACAAGCCCCTCCATGGAAGCCGGGGCCACCATGACAGCCATGTAAGAAAGTACCTTTCGACGCCGCTTCTCACCAAGCTCGTCGGCATCGCGCGCAAGAACGCGACCGCCGTCGTCGTGCTCACCGAGAAAACCGATCGGATGAGCTCGGTCAGCTCTCTCATCTCACTGCGTGCCGAAGCCCGCCGCGACAAAGACGCACCACACGCTGTCGAGGTGGTGGTCTTGAAGGACAAGCGCCGGGGACCAGGCCGTCTCTACCGCGAGGTCTGTCATGTCCCGGCTGGCTTGCGTTGACATCCCCGCCTTCCCTCTTCAGCTCCTCTTGAAGGAGTATCCCGATTGGCGCAGCTTGCCGGCTGTCGTCGTCGCCGAAGAAAAGCCGCAAGCGTTCATCTTGTGGGTGAACGAGAAAGCGAGACGGCTCGGCATCCGTCCCGGACATCGTTACGCGGCGGGGCTCGCGCTCTCGAGAGAGCTGCGTGCGGGTGCCATCGGAGAATCTCTCATATACAAAGAAGTCGAAGCCATCACCGAGCGCCTTCGCGACTTCACACCCGACGTAGAGCCTGCGGCTGCGTCATGGCACTCCCCCGGCCTCTTTTGGCTGAACGCTTCGGGGCTCGGCCATTTGTTTCCTTCGCTCGAAAGCTGGGGCGAGAACATCCGTACAGCACTCGACAAGATGGGTTTTTTTGCTTCCGTCGCCATCGGCTTCTCACGTTTCGGAACCTACGCTATTGCGCGGGCCTTACGCGGGCTCCATGTCTTCGAAAGCGCTCGAGACGAAGACCGCGCGGCGCAGCGCGTACCGTTGTCGCGGCTCGACATTCCACCCGACGCGCAAGAGTCTTTCATCAAGCTCCGCATCCAGACGGTCGCGGACTTTCTGCGTTTGCCTCCCAAAGGGCTCTTGAAACGTTTTGGCCCCGAAGTCCACACGCTCCATCGTCTTGCCGCGGGCGATCTCTTCGCACCGCTCGCGCCCGAGCCTCCGACAGAGCCACTCGAGAAATCGATGGAGCTTCCCGGCCCCGTGGCCGATAGCGAGCGGCTTCTGTTCTTCGTCAAACAGCTCCTCGACACGCTTCTTCAGGATCTCGAGGCGAAGAGCCTCGCACTCACGAAGCTTTTTCTCCGGCTCGAGCTCGACGATTACCGCTCGCTCGAAGAAGTGCTGCGCCCCGATGCGCCCACGCTCGCGAGCCCGCTTCTTCTCGGGCTCGTGCGCTTGCGGCTCGAGACGTTGCGCCTCGATGCCGGCGCCGTCGAGCTTTGCCTTCGCGCCGAAGCTGTACCGAAGACGGTGGAGCAGCTGTTGCTCGCTGCTAGGAAGCCGAAGAGGGATCCGAGAAAGCAGAGCCGCGCTTTCGCGAGGCTCCGGGCCGAGTTCGGAGACGAAGCGGTCGTGCAAGCGGAGCTTTTGAAAGGCCACCTCCCAAGCGCGCGTTTTCAATGGACGCCTCTCGAGAACCTTCCGAAGCTCATGGCCCCCGTAGAAGGACAGCGCACGCTCATCCGGCGTATCTACGAAAAGCCTATGGCGCTTCCGCCACGTAGCCGGCACGAGCCGGATGGCTGGATGCTGCGCGGGCTCGAGTTCGGGCCGGTGCGGGATTTTCTCGGCCCCTACATCCTCTCCGGTGGTTGGTGGAAGCGCACGGTCCACCGTGAGTACTACTTCGTGAAGATGCAGCAAGGCGATGTCTTTTGGGTTTTTTATGACCGCGTTCGGCGCCGGTGGTTTTTGGAAGGGCGGGTCGAGTGAACCATGGCTCTAGCGCCTTATGCTCCGCTTTGGTGTAAGTCGAACGGGTCTTTTCTAGAGGGCGCCAGTCACCCCGAAGAGCTCGTCGAAGAAGCTTATCGGCTCGGACTTTCTTCACTGGCCATCACGGATCGGGACGGGATTTACGGCATCGTTCGGGCGCATCTCAAAGCGCGGGAAGTCGGGATTCAGCTCATTATCGGATCCCAGGTAACCGTCGACGACGGTTCCACGATTCTGCTTCTCGTCGAGAGCCATACGGGCTATCGAAATCTTTGCCGTCTCGTCACCAAAGGACGGCTTCGGTCCGAGAAAGGGAGCTCCTCGGTCTCTTGGACGGAAGTTGCCGAGCATCAGAATGGGTTGCTCGCTTTGTGGAGAGCCAATCACGCTCCCCTCGATCTACTAAAAGACGCTTTCGGGAATAGGCTCTATGCGTTTGCCACGCGACATCGGCAGGATGTCGACGTGCCCCGAAATCAGTACCTCAAAGAACAGGCGGCGAAGTACGGGCTTCCCATCGTCGCGGGGATGGAAGTGCTCTACCACCACCGCGAGCGGCGTGACCTGCAGGACGTTCTCACCGCCATCCGGCACAAAACCACGGTTCGGAGCGCGGGGCGCCTTCTCAAGCCAAACGCCGAGTACGGGCTTCGCACACCCATCGCCTTTCGCGAGCTCTATGCGGACGACCCGCTCGCCGTCGAGAGAACGCTGTCGATTGCCGAGCGCTGCAACTTCTCGCTGCAGGAGATCCGCTATCGCTACCCCGCGGAGAACCTTCCCGATGGCAGCACTTCTTCCGAATATCTCGAGCATCTGACATTCGAAGGCGCGCGCTGGCGCGCTGGCGGCAACGTTCCCGAGGACATGCAAAAACAGCTCCGTAAAGAGCTCGACCTCATCAAAGAGCTCGACTATGGCGGCTACTTCCTCACGATGTACGAGATCGTCCAGTTCTGCCGCCAGAACGAGATTCTTTGTCAGGGGCGCGGCTCGGCGGCGAACTCTTCGGTTTGCTATTGCCTCGGCATCACCGCGGTCGACCCGGTGCGCATGGGGCTTCTCTTCGAGCGCTTCTTGTCGAAAGACCGAGCCGAGCCTCCGGATATCGACCTCGACATCATGCATCAGAGGCGCGAAGAGGTCATTCAGTTCGTCTACGAGAAATATGGCCGCGACCGCGCCGCCATGGTGGCGAACGTCGTGCGCTACCGTGCACGCTCCGCGGTGCGCGATGTCGGCAAAGCGCTCGGCCTTTCCGAGACGAGCCTCGACCGCCTGTCGAAGCTGCTCTCTCATTACGATGGGCCCACGGTAGAGAACCTGTCCGACGCCGGCTTCGATCCGACGACGCCTGACCACCAGCATTTGCTGCGCCTCGCCAACACGATCCTCGATTTCCCCCGCCACCTCTCCATCCATCCCGGCGGCTTTCTTCTCGGCCACGAGCCGGTCTACCAGCTCGTCCCCATCGAGAACGCCACCATGAAAGACCGGACCGTCATCCAATGGGACAAAGATGACATCGAAGCGCTCGGTCTCTTCAAAGTCGACTTGCTCGGCCTCGGCGCACTCACACAGCTCGACCTTTGCTTCCGTCTTCTCAAGAAGCACCGCGGCGTCGAGCTCTCGATGGCCACCATCCCGCCTGACGATGAAGAGACGTTCAAGATGATCTGCCGCTCGGAGACGGTGGGTGTCTTTCAAATCGAGAGCCGCGCGCAGATGGCGATGCTCCCCCGCTTGCGCCCCCAAAATTATTACGACCTCGTCATCGAAGTCAGCATCGTGCGCCCCGGCCCCATCACCGGAGGCATGGTCCATCCTTACTTGAGACGCCGCAACGGAGAAGAGCCCGTGACCTACCCGCACCCGCTCTTGAAGCCCGTTTTAGAGAAAACGCTCGGCATACCTCTTTTCCAGGAGCAAGTCATGCGTCTCGCCGTGGTCGCGGCGGACTACACCCCAGGTGAAGCCGATCAGCTGCGGCGCGACATGGCCGCGTGGCGGCGCACGGGCCGTATCGAGCGGCACCGGGAGCGGCTCGTCACCCGTATGGAGGCCAAGGGTATCGCGACCGAGTTCGCCGAGCGCGTCTTCCAGCAGATCACCGGCTTCGGCGAGTACGGTTTTCCCGAAAGCCATGCGGCGAGCTTCGCGCTCATCAGCTATGCAGCGGCTTATCTGCTTTGCCACTACCCTGCCGAGTTCGTGTGCGCGCTCTTGAACGCGCAGCCGATGGGCTTTTACTCTCCGGCGACCATCATCGACGATGGCAAGCGGCGCGGCGTCCACTACTTCCCTATCGATGTTCGTACGAGTACGTGGGATTGCCAGATGGTGGGCGAAGCGATCCGCATGGGTTTACGTTATGTAAAAGGTCTCGGTGAACGTGATTGGGATCGTATCGACGCCGCGAGGCGCGAGCAACCTTTCGCATCGATGGAGGATTTTTCGAAACGCACGAGGCTCGACGAAAAAGCGCTTGCCGCGCTCGCCGAAGCGGGGGCTTTTCAAAACTTCGAAGCCACGCGACGCGCCGCGTTGTGGAAAGCGCGCGGGCTCAGAAAAGACGACCCCGACACATTTCTATCTGTTCCCGAGAGCGAGATCGCTTTCGACGCGCTCGACGTCTTCGAGACGATCACGTGGGACTATGACGCCACGTCCCACAGCACCCATGGCCACCCTTTGGCACCGCTGCGCGAAGCGTTGAAAGCACAAAGACTCCCCGACGCCCGCACCGTCGCCCAAATGAAAAACGGTCGGCGGGTGCGCTATGCCGGTCTCGTCATCTGCCGCCAGCGCCCAGGCACAGCCGCCGGCGTCACTTTCATGACCCTCGAAGACGAGTCCGGCTTCGTCAATCTCGTCCTGTGGCCAAAGAAATTCGAGGAATATGCCGTCCTCGCAAAAACAACACCTTTTCTAGGCGTCACCGGAAAAGTCCAATCCGAGCAAAGCGTCGTCCACCTCATCGTGGACAAACTCTGGAAACCAAAACTCACGCTAGAGCCGAAACGCGTTAGCAGCCGTGATTTTCACTAGTTATTTTTCGAGGGAGCTGATATCGAGCGACGCGTCTTCGATCGCGATACGAGACACCTTCGTACCCTTCGGCACTCGAAACGAGAAGTTGCAGGTATAAGTCTCTTTGGAGTCCACGTCGCGAAACGACTGCGCGGTCTTGTACTCGTTTCCGGCGTCATCGTAAAGCAACGGTTTCGGAACATCCCCCCCCTCGAACGTTGGGAGAACTTTCACGTCGATCTGGATCGTCGCGAACTCATTGTCCTCCACCGGTCGGATAACGCCTCTGACGATATTCTCCCCAGGCGGGCAATCTTGAAGGCTCACCCTCTTGGACCGCGAAACACTTTTCGCAGTCAGCTCCAGTCCGTTATAGGAGACCGTGTCGTCGGCACCCGCCTGCACCACAACAAAGCCGAGTGCTATGACGAGGCCGAGACGAGGAATACGAATCTTCATGACGCGCCTCTCCTTTACAAACGCTTGGGCAGCGGTGCGCGCCGCTACCCAACAACGATATTTATAGTCGCCTATCCGGCCAAATCAACGTGCGCCACATGTGGGCCGACGGCGAGTCGTCCCAACCGAGCCCTTCCTCGGGCTGCTTGAAGTGGCGAGCGATGATCTCGCGGAACGGGTCGATCGACACCTTGGCGTTCCGGTCGAACGAATACAGATCGTTCACCGTCACGAGCCTCGGATATTTGTACCATTTGTGATTCTTGACCCACTCGTGCGTCTTCTGCAGATACGGCTCCGGTACGTAGTCTTCGCCGAAGGACCGGAAATAGCTTTCCGGATACTCGTAGCCGTATTCCGTGTCCGGAAAGAACCGCAGACACTGGTGGTAGCGGATCGCGAACGTCGTTTTCTCCGGGACGTAGGGCTCGACGAGTTGCGCACCCCACCACCCGTGATCCGGCCGGATCAAGTTAAGGACCACATCGTGCAGCAGGCAAGCCAAGATTATCTCTTCGTCCATCCCGGTGGTGAGTGCGCGGTTAGCGCTCTGCAATACGTGGTTCGCCGGCGCGAAGCGATATTCGAAGAAGTCCTCGAGCGACGGTTTTGCCGGCATGGGCGCGATCTTCCTCAACTTGCCGTCACGCCCCTGCCTGAAGAGAAACCCGGCGCCGTTGCGCGCCGGACGCGTGAGGTCCTCGTTCCTTGCTGCGAGATCGGCCACTGTGGGATATTCGGGCTCGTCCGCGGACGCATTGAGCTGCTCTTCCATATAGTGCTCGAGAGCATCCGCCTTCTGATCCGGCGTCATCAGGGCAACAGCTGCCGCCCCACCAAGACTCTTAAATAAAGCGCGACGATCGATTTCCATGAGCTCATCCTCTCGTCCGTCGCTGGGACGATACCCTCGGTGGTCGCACCGGCCACGGACCTGCTGGAAGAGTACTCCGCGGCAATCCAGGGAGTCAACCAATCAGCATTCAGCATTCAGGTCTGAATCCAGTTGATGAAGCTCTCCAATCCGAGCTCCTCCGTCAAACGGGAGAGCTCTATAGTACGGACCTGAATGCTGATGCTGACAACTGAATGCTGTACACTGTTTCGCGATGAGCGGGGAGATCGCGGCGGTGGGCACCGCGATGTTTTTTGCGATGGGGTCCACGTTCTTCACCCTTGCCGGTCGGCGGGCCGGGGCCATTGTCGTGAACCGCTCCCGCCTTCTCATGGCCACGCTTCTCGCGCTCGGCATCCATTGGATCACACGGGGAACACCTCTGCCACCAGCGCTTTCCTGGGAGGCCTGGGGCTGGCTCGCGCTCTCCGGTGTCATCGGGCTCGCGATCGGCGACTCTCTTTTGTTCCGGGCCTTTGTCGCCATCGGCCCCGCCAAGACGATGCTCATCTTCGCGCTCGCGCCCGCCATCGCGGCGCTCTTTAGCTGGATTTTTCTGGGGGAAGCGCTGACGTTCCTTGAAATGGCGGGCATGGCTACCACTTTGATCGGAATTGCGTGGGTCGTCATGTCGCCCGAACAGCACGCATCGGAGCGCGCGCGCAGCGCCTATAGGCTCGGCGTAATGTTCGCCGTGGGAGGGACGGTTGGCCAGGCTATCGGGCTCGTTACAGCAAAGAGCGGCCTCACCGAAGGCGCTATGCCACAAGAAGCCAATGTGATCCGGCTCATGGCCGCTGCGACGAGCGTTTGGGTGCTCACCGTAGCACTCGGCGAGACGAAGCGTGTCCTCGCTATGTGGTCGAACGACGTCCGCGCCACGGCCTTCACCGCACTCGGCTCGGTTTTCGGCCCTGTCGCTGGCGTGTGGCTGTCGCTTGTAGCCATCGACCGCGCCTCCATCGGCGTGGCCTCGACGCTCATGAGCCTCACCCCGCTCTTCCTAATTCCCGTGAGCCG
Organism: Acidobacteriota bacterium; assembly: GCA_004356105.1. Lineage (GTDB taxonomy): Bacteria > Acidobacteriota > Vicinamibacteria > Marinacidobacterales > SMYC01 > SMYC01. The sequence continues at coordinate 26,285 of SMYC01000207.1, read as the reverse complement.
TCTCGTCTTTCGCGAGACGATCACGCTGCGCGCTGTTGTTGGTACGCTGGTAGCACTCGCCGGCGTAGTCCTCCTCCTGCAGTAGCGCCTCCGGCATCCCGGATGAGCCATAATGAACGGCATGACGGCGCGCTACACTTCCGACTACGAAAGGTCGCTTCGAGACCCAGACGGGTTCTGGGGAGACGCCGCTTCCGCTATCCACTGGTTCAAAGAACCAGACTGCGTCCTCGACGATAGTAACCCGCCTTTTTATCGTTGGTTTCGAGGCGGGCAGTTAAACAGCTGCTACAACGCGCTCGACCGTCATGTCGAGGGCGGCCGTGCCGACCAGCTCGCGCTCGTCTATGACAGCCCAGTGACGCAAACGGTGAAATACTTCACTTTCCGCGAGCTCAAGAATGCAGTGGCGCTCGTCGCGGGTGCGCTTCGTGATCAGGGGGTTCATCGCGGGGACCGCGTCATCATTTACATGCCGATGATTCCGGAGACCGTACAAGCGATGCTTGCTTGCGCCCGCATCGGAGCGATCCACTCCGTCGTCTTCGGAGGCTTTGCAGCCAATGAGCTCGCGGCGCGCATCGACGACGCCACGCCCAAGCTCATCATGACCGCTTCCTGCGGCATCGAAGTCAATCGGGTCCTCCCCTACAAACCTCTCCTCGACGAAGCGATCGAGCTAGCTTCCCACAAACCTCAAAAGACCCTCCTTCTTCAAAGGCCGCAATGTGAGGCCCTGATGACGCATTTTGGGCGCGATGTCGATTGGGACGACGCGATAGGGGCTGCCTCCCCGGTAGACTGCGTCGCGGTCGAAGCAACCGATCCGCTCTACATTCTCTATACGTCAGGCACGACCGGCGAGCCGAAGGGCGTCGTCCGGGATAACGGAGGTCACGCGGTCGCGCTCGCATGGTCCATGAACAACGTTTATGACGTGTCGCCCGGTGACGTCTTCTGGGCGGCGTCCGACGTCGGCTGGGTGGTCGGCCATTCCTACATCGTTTACGCGCCCCTGTTTCACGGGTGCACGACCGTGCTCTATGAAGGCAAGCCCGTCGGTACACCGGACCCCGGCGCTTTTTGGCGGGTGATCGACGAACACAAGGTGAATGTACTCTTCACCGCTCCGACGGCCTTCCGGGCTATCAAGAAAGAAGATCCCAACGGCACCTATATCCACAAATACGACTTGTCCCGCTTCGAGGCACTCTTTCTCGCGGGCGAGCGCTGCGACTCGGACACGCTTCGTTGGGCCGAGGACAAGCTCGGCGTCCCCGTCATCGATCACTGGTGGCAGACCGAGTCCGGCTGGCCAATGGTCGCCAACTGTCTCGGCATGGGCCCGCATCCCATCAAAGCAGGCTCACCAACGAAACCGGTGCCGGGCTACGACGTGCGCGTTCTCGACGACGACGGGCGCACGCTCGGCGATGGCGAGATGGGGAATATCGTCGTCAAGCTACCCCTTCCGCCGGGGTGCTTGCCGACCCTGTGGAACCATGACGTGGCCTTTCAAGAGAAGTACACTAATCCCTTTCCCGGCTACTACCTCACCGCCGATGCCGGCTATCGAGACGAAGACGGCTATTGGTGGATCATGAGTCGCACCGACGACGTGATCAATGTCGCCGGCCACCGCTTGTCGACGGGACAAATGGAGGAAGTGCTTGCCTCACACCAGGACGTCGCGGAATGTGCGGTGCTCGGGGTCGCGGACGACCTGAAAGGCCAGCTCCCCCTGGGGCTCGTCGTTCTCAAAGCGGGTGTCGAGCGCGGCGAAGACACCATCGTTCCCGAGCTCATCGCCCTCGTCCGCGAGACCATCGGCCCGGTCGCCGCGTTCAAGCAAGCCGTGGTCGTCGCCCGGCTTCCAAAAACGCGATCGGGAAAAGTGCTACGAGGCACCGTCCAAAAAATGGCGGATGGGGAAGCGTACAAGATCCCAGCGACGATCGACGACCCTACCATCCTCGACGAGATCCGGCAGGATCTCAAAAGGCTCGGCTACCCGAAATAAACCTGTTCGATTCACACGCCGAGAAATTTGGGCTTGCGCCCTTCCCGGAACGCTTCGATGCCTTCTTTCGCATCCCGGCTCGCGAAGATCATCTCGGGCCCCCGGCGCCACAAAGCCGCCGTCTCGACCGGCCCCTTCGGCATCACTTCCCCCGCATAGCGCTTCATCATCGCAAGAACGAGGGGCGCGTTGTCGACGATCCGCGTTGCGTAAGCTATCGCGGTGCTCATGAGCTCGGCCCGCGGCACGACGCGATTGACGAGACCGACTTCGTAAGCACGCTGCGCTGAGATCGGATCGCCGGTCAACATCAGCTCCATCGCCACTTTGTGGGGTATACGAGCCGCGAGCGAGCTCGCCGCACCGATGGCGAGACCCACTTTCGCTTCGGAGAACGCGAACTGAGTATCGTCGGCGGCGACACAGAGGTCGGCGAACTGGACGAGACCGAGACCGCCGCCTAGGCAGTGACCGAAGACCGCGGCGATGATGGGCTTTTCTACGTCGACGATATGACCCGGGATCGCGCGCCAGACATCGAGCGAGGGACTGTTCAAGTCCGCGCCGACACAAAAGGCCCGCTCCCCCGACGCCGTGATGATCGCGACCCGGTCGTCGCTGTTGTTGAACCGCCGCCACGTCGCCTCGAGCGCTCCCCACATGTCGTCGTTCATCGCGTTGAGCTTTTCGGGGCGATTGAGAGTGATGGTGGCAATGCTGTCTTTGGATTCGTAAAGCACCACGTTCGTTGACAAGGCTACCTCCGCCGATCGGTTTACAGCACATGATACTCTTCAACGCCCGAATCGCGTAAATGAACCTTGGGCAAGAGAGGCAGATCATGAGAAGATTTTTCCCGATTTTGGTACTGGTCGCCCTGTCACAGCCCGCCTGGGCCAAGGTCGTTCGTTTTGAAATCGACCATCGCGAAGACATCCTTGCCGGCCACAGCTTCGGTTTGGCCGGTGCCTATGAAAAGATCGCGGGCACGGTCTATCTCGCGGTGGACCCCACGCTCGAGCCGAACTTGATCATCACGGACATCACCAAAGCCCCAACCAATGATGACGGCCTCGTGGAGTTCTCCGCCGAGTTCTATATCTTGAAGCCCAAGCTCGCCGAGCGCGGCAACGGCTCTCTCCTGCTCGAGGTCGGGAATCGCGGCGGAAAGGGGCTATTGTCTTTCTTCAACTTTGGAGAACGAAGCACCGACCCGGAGACCAAAGAGCACTTTGGCGACGGCTTCTTGCTGCGCGAGGGTTTCACCCTTCTGTGGGTTGGCTGGCAGTGGGACACGCCCGAGGTCGCCGGACGGATGCGGATGTTCCCATCGGTCGCTACCGATGACGGCAAGACCATCCGCGGGATCGTCCGCAGCGATTTCGTGCCGCGCGAGCCCGAATCCGATCACTCGCTCGCCGACCGCAACCACATCGCTTATCCCGTCGCGGACCCCGATGCGCCCGAGAACGTGCTCACGGTGCGCGACGACGTCGAGGCCGAACGACACGTGGTGCCGCGCTCGAAGTGGGGCTTCGGAAGGATTGCGAACGGAGAGGTTGTCGCCGACCCGCGCCGCGTCTATCTCGAAGGCGGCTTCGAACCTTTCAAGATTTACGAGGTCGTCTACGTCTCGGAGAACCCGCCACTGGTGGGGCTCGGCCCGGCGGCTATCCGCGACGTCACCTCACACCTCAAATATCAAGGCGCTCCCGATCTTGGCATAGCGACCGAATCCATTGAGCGTGCTCTCGCATTCGGCATCTCGCAAAGCGGACGCTTCCTGAGAACCTTTCTCTATTACGGCTTCAACGAGGACGAGCGCCATCGGCGCGTTTTCGACGGCGTCTTCGCACACGTGGCCGGCGGCGGCCGCGGGAGCTTCAACCACCGTTTTGCTCAGGCGTCGCGCGACGCGCATCCCTACATCAATTTCTTTCATCCCACCGACATCTTCCCCTTCACCGACATGGAGCAAGTCGACTTCAAAACAGGTATCAATGACGGCCTGCTCGTTTACCAAAAACCTGAGTTCTTACCGAAAGTCTTCTATACCAATTCGTCTTACGAATATTGGGGCCGGGCCGCCTCGCTCATTCATACGAGCATCGATGCCCAGGAAGACGCCAACCTTCTCGACCAGGTCCGCATCTACCATTTCTCCGGAAGCCAGCACGGCCCGACCCGCTTTCCGCCAAGAAGGACCATCGGCCGTCAATCGAGCAATCCGATGGACTTTCGCTGGTCGATGCGTGCCCTCCTGGTGGCCATGGAACGCTGGACGCGCGGAGGCGAGCCACCCGCGAGCCGCTACGGCCGCATCGAGGGCGGTACGCTCGTCTCTCCCGAAAAGCTCGATTTTCCGGACCTACCTGGCGTCGATAGCCGCACGCGCATCCACAAAGCTTATCGCGCGGATTACGGCGAGAAATTCCGCAGTGAAGGTATCGTCACTCAGGAACCGCCGGTGATCGACGGGGCTTATCCCATGATGGTTCCCGCCGTGGACGCGGACGGGAACGAGATCGCGGGCATCGAGATGCCCGAGCACGCGGTCCCGCTAGCGACCTATACCGGCTGGAACCTCTTCAACGAGGAATCAGGCCCCACGCACGTTCTTTCGAGCATGCAAGGCTCGTTCATTCCGTTCGCGAAGACCGAGGCAGAGCGCAAGAAGGCGGGTGACCCGCGAGCATCTATCGAAGAGCGCTATTCGAGTCGCGAGCACTATCTCGGGCTCGTCGCACAAGCCGCTCTCGAGCTCATCGACGCCGGCTATCTTCTCGGCCACGATCTACCAGCCATGTTGAAACAAGCCGGAGAGCATTGGGACTACCTCACCCATCCTTGAAGAACTCGCGGATGAGCTTCCGCAAGATCGCCGCCGAGCCGAGGATGGCGATGAGGTTGGGGACCGCCATCAATGCGTTCAGCGTGTCGGAGATGTCCCAGACGAGTTTGAGGCTCCCGGTCGCACCGAACCAAACCGCGCCCACCCATGCGAGCCGGTACGGTCGTACGGCGCGGTCGCCGAAAAGATAGACCGCGCCCGTCTCGCCATAAAACGACCAGCCGACCAGCGTGGAGAACGCGAAGGTGAGAATCCCGACCGTGACGACCACATGGCCCCAAACGCCGGGCAAGCCGAGCTCGAAGCCTTTGGCAGACATCGCGGCGCCGGTGAGGTCGAGCTCCCAGACGCCGGTGGTCAAGAGCACGAGCCCCGTCATCACGCAGACGACGAACGTGTCGATGAAGACTTCGAAGATTCCATAGAGCGCTTGGCGCACGGGGTGGTCCGTCACCGCCGCCGCGTGCACGATAGGCGCGCTTCCGAGACCCGCTTCGTTGGTGAACAGGCCGCGCGCAATGCCGAGACGCACCGCCTGCATCACGGTGGCTCCCGCGAAACCGCCCACGGCCGCCGAGCCGTTGAAAGCACCGTCGATGACGAGGCTCACCGCGCGCGGGATCTCGCCAAAGTTCAAGAACAAGATCACCCCGGCGCCGATGATGTAAGCGATACACATGAACGGCACGAGATATTGCGTCACCTCTACGATGCGTCGAAGGCCGCCGAGCACGACGAGCCCCACGAGAGCCATCAAGATGACGCCGGTGACGCGCACATCGAGGCCGAAGCTCGTCTCTAAGGCAGCCGCAACCGAGTTCGATTGGACCATGTTACCGATCCCGAACGCGGCGAGGCTCGTCAGAAGCGCAAAGACGGAGCCGAGCCATGGAAGGCCGAGACCGTTCTTCAAGATGTACATCGCGCCGCCACGCATCGTGCCGTCGGCGTCTTTCTCGCGATAGTGGAGTGCGACAGCTATTTCGCAAAACTTCGTGCACATGCCGAAAAGGCCCGACACGAGCAACCAGAACAAAGCTCCCGGGCCACCGAGGTGGATCGCGGTCGCGACACCCGCGATGTTGCCGACCCCGACCGTGCTCGCGAGCGCGGTGGCGACCGCCTGGAACGGACTGACCGTTCCCGTCCCTGTCCCTTTGGTCCGGAGCTTTCCCAAGACTTCGCGAAACGCGAATCCGAAGCGACGAAACTGAATGCCTCCGGTCCAAATCGTGAGAAAGAGCCCCGTGCCCATCAAAGCGATAATGAGCGGGGTGCCCCAGACCAAAGCGTTGATTTGATCGTGAATCTCGATGAGCCTGTCCATCATGGCGAGGCGATGCTACACGAAAGGCTCGCGAACACCAATGCGGAACGGGCGCGCCCTAAGGGGCGGGTTCGATACGCGGAGGTGCTAGCGGTCGGGCGGCGATTTCATGGCCCGCACGCCAATTGCCATCGTGAAGCGTCGCGAGCTCGGGCGGCGGCGGCGCGACCTCGGGGGGATCGAGCGCGATAGCGTCTATGAAATCGATGCCACGCAGCCGAAGGGCATAGCGCCACTCGCGCTCGATGTCGCTCGAGGCTACGGATTCGCGCGACCAGAACAAATAGAACATATCGACCGACGAAATCATTTCGAGAAATTGAGACAAGCCGTCTGCTTCCGCCCTGAGCTCCGGTGCCTCGAGGAACACGTCCACGCCGGGCGACATCTTTTCGAAAGCCTCGATACGCTCGCGCACCCGCACGCGATCCTCCGGCGCAAAGCAGGCGTAAGCACGGCGGTGCCGCTCCTGCCGAGACGGGATGATCTCGAGGCCCTGGGTTACCGCACCTATCTGAACCAAGAAACGGACGCGTGCGAGCTGAAGGCCGCTCGAGTGAATGCTGACGACCCCCGCACGGCCGCCCGAGGCGGTGTCTGGTTTCGTGGTGACGTCGAAACGACTCCGACCCAGACCGTCGAGCCATGACATGGCTTGCTCGGGACGTACTACGTCGAGCCCATCGATATGAAGACGCGCTTCGACAGCAGACCCGGAAGACGACAGCCCGGTTTCGGGCGCGGGGCTAGCGACGCGGTCCGCGACTTTAGCGAGATCCTTTTCCGCATGCGCCCAAAGGTCGAGAGAAAAGGCATCCCCAGCCGCGACGTAGAGCGGCGCCGCGACGGAGAACATGACTCCTGACATAACGCTTGAAGGTCGGTCACGCTCGCTTTGGCGCAATCTTTGAAGCTCTTCGAGACGCGCGCCGTACGCGCTTTTTTCAGGAGCCAGCTCGACGATCCGCTGATAAGTTTCCACCGAGAGGGAGGCGAAGCCCGAGCGCGCATAGTGCTCCGCCACTTCCGCGTAGCGTGCCGCCGCCGCGTGGTTGCGATCGGCTGACAAGTAGAGATCACCGAGCCGGCGTACCGCCGCCATGTCGTCCGGCTTGAGCTCCGCCCAGCGTTCATAGATCGCGATCGCTTGCTCGAGCTCGCCTTCATCAGCATGGGTCTCCGCGCGTGAGAGTGTCTCGCGCGTCAACTCTTCCGGAATCGTGGGGACGTCTTTCTCGTCGACGGGCCGGGCGCCCCCTTCGCGTAACACGCGGTCCACGTTGCGGACGAGCGACGCTACACTCCACTCGTCGGTAAGCATCGTCGGCTCGTCCAGCAGGAAAGGCATCGGGATCGGAGCGTCGTCGATCGCCGCCTGGACGAGGATCCCCGAGGCGCGTCCGTAGCGAGCTTCGTCCAGAATTTCGGCCGATCGGATGGAGTCCCGCGACCAAAGCACGACGACGCAATCTGCCAAGCTCAGGGCCTCGCGCATGGCGAGCGTCGTGATGACATCCGGCTCGGCAAGGCGCTCCCACGAAATCGGCCAACCCTTTTGCTCGATTGCCTGAACGACCTGCCGTGCGGTGCGGCCATCTTCGAGCGAGTAGCTCAAGAAGATTTGTTGTCCCGTCATGAGCCACGATGATAACGCAGCCCATCGCCATTCGGCTATCGGCGGGCCTCTGCGCCTCGTTGCTGCGTCGCTCTTGTCGAGTTATTTATCTTGCAACTTGGCGTTCGCCTTGGCGAGGTTTTCTTTGCTCTCGAAATAGTAAACACGGTTATAGGCGTCTGCGGCGATGATAGCCGTGGCCTTGTCCACTTTCGCGCCGCTCACAGGGTCGATGCCGACACGCAGTTGCTCGTTGTTCTTGAGACGCGCTTTGCACATCTCGCAGCAGCCGTAATACGTCTTGCCTTCGACGTCCACGCGCACTTGCTCCTTGTCGTAGGCCGCATCGTTGACCATGCAGACATATTCAGCTTCCACAACTTCGAGAGCGTTGTCGCCCGACGCGCCCGACGCGCCCGACGCGAATGACGCTAGGAACGCGAGCACAAAAACAAGGCAAAGACTCTTTTTCAACATCGTTAGCGAGCTCCTCCCGAACATTATAGCAAGATTCGAGACCCTCTTCTGCGGACCCTCAAGAGTCCCGAAGGGCGATGAGCGGGTCGATTCGGGTCGCGCGTAATCCCGGGAGCAAGCACGCCCCAAAGGCCACGCCGCCGAGGGCGACGCTAACCGCCAGGAGGGTCCACGGGTCGGAGGGTGCCACTCCGTAGAGCATTCCCGAAAGAAAGCGCGTGCTCCAGACGGCACCCACGACGCCGATTAGGATGCCGAGCGTCGCGCGCGCCATCCCTTGCGCGGTCACCATCCCGAGCACATGCCCCGACTGAGCGCCGAGCGCCATGCGCAGGCCAATCTCGCCCGTGCGGGACGACATGCTGTAGCTCTGAACGCCGTACACGCCGATTGCCGCGAGCGACAAGGCCACGAGTGCGAAAACCGAGAGAAGCGAGGTTTGCAGGCGCTCATCCGTGACAGAGCCCATGACGATGTCGTTCATCGTCCGCACCGAGGCGATGGGCTGATCGGGGTCGAGATCCCAGATCTCGGCGCGGATGCTTGCAGCCAGCGTTTCGGGTTCCACGGTCGTCCGTACCGCGAGGTCCTTTGGGTCGAAATAGCCAAGCGCGCGTTGGCGGCTCGCGACGTAAATGGCGGGCCGCGTTTCTGCCCCGAGCTCGAGCTGTTGGACATCCCCGACGATGCCGACAATCTCCGAGGACTCGCCCCAAACGCTCAAGTGATAGCCCAAAGCGCCGTCTGGAAAAAAGCGACGCGCGAGCGTCTCGTTGACGATGACGACGGCGGGAGCTCTCAAGCGATCGCGATCATCGAAGACGCGCCCTTCGCGAAGCGCGATCCCCATCGTGCGGAAGTAGTCGTCGCTCACACTACGGAAAAGAGCCGCAGGCTCCAGACCGGGGTCGATGGGTCCGTCCTCGATCCCGAAATAGATCGCACCGCCGCTCGCGGTCAATGGGAGCATGGTAACAAAGCCTGCGGACGTTACGCCTGGGAGGCGCTTCACCCGCGTCTCGAGCTCTTCGAAAAAGCGCACCTTCTCGGCGTGCTCGCTATATCTGGCTCCCGATAACTCGACACGCATGGTCAGCACATTCTCGGGCTCGAAGCCGGGAGCCAAGCTCGTGAGGTTGCGGAAGCTCTGCAGCATGAGGCCGGCCATCACGAGAAGCACGAGTGCTAGAGCCATCTCGCCCACTACGAGCACACTCTGTGCGCGGAGCCCAGACGTTGCAGACGTGTCACCACGCACGCCGCCGTCCCGGAGCAGCCCACCTCGCTCCTCACGCAGGAGCGAGAGCGCGGGCAAAAGGCCCATTCCAAGGGCAACGGCCATCGAGAGCAACAAAGTGAAAGCGAGCGTAACCGGCTCGAACAGCGTACCCTCCGCGGCTACGTGGCTCGGCGCGAGAATGCGGACGAAGCCGTGCACAACGCGGCCGAGCACGAGCCCGAGCCCCCCGCCCGCAACCCCATACAGAAAAGCCTCCGTCATGAGCTGCGCGAGGATCCGCTTCCGGCTCGCACCCAGTGCGGCACGGACCGCGACTTCCCGACGCCTCGCCGCGCTTCGCGCGAGAAAGAGATTCGCGAGGTTCACCACCGCAATGAGAAGAACCGCGAGCACAGCTGTAAAGAGCACGAGGAGCGGCGTCCGCGCGTTGCGGACGAGCTGGTTCGCGAGTGGTTGGATCACAACGCCGTTATCTTCATTCGACTCGGGATATTGCTCCGCCAACCCCGCCGCTATCGCGTCCATCTCTTCGCGAGCTTCCTCGAGGCTCACCCCCGAGCGCCGGCGCGCGATAACGTCGAGATAGTGCGAGCTTCGAGCGCTCCTCTCCTCCGCATCCATCGCGAAAGGAACGAAGAGCTCGACCCCGCGATTCGGGAACCGGAAAAAGAGAGGCAGCACGCCGACGATCTCGTGCGGCCTATCGTCGAGGCGAATCGTGCGGCCCACGACGTCGTCGCGGCCTCCGAACCGGCGCGCCCACAATCCATGCGAGAGAAGGGCTACCGGCGCGGCGCCCTCGCGATCCTCCTCGGCAACGAAGACCCGGCCGAGACGCGTGGAGACACCGAGTACGGAGAAGAAATCCTGCGACACGCGCGCGACCGAAAGGCGTTCCGGCTCACCGTCACCCGTCCAATTGGCGCTCGTCTCTATGACAGCCCCCATCTGCTCGAAGCTGCGCGACAAGGCGCGCCAGTCCTCGAAGTTCGCAGGGGTGACGTCATTGCCGTCGCTTCCGCGCGCGAGGTCTGTTTCAAGGAGCAGCACGAGACGCTCGGCCTCCGGGAAAGGAAGCGGCCGCAACAGCACGTCATAAACGAGCGCGAATATCGCGCTGTTGGCCCCGATCCCGAGCGCGAGCGTCACGACGACGACCACGCTAAAGCCGGGCTTGCCGAAAAAATGGCGCCCCGCTACCCGCAAGTCCTGTTGCAGCGCATCGCCCGAGAGCCCGTGGGCATGCTCTCGGAGCGCGGTTCGAAGGAGATCGAACAGGCCGCGGAGGGTAAAGAGAGCACCCTGCCACCGTCCCTCATGACCAGCCTCGCGCGCGAGTCGCACGAAATCCTTCGCGACTTCGTCGCCGTAATCTTCGCGGAAGGAACGCGGGCAGAGATGAAGCCCAAATCGGTATAGCCTTTCAAACGAGCGCATGAGCATCACGTCATCTCGCAGGAGCGAAACCCTTCTTGCGCGCGATGCGCACGAGAAGGGCCATCCGTTCCGTCTCTTTGGAAGCGACCTCTCTTCCCCGCGAAGTCAAGCGGTAGTAACGGCGACGCTCGTCGACATCCCGTTCTTTCGCCGGCGGCGCGCATTCTTCGATCACTCCGTGGGCAAGCATTTTCTTTATGGTGCTGTAGAGGGTCCCCGGAAGCACCTGCATACGGCCCGCGCTCCGCGTTTCGATGTCGCGCATCACGCCGTAGCCGTGTTTGGGACTGTCCCCCAAGGCAACGAGAATTTGGTACGAGACGTGGCTGAGCTCCCCCGCTTTGCTATTCGTCATGAACAAACTATAGTGATTAGCAATATAGTTGTCAAGAACAGATCTGCGCTGCTGAAGGATCTCTAAACGTGAGAAACTAGCTAAATCAATATTAGGAAAAGCGTAACGCAAAGGCGCAAAGACGCAAAGACGCAAAGAAAAGAAAGAAAAGAAAGAAAATGTATGGAACCGCTCTTTTCGCCTCTAACGGTCAGTGGCCACAAACTTGATCGACAGAGCGTCTCCTCTCACCTTCTTCTTTCTTGTTCTTCTTTGCGCCTTTGCGCCTTTGCGACTTTGCGTTACGCTTTTCTTAATATTGATCTAGCTCTGCTCCTCTTTAATGGCTTTCGGCCAGCGCCTCGAGGGCGGAGCGCGTTTCGGCACTCCAGCCGGAGAACGCGTCGATCACTTTCCCGCGGGCGTCGAGAACGAGCGTGAGAGGAACCGTGAGGGACGCGCCCGCGAAGATTTTCCCGAAATCAGACTCCGCGAGCGTGTAGTTGGGGTAGGAAATCTGCCGCGTCTCGAGGTAGCCGGGCACGGCGGCCGTATTGGTGTCGACGCTGATACCCACGAGACCGACGCCCGCCGCCTCGAGCTTCGGAAACAGGCTCTCGAGCTCGGGCATCTCCACCGCGCACGGCACACACCAAGTCGCCCAGAAGTTGACGAGCATCTTCCGTCCGGAAACACCGAAAGCAGTCTTCGTGTAGGCGCCCACGGGCGTGAGCGCGAGCTCCGGAAACGACTCGCCAACGCCTACCGCCAGAGTCCTGAAGATCCTTTCCGATGTCGTTCGTGGCCGGGGCAGCTCCAGCCGCTCGAGATGGAGCTTCGAGAGGCCTTCACCCTCGACGAGAAGCACGCTTTCGCCGCTCTCGACCTCGTAGCGCTCTTCGAGCCCCGAGGGCCAAAGCACCGATAGCGGATAGGGCCCGTCGGGTGCGTTAGGCCCGAGCCCAAAAAGAAGCCGGGAGTCGCTATAGGAGAGAAAACCGCTCCCGCCGGCTTTGATTTTCGTCTGAGTCCCGCGGGACGTTTCGAGCTTCACGACCGCGCCAAAGGCGTCTCGCGCCGAGCGAGTCCCGCGAAGGGCAACGCGCACGAAATCGTTGTCCTGCCCCACATTGTTGCGATAGACGAGACGCGCGGCCTCTTGCACGGGCACGATCACCACGTCGAGGTCCCCGTCATTGTCGAGATCTCCGAAAGCAAGACCGCGTCCGTCACTAATGGAATCGAGACCGGAGACGCCGGAAACGTCCATATAGGTTCCGTCGCCTCGCGCGAGGTAGAGGGCGTCGCGCTCGAATCCGCTGAACGACATCCCCTCTTCGAAGAGCTGCGCCATGTGCTCGTTCTGATACGTGCTGTTGCCCGCCTTCTCCTGCTCGCTCGCGGCCGCCACGACGTGGCGCCAGAACAGGCTTCACGTGTCCTTCATCGTCTTCCCCGAGACGAATCCGTTCACGGAGAACAGGTCCTCCCATCCGTCATTGTCGTAGTCGAAGAAACCCCCGCCATAAGCCCAACCGGCGCCGAACCCTCCCGCCGCCGCAGCCACGTTCACGAAGTGGCCGTCGCCTTGATTTTCGAAAAGCGAGTTTCCGGCGGCCAGCTTCTTCAACAACGCATCATCGGCAGTCGCATCGGGCATGAGGCGAGCGAGAATACGATTACCCGCGGTGGAGGACATGTTCGTAACGTGGAGGTCGAGGTCGCCATCGTTGTCATAGTCACCGAACGATACGCCCATCCCGTTTCCAGGATCCAGGACGCCGCGCAACGCGGCCTCGTCTTCGAAATGATCACCGCGATTCATGAAGAGCGCGTTCTCTCCGAAATCGTTCGCGACATAGAGATCTTGGCGCCCATCGCCGTCGACATCGGCGAACGCCGCGGCGTAGCTCCACCGTCGATCGGCCACACGCCACGACCGCGCCTCCTCACGGAACGTCCCGTCACCTTGATTGATGAACAGCAAGTTCGGCGTACCGTTTCTAGCCCGGCTCCACGAGTCGGGCATGATCTGCCCATACAGGTTGTAGGAGCTCACATAGAGATCCGTGAAGCCATCTCCGTTCACATCCGCCGCGGACGCGCTGAACCCGACCGCACGATGGTCGACACCCGCCTCCGCCGACACATCGAGAAACTCTAGCTTTCCCGAAGGCCGCAACTGATTCTGCAGCAAAATTTGCTCACCCACGGCTGCCATGAAGATGTCGAGATCGCCGTCATTGTCGTAGTCGACCAGGAGCACCCCTGTTCCCTGGCGGCTGAAGAGAACGAGCGTCTCGTCAGAAACGTCGCGAAAAGTCGAGCCACTATCGAGCGCGTTCAAATAGAGGCGGTTTCCGAGAACGCCGCTCGTGAAAAGATCGACGAGTCCGTCGCCATCGACGTCGCCAATCGCGACGCCATGGGCCACGAAGCCGTCATTTGGCGCGACCCCGAACCGCGGGACGTCCTCCCACATTCCCAAAGGCTCGCTCACCTCGGAGAACAGATCCTGCCGAGAGCTGAGTGAATCGATGTTTTGGAATCGCCAATAGTCGATGACAAAACGCGCCTCGGGACCGAGGTGCACGCGGAGATCGATATTGCCCCGTACCCACTCGCGACGACCTGCGGGATCACGCCCGATGAGAAAGAAGAAGACCGAGGCCTCACCGCGCACCGGCTCACCGAGCTCGAAATCCGCTTTTTTGACTTTGAAGCGCACGTCTTCGATGCTCGTGAAATGAGCGAGAAAGTCTTCGAGACTCGCAAGGAATACCTCGCGCCGGAGGGGACGAGGCTCGCTATCGAGCTCCCATCCATGGCTTTCGATCCACTTGAAGGCGAGGGAGCTAGGCCCGGCTTTGGACGGAAAGAGCGTGGCGTCGAAGGACCCGTGCGCGTCGAAGATCGTCGCGACTTGGGCGAGGTCCTGCCGGCGCATAGACACGGAAAGCTCGAGAAGCTGATTGGCTAGCGATTCGGAAAGGTCTTCCACACGCTCCAATTCGGCGCGGTCGAGCTCGATAGTCTGCGCCGATGCCGGGAGCGCGACGGCACAAAGAAGCCACACGAGCACACACGACACTCCATTGCGCATCACTCAGAATAGCCATGAAAGCCGATCCCCGCAAGAATGGACAAGAAAACGCGTCGACGCGTCAGTGTTTCGCAGGAGTGAGCTTCCGTAGCTCCTCTCCCAGAAAAGCGGAGACCTCTTTCACCGTGGCGAGACGGAGAGCTTCTTCCGTAATGGCCCGGGCTTCGCTTGCGGATAATCGCCGAATCAAGTTCTTGACGGTCGGGATGGAGACCGCGTTCATCGAGAGCTCATCGAGGCCAAACCCGACGAGGAGTGCGATGAGGAGCGGATCCGCCGCCATCTCGCCACACATACCAACTTTGATCCCGCCCTCATGCGCCGAGTCGATGACAAACCGGAGGGTTCGGAGAACGGCGGGATGAAGCGGCTCGTAGAGATACGACACCCGATCGTTGCCACGGTCGACGCCGAGCAGATATTGGATCAGATCGTTCGTGCCGATGCTGAAAAAGGCTGCCTCTTTCGCCAGGAGGTCCGCTATCGCCGCCGCCGAGGGCACTTCGAGCGTCACGCCACAGGGCAGCTCGCCCGCGAACTCGAGCCCGTCGCGCCGAAGCTCCTGCTTCGCCTCTTCGACGACGCTCATCGCGTCGCGGAACTCACCGACACCACTCACCATCGGAAACATCACTTTGATGTTCCCATGGACCCTGGCGCGCCATAATGCGCGGAGCTGCTCTTTGAACAGCGTCCGATGCCGCAGCAATAGTCGCACCGCTCGCAATCCGAGCGCCGGGTTGGGCTCGGACTCAGAAGCACTGTCTCCAAGTTGCTCGGCCGAGAGATCGAACGCACGCACGATGACGGACCACGGCTTCATCCGCTCCGCCAACCTGCGGTACACGACATATTGCTCCTCCTCGCTCGGAAAAGCCCCACGGGTTCTGGTCAGAAACCACTCCGAACGAAAAAGACCAATGCCTTGTGCGCCGTTCTTCTCCGCCGCCGCGCACTCTTCGGGATATTCGATATTGGCTTGGAGGACGATTTTGAAGCCGTCTGTCGTCTCCGCGGGCAGATCGCGCAAATGTTCGAGTTTCTGCCCGACCACTTTCTCACGGCGCCGCTTGGCACGGTATTCCCGCAGCGTTGCGCGATCGGGGTTGAGCACGATGATGCCTTCGCTTCCGTCGAGGATGAGGGGCGCTCCGTGGTCTACTTTCTTCATCAGACCCCGAACACCGACGACGCAGGGGATGCCGAGTGAACGGGCGATGATGGCGGTGTGGTAGGTGCGGCTTCCGACTTCCATAGCGAGGCCCGCAGTGTGTTCCCAGTCGAGCTGCGCCGTATCGGATGGCCGCACGTTCTCGGAGAGGAGGATGTAATCCTTCTCCAGCTTTCCGAGGCTCCGGTTAGGCGCGCCAGCGATGTTACGCACCAGCCGTCCAGCAACGTCGAATATATCGCCGCGACGCGCCCGGAAGTAATTGTCCTGGATACGATCGAATACCGAGGCCAGCTCTTCGAGCGTGACTTTCACGGCCCATTCGGCGTTGACGCGCTGCTCGCGGATCACTTGCTCGACGCGGCCGATGAGAAGCGGGTCGTCGAGCATTAGGATTTGGGCATCGACGATGTAGCCATGATCTTCGCCCAAGGCATCGACCGTGCGCGCTTTGACTACTTCGAGTTGATTCTTCGTGAGCTCCGCGGCTTTTTCGAGCCGTGCTACCTCAGGCTTCACTTCTTGGCGCAATAGTGGAATGCGGAAGAACGGGACTTCTTGGTGGTCGAAGACGAGCGCACGCGCGATGACGATTCCTGGAGCGACACCGATGCCGTGCAAGACCACCGGCTCCCGCCCATCGGCGCGGCCGAGCCGTGCCGTCGGCGCGCTCGTCGTCATCCGCTCCCCTTTTCGCCAAGCCCTTCGGCGACGAGCGTCACGAGCTCGTTCAACGCCGCTTCCTCATCCTCACCGGTCGCGGAAATGGTGATGACGCTTCCTACTGCTGCTACGAGAAAAAGTATACCGAGGATGCTCTTGCCGTCCGTCGTCGTTCCGTCTTTCGTGATGGTGACTTTCGAGCGGAACTTTGTGGCGGTGCGCACGAATCGAGCCGCGGGCCTTGCATGAAGGCCGAGAACGTTTACGATCTCGACGCGTCGCTCAACCACTCTCGGCGGCCTTTCCTTTCTCTTCCTTCCGCGCCAGCAGATTACCGGCAAGGTAGATACTGTCCTTACCCTCCCGCGCGCCTTCGGCGGCAAGCTCCAATAGGTCGTCTCCATCTTCTTCTTCGCGAAGGCTCGCAAGCCGGATGAGCATTGGCAGGTTCACACCCGTAACGACCTCGACTCGGCCTTTCTCGAGAAAGGTCAAGCTCAAATTCGAAGGTGTGCCACCGAACATGTCGGTGAGCACGACGGTGCCTTTGCCGGAATCGGCGTACAAAATGGCTTGCTCGATCTCTCTTTGCGCGTCGTCCGGGCTCTCGTGCCAACCAATGGAGACCGCGGTCACGTTTGGGATTTCCCCGATGATCATCTCGGCCGCCGAGACGAGCTCGCGTGCGAGCTGGCCATGGGTAACGACCACGATGCCGATCACTCAGACTTTCTCCACATCTCGATGCGACACCCGCACACGCTCATGGTCGCTCCGGAGTCGCTTTCCAATATGGTTTGAAATCGCTACCGAACGATGCCTTCCACCGGTGCACCCAACGGCGATCGTAAGATTGCTCTTGCCCTCCGCCGCATAATGCGGCAGCAGATAGTCGAGAAAAGACATGAGCCGGTCGAGAAACTCCTTCGTTTGTGGTTGCGCGAAGAGAAAGGCCTCTACTTCCGCGTCGTTGCCCGTCTTCTCTCGTAGGTCCGCCTCGAAGTATGGATTGGGAAGAAAGCGCACGTCAAACAAGAGGTCCGCACCCAAGGGAATGCCGTATTTGTATCCAAAGGACAAAACGTGGATTGCCGGCCCCGCATGTTCGGTCGATTCCACGAAGTTCTCGAGCACGTGTTGACGAAGCTCGTGGACCGTCAAGTTCGACGTATCCAAGATCCGATCCGCGATCTTCCGAATGGGCGCGAGCTCTACCTCTTCGCGCTCAACCGCGTCTTCCAAGGCAGTTGTCTCGCCATCGCTTTGAAGCGGATGCGGGCGGCGGCTCTCGCTGAAACGCCGGACAAGGATGTCGTTGCGCGCGATTAAGAAGATGACCGTCGTGGGGAAGCCACGCTCTTTGAGACGCTCATGTGCCTCGGGAAAATCCTCGAGAAAGCCTCGTTCCCTAATGTCAGTAACGATGGCGACGCGGTCGATCTCACCACCTTTGGCGGTGAGCTCGGCGAAGGGCAATATGAGCTTCGCCGGGAGGTTGTCGACGCAGAAAAAACCCGAATCTTCGAGCGCTTTCATCGCCAGGGTCTTCCCCGACCCGGAAAGCCCGGTAATGAAAACGAATCGCACTCCCGCTGGCTCCGACATTCAATCGGTCCACATGGGGGCTGTGGCCGTGCGGCTCACTCCGGGTCAATCAGCCCCAAATTCCCGTCGGGCCTTTGATAGAGAACGTTGATGCGCTCGTGGCTGGCATTTCTGAAGACGAGAAACTCCCCGCCTTCCTCTTCGAGTGCTAACACCGCCTCTTCGACCGTCAGAGGTTTGATGACGAAGCGCCGGCTCTCGATCACGCGGCCCACTACCGCGTTCGAGGACTCGGCTCCTGCGAGCACGTTGAAGGTGCCCTCACCATCACTCTTTGGGGCGCGTCGTCGTTTCTTGTCGATGCGTTTGGCGCGGTGTTTTTTTGCTTGTCCTTGAATCTTCTCGAGAGCTTGGGTCACCGAGGACTTCAAGTCGTCGGTCGCTTCGGTCGCGTACATATGGATGCCCCCGCGACTACGAACGTTGAGCTCGGCAATCTGTCGATGCTTTTCAGTCGATAAAGTGACACGGACATCGGTGATGCCATCGATAAATTTGTCGAGCTTTTCCACACGGTTCTCGATATAGGCCTTCAACTTCGCGGGCACATCCATGTGCCGAGCCGTGATCTGGATCAACATGGCGCACTCCCGCGACGTGAGCGAACGCGCGTGGGTTCTCGCGTCACGAAGCAAATGGGCTGCAATAGAGGTTTTTTCGCTGGTTCGAAGGTGGGATCCGCAGCTCTTCCCTATATTTGGCGATCGTACGGCGTGCCAAAATGAGGCCTTCGTCCTCCAGGATCCTGACGATCTTGGAATCGGAGAGAGGTTTCTTGGGGTTCTCCTCTTCGACGATTTTCTTGATTCGCCGCTTGATCGTGACCGACGAGACGTTGTCGCCGCCGATGCTGGCTATGCCGCTATGGAAAAAATACTTCATGTCGAACACGCCTTGGACGGTGTGGATATATTTGTTAGCCACGACGCGGGAGACGGTTGATTCGTGCATGCCAATATCGATCGCGACATCGCGTAAGACCATCGGCCTCAGGTGCTCGACGCCGTTATCGAGAAAATCTTGTTGCTGATGCACGATGCTATTGGCAACTTTGTAGATCGTTTTTTGCCGCTGGTCCACCGACTTGATGAGCCATAGAGCGCTTCGAAGCTTCTCTTTCACATATTCGCGGGTCGAGTGGTTCTCCTCGGACTTGTTCTCGAGCATACGCCGATAGATGGGGCTGATTCGAAGCTGAGGCAGCCGGTCTTCGTTCAACACGATCTCGTATTTGCCGTCGACTTTGAGCACGTAGACGTCCGGCGTGACATAGAAGCTTTTTTCGTTCGAAAATTTCGAGCCGGGTTGCGGGTCGAGCCGACGGATGATCTCGCAGTTATGGATAACGTCTTCGAGCGGCAGGTGCATTGCTTTCGCAATTTCGTTGAAGCGATGGTTCTGCATGTGGTCGAGATGCTCGGTCACCATCGTTGCCACGGGCGTGCCAGTGAGCTCGAGGCGACGGAGTTGAATGAGGAGGCACTCCTTCAAATCGCGCGCTCCGACGCCGACGGGGTCGAAGGCCTGCACTATCACGAGTGCGTCCTCGACGTCTTGTTGCTCATAAGGGCCCATCTCACATAGCTCTTCCATGGACGCTTGCAAGTAACCGTGGCCGTCGATGTTCCCGATAATGGCTTCGCCGATCTCAACCGTCTTCGGCTCGACCGGAGCCATCCTCAATTGCCAATCCAAATGATCCGCGAGCGAGTTGGTCGTGGACAGGGTGTTCTCGATGGGCGGAAGGTCCGGGACTTCGTAGCTCGTCGGCGGGCGATAGCCATCGTCGAGATAGTCGCTAAAGAAAGACTCGTAATCAATCTCGTTCAGCGAGTCGTTATTCTTCGCGTCGGGCTCGGGCTCACCATCCGCCTTGGCGTCGGGTGCTTGAGCTTCCCTCGCGCCCTCGCCCGGCGCCTCGTTCGCCGCGTCATTGGCGTCATTGGCGTCATTGGCGGATTCGGCCGTCGCTTCTGTTCGCTGCTGCTCGATCTCTTCCTCGAGAAGCGGGTTCTCCGTGATCTCTTGCTGGAGCATATCCGCGAGCTCCAGGCTGGACATGGGAAGAAGCTTGATCGCTTGCTGTAGCGAAGGAGTGAGGATCAGCTTCTGCTGAAGTTTGATCTGGAGTGTTAGCTTTTGCTGCACGTCGTCCTAGCTGTTAGCTGCCTCTCGCGGCATTTTTTTTCAAGCTCTTCAGAACGTTCCGTTTTAATCGAGGCGAAAATTCTCGCCGAAGTAAACCCGCCGAACATCCTCGTTCTCGGCCAACTCCTCAGGAGTTCCGGCACAAAGAATCTTCCCATCATTCATTATATAGGCTCTATCCGTGATCTTCAGGGTTTCTCTGACATTGTGATCCGTCACGAGAATGCCGATTCCCTTCGATTTTAAATGTTGAATGATTTTTTGGATGTCGCCGACAGCGATCGGGTCGATTCCCGCGAAAGGCTCGTCGAGGAGCATGAAGGAAGGCGAAGTGACCAGCGCCCGCGTGATTTCAGCGCGGCGGCGCTCGCCGCCGGAGAGCGTGTACCCGCGAGAACGGGATTTGTCCGCAATTCCAAGCTCCTCCAGCACTTCCACAACTCTCCGCCGCCTCTCCCGAGGCGTTAGAGGCAGTGTCTCCAAAATAGCTAGAACATTCTCTTCTACCGTCAATTTTCGGAAAATCGACGGTTCCTGCGGCAGATAACTAATGCCGCCGCGGGCCCGCAGGTACATCGGCAGCGAAGTGATGTCCTCATCGTTCAAGAACACCTTGCCCGAATCGGGCCGCGTCAGCCCGACCACCATATGAAACGACGTCGTTTTGCCCGCGCCGTTGGGCCCGAGCAGTCCGACCACCTCGCCCTCACGCACTTCGAGGTCGACCTCGTCCACGACTTTTTTCTTGCGAAAGGACTTGACGAGCGCCACGCCCCGCAAAACCTGCATCAGAAAGGGTGGGTTTTGGATGTGTACGTGGTCTTGGTTCGGTTTTGTTCTTGACCGTCGACTAAAATTTTATCATTCGATAAAAAGAAAGTCAACTGCTTACCTTCCGTGAGTTTACCGTCATTTTGGAGCCACGCGTGCTCTCCTTGGAGGGTCATACTTTGCTCATCCGGCAAGTATCTTGCATACTCGCCAGCCGCCCTTCCGTCAGCCATGGAAATCTCCACTTCACCTTCGGCATAGACTTCCTCGACCCCACTCCCGCCTTTGTTGAGCCGGACCTCGACACGGTCACCACGAAGCGTCATCTCTTTGGCGCGCATTTCGACCTCGCCGTGATACTCCAGTACTTCGTCTACCGCCCGGTAGTGAAAGCTCGCGGCGGTCGTCACCGTCGGCTCGACAGGACCACCCTCTTCCCCGTCTTCGCTCTTGACGAGATCCTGCAAGAGAACCGTCCGCACGTCGCCTTCGGCGATAAGATCGCCCGTCTTCTCGAAGATCTGGATGGTATCGGCTTCGACTCGGCTCCGTCCCTGGAAGCCTCGTGCGCCGCCGGTATAGACCGCGAGCTCGCGGCTCCGATTGTAGAACAGATGATCCGCGACAAAATAAACGGGTTCTTTTTCGGTCGACGGAAACAATCCCACACCTCCTGACCCGCCCGCGGAGGAAGAGCGAACGTCCCGGATACCTCTGACGTTGCCCGTCTCGATATCCACGACGATCCTTCGAGCTTCGAGGCTTGCGCGCGGGTCCCAGAGTCGAGGCAACTTTATGAGAATGAGCTTCGAGTCGGCCCCGCGGAAGATGCCTTCCCCCGCCGTGGCGCGAACGTCGCCTTGCTCGAACTCAACGGCGCGCGTGCACCGCGCGTCCACGAGGTCACCGGTCATGGGATCGAAGTCGCCTTCGATCCGCCGCGCCCTTATGATCGTGCGTGCACCGTCGTCGCCGCTCACTGGAATCAGAACGAGCGTCACGCCGCCGCGCCCCCGAAGCTTCGTGATCTCGCCTTGTTCGTCGAAATCAAAGGCGAGCGTATGGCCAGTCAGCTCCTTGTGATAGCCCTCGGTTGCGTTGTCCGGTAGCCGCAGTTCGAGCCGGCCGCCATTGAGAGCGCGCACCCGCTCGAGGCCTTCGCCGGAGGGGCGAAAGAGCATCTCGAGGCGCTCGGCCGAAAGGCGCTTCGACCCGGCCTGCGATGTCAAAGCGCCCGACATCTCGCTATCGTCGTCGACTTCCTCGTCCGAAACCTCCAGATTCATGACAGCGTTCTCGAAGGCATCGATGCGCTCGATGCCTGTATGGTCGTCGGTCAAAAAGACCTGAAGGTCGTTGCAAGTCAAGAACCCGCTTTTCTGCCGAACTTCGACCTTGTCGAGATATTGCACCCAATGGCGGGTTTTGTTCATGAAGGCCGACTTGCTCGTGATGTGCAACGGAGATTCGGAGCTCGGGTTGAGGATCATATCCACACCGTCGTCTAGGTTGAGCTCACCCCGTTTGATGATGTAGCTCATGCTGCCCGCATCGCCAACGATGTCGTCTTTGAAATAGCGCACCGGCTCGGTGCTCCACACCCGATCCGGGAACCGGCGAAACTCGAGGGACTCCGCCTCGAGACGAAGCGAGGTGTTGTCGCGGATGACGACGTTACCCTGAAGATGGACGGAGCTGTCCCGGCGGACATGGCACAGATCCGCGGTCACCACGACCGGCGTGCCGTCCGCCCCTGAGAAGTGGATCTCCGCGTCGCGAAACTGTTGCCCAGAGTCCGTCTGACCGACGCTCTCCGCCGCTTTCAAGGTCCACGCCGTATTTCCTTCCGAGTCGAGCTGCTCGAGCTCCACCTGGCGCGACGTAACGTTCTCCGGCTCGTCCGGGATGTCCAATACCTCGGCCGTAGCCGAGCGCATGCCTTCACGAAGGTGATGAACGACATAGCCCGCACAGACGACAAAGAGCACGAGAAGCATCCATTTGATGATGCGGATCTGCGTGAACGTCATGAACCGTTTCGGACCTCGAGCCCGACCTCCCCCATTCGCCGAAACTTTTGGTAACGGGCTTCGACCCGCTCTTCCGGGCTGAACCGTTCTGAACGCTCGAGCGCTTCGACGAGGTATTTGTTCAGCATCTGAGCCGTCTGGCGATGAGCCGTATGGGCTCCTCCGACCGGCTCGGGCACGATGCGATCGACGAGACCGAGCTCGAGCAAGTCCGTCGCGGTGAGCTTCAAACCATCCGCGGCCTCTTCGGCGCGCCCGGCATCCTTCCAAAGGATCGCCGCACATCCTTCCGGCGAAATGACGGAATAGATGGAGTGCTCCATGATGAGTATCTCGTCGCCAACCGCAACCGCGAGCGCTCCGCCGCTTCCGCCTTCTCCAGTGACGGCCACGATGATGGGGACTCGGATCCGCGCCATCTCGCGAATGTTGACGGCAATGGCTTCGGCCTGTCCCCGCTCTTCGGCCTCGATCCCAGGATAGGCGCCAGGTGTATCGACGAAACAAAAGATAGGCCGCTCAAACTTGTCCGCCATGCGCATCACACGGAGTGCTTTCCGATAGCCTTCTGGCCGCGCCATCCCGAAATTACGCCGAATCTTCTGCTTGGTGTCGCGTCCTTTTTGGTGGCCGATGACGGCGACGGGTTTGTCGTGAAACCACGCCATACCGGTGACGATGGCCGGGTCTTCTCCGAAGCGGCGATCACCTTGAATCTCGACGAAACCTGTGAACAAATGCTCGATAAAATCCAGCACGTAGGGTCGTTGCGAATGGCGCGCCACCTGCACGGTCTGCCACGGTGTGAGCTTTGAATAGATCTCACGCCGCATCTCGTCGAGTTTCGTCGAAAGCCGCGCGATCTCACGCTCTTTGCCCGCGTCTGCCGGGTATCCGGTCAGCGACTCGATCTCCTTTTGGAGTGCGGCCAAAGGCGCCTCGAAATCCAATATATCCATGCCCATGACGCGCTCAGTGTAGCAAAAGTGTCAGTTCGATTGTGGTATCGTCGAATAAGTCGGAATAAGTCGGAATAAGTCGGAATAAAGTCGGAACAAAAGCGCGAAAGACATGTTGTTTCTCATCCAGCTCTTGATCTCGCTCACGCATGGCGGCCAAAGCGATCGTGAGACGCAGTATCTCGAGCTCGCTCAGGCAACGCTTCAAAATCCCGTCTCGACGGCGGAGCTCCGCACCGCTGTGCTCTCGCCGCACGGCGTCGAGGCGATCCGTTCGCTGTTCGAACGCTCGATGGCCGAAAGCCTGAACTTCGAAGACCGGATGGTCACGCCCGAGCTCGGCGGCGAAGCGATGCTCACCGAAGGCCGCCTCGAGCTCGTGCTCTACCCCGATCCGGTTCATACCGCCATCCGTGAGCTCGTAGCACTCGGGAACCGTCCGCGTGAAATGCTTTCCTATCTCGAGGGCACGTCCGAAGGCCGGCGCTTGCTCGAGAATACGGGCGGCCTCCACGCCCTTTTATATCGCCTCGCCTCGGAGAGCGCGCTGAGCGCGAAGGATCTCGAGCTCCTCGAGACCATCATAGCCAATACCGTCGCGACATATTTCAAGACATGGACCACCGAGCCTTCGATCCAAGTCCGGATGATCGAACAAACGGATTGGCGGGGGCGCTATGTCGGCTTTTGGCACATCCACCCGCCACGGGAAACGGGCGCCGGCTTCCAAGAAGGTATCGAGCCGAGCGTCGCGGATATGCGAAACGCTGTCGAGCTGGGCCAGTTCCTCACGATCGTTTTCCAGCCCAACGGCTTCGACTTCTATGACCTATCGCGTCTCGCCTTTCTGAGACGCGAAGACCTGTCGGAAGTCGAGCGCATCTCGTACCGATCCGAGAATTGGGAACCTCATTTTCTCTCGAGGTTAAGAGTGGCCCAGGGTGCGAGCACGCCGTAGACAGCCTCGCTCATCGGCACGGAAACACCCAGCTCACGGGCACGCCGCTTGACCGTTCCGTGAAGCGCTTCGAGCTCCATCGGCTTGCCATGGGTCATGTCGTAATGGAGCGAGGAGTACCACTCGGCCGGGAGCGTCTCGAGCACTTCCATGATCCTTGCTACGGTGTCGCCCGCCATCTCCATGCCGGATGCGTTCGCAACGGACACGACTTCTGATACCAACTCGCGATACATCGCAAGTGAAGCTTCCGAGGCGCGAATGTCCCCGAGCGGAAGCCGCACGGCGGCGGTCATACCGGCGGTCGCACAGATCACGGCGAATTTTTTCCAGAGCTCTTTTCGAATGGTCGCCGTGAGGTCGACATCGATGTCGCTCGCGTGGCAAAGATCGACGAACGCTTCGAGACGTGCGGTCTTGCTCCCGTCGAGCTCGCCCAAAACGATGCGCGCGAGCTTACCCTGATGGGTCACGACGCCCGGCCCCGTTACCGTTGCGAGAATGTAGGCGACGCCCCCGACGACATGGGTCGACGGGATGACCGAAGCTATGGTCTCCTCGTTGTCGACACCGTTTTGAAGCGTAATGACGGCGGTGCCCTCTCTCAATAGCGGCTCGAGGCGCCTTGCGGCCTCCAAGGTATCCATCGACTTGACACAAAAAAGAACGACGTCAGAGCCACCGATATCTTCTGGACGATCGGTGGCGGGGAGCTCGAGATGAAGATCCCCGTTCGCGCTGACGATGCGCACCCCCCCGCTTCGGAGCGCCTCGAGATGCGCGCCACGGGCAATGAGATGCACCTCACCGCCGCCCGCCGCAAGACGCGCTCCGAAATAGCCGCCGATACCACCGGCCCCGAAGACCGCAATCTTCATAGGCCGTGACTCTATCAAAATCGCTCCCACGGGTTGACTCCCCCCGGCGAGCCGCTTACGTTCGAAGCTCAAATGGCTTCCGGTCATCATCGGCGTCACGCAATGCATGTGCGTTCTCATCATGCTGGGGATCGGCCTTGCTGTGCCTGCGCTCGTCGCTCGAGGCAAGCTCCCCCCGCTCGAGCAACCCGACGACGCGGCGCCATTGTTCCTCCTGAACTTCGCGCCAGAGCTTCTAGCGGGCCTCGTCTTCGCCGGTATTCTCGCAGCGATCATGTCGAGCGTGGACTCGTTTCTCAACATCGGCTCGGCCGCTCTCGTGCAGGATCTACCGAAAGCCTTCGGCCGCTCGGTGCGGGACGAGCTTTTCTGGGGCCGCGCCGCAACGCTCGGGATCGCGGTCGTGGCCGGGGTCTTCGCTTACGCCCATGGCGACCTCATCGCACTTCTCGGCACGCTTGCCTATGGAACCTTCGGCGTCGCGTTTGCTCCCGTGATGGCGATAGGCCTCAACTGGAAGCGCGTCAACGCCGATGCCGCGAGCGCCTCCATCTCAACGGGACTGTTTCTAAAGATGCCTCCTCAGCAAAATCTGTGGGTCATTTCTGGTTCCGGTAGATCTCCAAGTGTGTGAAAAAGAGCAACTTCGGCAGCTTTGAAGGTACGGAATCCGAAGGCTTTTCTGGTAGTGAGTTTGG